>CAZKYG010000049.1:0-22940 GCA_964556915.1 uncultured Gemmatimonas sp.
GGACACGACGGCCTCGGCGTCGCCGCGCGACGTGAACACGAGCTTGAGCGGCCCGCCGGCGCTGCCGAACGCACGCACACCAATCTGATCGCGCGACCCGGCGCCGTCCGTCACGTCCGCGAACGACGCACGGGCCGCCGCCAGCAACGCGGCATCGGACGTCCGCACCACCACCCAGCCGGGGGCGACCGACACGCGGCCCGCGACGGCTTGCCGGACGCCGGCCGGGACGTCACCGATCGTGCGCACCGCGCGGACCGCGAATCCCGTCGTCTCTCCCGGTGCCGCGCCGCCTGGCGGCTCGAAGCCCAGCCCGTCGCCGACCTCCACCGGATGGCGGACGTCGATGATCACCTCGCCGTCGGCGGACGACACCACGGTCCCGATCTCGAGGCCCCGATTGTCGGGATGCGTGCGCGTGACGTATCCCCGTCCCTGACGCCCGCCGAGCATGCCGCCGGTGAACCCGCGCGAGAAGATCTGCACCAGCGGTTCGGCGTCCTCGATGGTCGGGGGCGCGAAGACGCCCTGTTCGATGCGCGTGAGGAACTCGCGGTAGGCCCGCGTCACGGTCGCGACATACTCGGGCTTCTTCTTGCGTCCCTCGATCTTGAGGCAGCCGACACCAGCCTCGGCGATGGCCCGCAGGTGGTCGTACGCGCCGAGGTCCTTCGCGGAGATGAGGTAGCCGCGATCGAGCTCCGCGCCGCCGGATTCCGCGAGGACGTAGTCCTTGCGACACGACTGCGCGCACGAGCCGCGGTTGGCGCTCCGTTCGGAGATCATTCCGGACATGAAGCACTGCCCGGAGTACGAGATGCACAAGGCGCCGTGCACGAACGTCTCGATCCCGATCTCGCCGACGGCCGCGCGAATGGCGCGGACGTCATCCAGCGTGTTCTCGCGCGCGAGCACGACGCGCACGGCGCCGAGGTCGCGCACGACGCGCGCGGCGCTCGCGTCGTGCACCGACATCTGCGTCGAGCCGTGGATGTCGAGCGCCGGATACAGCTGCCGGATGAGCGTGACGAGCCCGAGGTCCTGGACGAGGACGGCATCGATGCCGCGATCCACGCAGTCGCCGAGCAGTTCGAGCGCATCGGCGATCTCCTGCTGCTTGACGAGCGTATTCAGCGTCAGGTAGACGCGCCCCCCGCGCCCATGCGCGATGCGGCACGCGACGGCCAGGTCGTCGAGGGAGATCTGGGCGCCCTCGTCCCGCGCGTTGAACCGGCCGACGCCGAGGTACACGGCATCGGCGCCGTTGGCGAACGCCGCGCGCACGGCATCGAGCGAACCCGCCGGCGCGAGCAGTTCCGGGCGCATCACGCCCGCGCCCGTCATGCGGGGCGCCGGACGGGGTGGCGGCGACGAAGCGGTGGCATCAGGCGTCGGGAGGTGGCAGGAAAGGTACTCGGCGCCACGGCCGTCACTGAAACCCACCCCTGCGCCGGCGCGTAGGGCCGCAGGACGGGAGGAGGACACATGCTCTGGTGGATTTCGCTGGCACTGACATTCACGGCGGGCTGGATCGGGTACGGCGGCGCCCGCCGTTTCGTGCGCGACCGCCTGCGCTACGTCGACGCGGCGCACAAAACCGGCACCGCGCTCGTCGCCGGCTTCGTTGCCGCGATGGTTGCGGCGCCGGTCGTGTGGCTCCTGCCGATCGTCACCGGGGCGACGGCCATCGTGTTCGGCGTGTCCGTGGCGCTCGGCGTGCGCGCCGGCGCGTCCGACATCAAGCGCGGCTACCTCGTTTCGTCGGGCAGCTGACCCGGCCGCGGTGACCGCGGCCCGGCGAACCGGAGCGCCCAGGCCACGGCGACCATCGCGATGCCCGCGCCCCGCAATGCGGGCACGTCCCAGCGGATGCCGGTGCCGAACAGCGCGATGCCAACCAGCACCGTCACGAGCTTCGCGGCGGTGAGCCGCGAGTGTCCCGCCGCATAGGGCGTGGTCATCGGAGCGCCTGCCGCACGGACGCCACGCGCGGATCCGACGCCGGCACGTCGAGCACGATGCGGAGCATCGCCGTCGAGAGCGTCTTGCCCTGCGCGTCGATCCGCAGCGATCGCGTACCGCCCCCGTCCAGGGCGCCGTGCAGCACGAAGTTCAGGGCGCCCAGGTTGGGCAGGTCGTACCGCTCCACCGGCCCGGAGATGAGCGGCGCGAAATGCGCCGACACCACGTCGACGGTGAGGTACTTCTCCAGGACGGCGTACCACTCTGGCCGAAGGGCGATCACCCCAACGTTGGCGGAGTCGCCCTTGTCGCCGGACCGTGCGTGCGCGATGTCGGCCAACGGAATGTTCATGGGGCCAGCTCCACCCGAGGCGTGACCGCCGCGGCGTCCACGAGCGCGGGCCAGTAGCCGAGGATCTCCTCCACCTTCGCGCGGGCCCCGAAGTAGCCCGTGACCGTCGGCGGACCGTTGAGCACGAGGGGCGCAATCTCGCGGGTGAACCGCTCCACGTTCGCGCGGTCGCGGTCGCGCACGCCAAACCGGAACTGCACCTCGGGCGCGTCGCGTCCCGCGTCCGGGCCGGCGAGGGGACCGTGCGTGGCGCCGGCGCCGACGAGTTCGACGTGCACCCGCTCGAACGCGAGCCCGAGGCGGTCGAGCCGCGCCCGGACGATGCGCTCGGCGGCCCGCGCCTTCTCCACGGCGTCGGGCCAGCCGTAGACCAGGGTGCCGACGGCCTTGTATCCGTCGTGGTAGGCGATGCTCACCTTGAGCTTCCCCGTCGGCGCGCCGCCGCGGACGCCGCTGATGTACACGCGGTCGTCCCGCTCGTCGATGAGCTTGATGGACGTGAAGTCCGTCACGCAGTCCGCGGTGACATACGCGCGCGGATCGCCGATCTCGTACACGAGTTGTTCGGTGACGGTGGCCGCGGACACCCGGCCACCGGTGCCGGGATGCTTGGTGACGACGAACCGCCCGTCGGCCGACACCTCCACGATCGGGTAGCCGACATCCGCGAGATCGGGCATCGTGCGCCAGTCCGCGAGGCAGTTGCCGCCGGAGGACTGCGCGCCGCACTCGATCACGTGTCCGGCCACGGTGCCGGCGGCCAGGAGGTCGTAGTCGGTCGGCGCCCAGCCGAACTCGTGCCGCAGCGGGGCGACCGCGAGGGCCGCATCGTGGCAGCGTCCCGAGACGACCACGTTCGCGCCGAGCGCGAGGGCATCGGCCAGCGGGGCCGATCCGAGATACGCATTGGCGGCCACGACGCGGTCGCGGACCATCGCGAGCGGCTCACCGGACTCCATGTGGCGAAACTCGTGCCCCGCCGCGAGCAGCGCGTCGAGGCCGGGGAGCAGGTCGTCACCGGTGACGAGGCCGATCCGCAGCTCCTGTCTCTTTCCCGCGCGCGCGGCCATCTCGGCGATGGCGGCGGCGCAGGCCGCCGGATTCACGCCGCCGGCGTTCGTCAGGACCTTCACCGTGCCCCAGGACAGGGCCGGCAGGACACTCTCGATCATGCCGACGACGTCCGTGGCATACCCCCGCGACGGGTCCCGGGTGCGTTGGCGTTGCAGCACGGACATCGTGACTTCGGCCAGGAAGTCGAGCATCACGTAGTCCACGGGCCCGCCGTCCACGAGGCGCCGGGGCGCGTCGAGGTCGTCGCCCCACATGCCCGAACCGCCCCCGATGCGGACGACGCGCCCGTTCATCCGTTCACCTCGAGGCGTGACGGCAGGACGTAGGGGCCGAGATGCGGGCCGGGGTTGTTGAGCGTGGTCCGCAGGGCCAGCGCCAGCATGGCGCGGGTATTCTCGGGATAGACGATCGCATCGATGAATCCGCGCGCCCCGGCGTAGAGGGCATCGAGCTGATGCTCGTAGTCGCGGCGCATCGCGTCCACGGACTCGGCCACGGCCGGCCCCGGCGCCGTCCGCGCGGCGCGCGCGGCGTCGAGCGCTGGCCCGTGCACGGCCTGCACGGCGCTCTCGCCCTCCATCACGCCCATGCGGCCGGTGGGCCAGGAGAGGATGAAGTCGGGGTCGAATCCCTGGCCCGCCATCGCGTAGTAGCCCGCCCCGGACGCGTGGTTCACCGTCAGGACGATCCGGGGAACGGTCGCGGTGGCCATGGCCTCGACGAAGCGCGCCCCCGCGCGAATGATGCCGGCGTGCTCCGCCTCGGGCCCGACCATGAACCCGGACACGTCCTGCACGAACAGCAGGGGCATGCTCGCGCGGTCGCAGCGATCGATGTAATACGCCGTCTTCTCCGCGCTCTCGGGGTAGATGATCCCGCCGAACTTCGCGCGCCCGCCGGTCGTGCGGATCAGTCCGCGATGGTTGGCGATAATGCCGACATTCACCCCATCCACGGCCGCGTCGGCGCAGATCATCTCCGGCGCGATCGCCGGCTGGAACTCGTCCAGGCGGCCGCCGTCAACGATCGCGCGCAACACGGCGTGCACGTCGTACGCCATGCGATGATCCGTCGGCAACAGGTCGTAAAGCGCCTCCGGGTCCGTCGGCGGCTCCGACTCGCGCGGCTGGTACGGCAAGGGACGCGCGGGCGGAGCCGGAAGCCGTTCCACCAGGTCGCGGATGTGGCGGAGGCAATCGGCGTCGGACTCGGCCGCGTAGTGCGCGACGCCGCTCACCTCCGTATGCGTCGCGGCCCCGCCGAGCGTCTCACCGTCGATGGTCTGGCCCGTGGCGCCCTTCACGAGGTTGGGCCCCCCCAGGCCCATGAACGACGACCCCTTCACCATCAGGATGACGTCCGACAGCGCGGGCAGGTAGGCGCCTCCGGCAACGCACTGCCCCATCACCGCGGCGATCTGCGGCACGCGCAGGTAGCGCCGCATGAGCGAGTTGTAGTAGAAGATCCGCGCGGCGCCGTATTGCCCCGGGAACACCCCGCCCTGGTACGGCAGGTTCACGCCGGCGGAGTCGACGAGGTAGATGATCGGCACCCTCGAGCGCATCGCACATTCCTGCGCCCGCAGGATCTTGCCGATGGTCTCGGGCCACCACGATCCGGCCTTCACCGTGGCGTCGTTCGCCACGATCACGCATTCGCGGCCGGCCACGTACCCCACGGCCGTGATGACGCCGGCAGCCGGCGCCTGGCCGTCGTAGCGGTCGTGCGCCACGAGGAGCCCGAGTTCGAGGAGCGGCGCGTCCGCGTCGGTAAGCTGCGTGACGCGCTCACGCGCGGTGAGCTTGCCACGGGCGTGCTCGCGCGCCGCCTTGTCGCCTCCGCCGCCCTCGCGCAGCCGCGCCTCGAGGGCACGCGCCGCGGCGCTCAGCTCCCGCAACCGCGACGTCACGCGTGCTGCGGATTCCGCTGGGCGAACCATTCCTTGATGTACGCGACGAGGTCACCGGTGGGCGACCCTGGCCCGAAGAGCCGGCCCACACCCAGCGTCCCGAGGGCGTCCATGTCCTCCTGGGGAATGATGCCGCCGCCCGTGACGAGAATATCGTCGCGGCCTTCCGCCCGGAGGAGATCGAGCACGCGCGGAAAGAGCGTCATGTGCGCGCCCGAGAGGATCGAGAGGCCGACAACGTCGACGTCTTCCTGAATCGCCGCCGTCGCGATCATCTCGGGCGTCTGGTGCAACCCCGTGTAAATCACTTCCATGCCGGCGTCGCGAAGGGCGGCGGCCACGACCTTGGCCCCGCGATCATGTCCATCGAGCCCGGGTTTGGCGACCAGCACGCGGATGGGACGAGTCATCCCGTGAATCTACTCACTCGGCGGGATGCGGCGCTGCCGGGCCCGCCCCGTGCGCCTACCCGCCGCTGACGCTCGCGACGATCTCGAGGACGGCCCCGTCGCGCACCGGCGCATCGAGGCCGCCGGCGAACCGGCAGTTCTCCTCGCCGACGAACACGTTCACGTGCTCGCGGAGCTCGCCAGTCTCGGTCAGGACGCGCTCCACCACGCCCGGGTGCACACCGGCAACGGCCCGGAGGGTGTCGCGCACGGTGCGGCATCGGACGTCCACCTGGAGGCGGCGCGACCCGCCGGCGAACGCCTGCAGCGCGCCGGGCACGTTGACCTGAATCGGCACGCTACGCGACGACCGCCGCCCGGACGCAGACGATCGGCGGAAGCCCGTTGGCCATCTCGGACCACGCATCGCCGCCGTTCGCCGAGCCGAACAGCTTGCCGCTGCGCGTGCCGAAGTACACGCCTGCCGGCCGCGCGGCGTCCGTGGACATGGCATCGCGGAGCACCGTCTCATACGCCCCATGCTGCGGGAGGCCCCGCGTCAGCGCCTCCCAGTTCCTCCCGCCGTTGCGCGTGCGATAGACGCGCAGCCGCGCGTCCGGCGTGCACCGGAATCCGTCGGACGTCAGGGGGACGATGTATGCCGTGTCGCGATCATGCGGATGCACCTGCATGCAGAAGCCGAAGTCGGACGGCACCTCCCTGCACCCGCCCGCGATGTCCTTCCACGAATCGCCCCAGTCGTCGCTGCGGTACAGGCCCCAGTGGTTCTGGAGGAACAGCGTGCCCGGGCGCGAGGGATGAGACGACACCTTGTGGACGCACTGCCCGAACTCGGGATGCTTGTCCGGCAGGAACTCGGCGCGCACGCCAACGTTGCGCGCCCGCCAGGTCCTGCCCCCGTCGTCGCTGCGGTAGAATCCGCCGGTGGACATGGCGACGCCGATCCGGTCCGCGTTGGCGGGATCCTGGATGATCGTGTGCAGGCACATGCCGCCCGCCCCGGGCGTCCACCGGGCGCGGTGTTCGTGCGTCAGGAACGCCTCGACGGGCGCCCACGTGTCACCGCCATCGGTGGACCGGAAGAGGCAGTGCGGCTCGACGCCCGCGTACAGGAGGTCCGGGGAGGATTCCGGGCCGGGCGCGATCTGCCAGATGTTGACCAGGGACGCGCCGCTGCCCTCCGGGAACCTGACGTTCTTGCGCTCCGGCGAGCTCCAGGTCCTGCCGAGGTCATCACTCGTCCGGATGACCGCGCCCCAGTGCCAGCTACGCGGCGCGGCGAGGATCCGGCGGCGCCCGCCGCGCCCGTCGAAGGCGATCGCATAGACCGTTTCGCCCGGAAAGTGCGGGCCATCGACGCGCCACGTCCGGCGCCTCGCGTCCGACCAGAACAGGAACGCGCCTTTCATCGTCCCGACCATGACGAGCACCTGCGGTCCGGAGGCCGCCGCCCGCGACCGGCCGCGCGACACCGTGCCGCGCTTGACCGTGCTGCCACCCCGCCCCGTGGCGCCCTTCGCGAGCGTCGTCTTCAGTCGTTTCGCCGTCGCTCGCTTCGCCTTCGCTCGCTTCGTCGTCGCTCGCCCGGCCCGAGTCCGTGTCGCCATTGATGCCTCCGTGTTCGCCGCAAGGACACCCGCGCCGCGCGAGACGCGTGCTCCGGCGGCGCCAGATCAGAAGAAGACCGGCTCGCGATATGCCCCGAACACATCCTCGAGCGCAGCGCGGATTTCGTAGAGCGTGCAGTACGCGCGGGCGCAGTCGAGGATGTGCGGCACGACGTTCTCGGTGCCGCGCGCGGCCTCACGCAACCGCTCGAGGCGCGCCGTACAGGTGGCGTGGTCGCGCGTCTGGCGGAGCCGCGCGAGGCGCTCGGTCTGCTGCTGCGCGGCCGCCTCGTCGATCTTCAGGAGCGGGATCTGGAGCGATTCATCGGTGACGAATTCGTTCACGCCGACGATCACCCGCCGATGCTGCTCGATCTCCCATTGCTGCCGGGCCGCGCTCTCGGCAATCCGCCGCTGGAGCCAACCCTTCTCGAGGCACGCCACCACGCCGCCCGCCGCGTCGATCTCGGCGAACAGCCGTTCGGCCTCCTGCTCGAGGTCGTCGGTGAGCCTCTCGACGTAGTACGAGCCGCCGAGCGGATCGATCGAATTGGGAACGCCCGTTTCGTAGGCAAGAATCTGCTGGGTGCGCAGGGCCACCTGCACCGCGTGCTCCGTGGGGAGCGCCAGCGTCTCGTCCATTGAGTTGGTGTGCAGCGACTGCGTGCCGCCGAGCGCGGCCGCGAGTGCCTGGTAGGCTACGCGCACGACGTTGTTCATGGGCTGCTGCGCGGTCAGCGTCACGCCGGCGGTCTGGGAGTGGAACCGCATCATCCACGACCGCGGATCCTTGGCGCCGTACCGGTCCTTCATGTGCCGCGCCCAGATGCGCCGCGCCGCCCGCAGCTTTGCGATCTCTTCGAAGAAGTCGTTGTGGATGTCCCAGAAGAACGACAGGCGCGGCGCGAACTCGTCGACCGCCAGCCCGCGGGCACGCCCGCGCTCGACGTACGTGAATCCATCGGCGAGCGTGAAGGCGAGTTCCTGCGCGGCGGTCGCGCCGGCCTCCCGGATGTGGTAGCCGGAGATCGAAATCGTGTTCCACTGGGGCGCGTGCTTCGACCCCCACTCGAACATGTCCACGATGAGGCGCAGCGCGGGCTCGATCGGGAAGCACCAGGCGTGCTGCGCCATGTACTCCTTGAGAATGTCGTTCTGCACGGTCCCGCGGAGCTTCCCGGCGCTCACGCCCTGTTTCTCCGCAGCGGCGATGTAGAAGCACCACAGGATGATCGCCGGGCCGTTGATCGTCATGGACGTCGACACCTCGCCCAGCGGAATCCCGTCGAAGAGGGTCTCCATGTCGGCGAGCGAACTGATGGCCACGCCGCACTTCCCGACCTCGCCCTCGGACCGCGGATGGTCGGAGTCGTAGCCCATCAGCGTCGGGAAATCGAACGCCACGCTGAGGCCCGTCGTGCCCTGCGCGAGCAGGAACTTGTAGCGCGCGTTGGTCTCGCGGGCGGACCCGAACCCGGCGAACTGGCGCATGGTCCAGAGGCGGCCCCGATAGCCCGTCGGATGGATGCCGCGCGTGAACGGGAACGTGCCCGGTACCTCGAACGCGGTGCCCGCCGACCCGGCCAGGTCGAGGGCGGTGTACAGGGGTTCGACCGCCCGCGCCGAGTTCGTGAAGTTCAGGTCGCGCACGGTGCTCGCATCGAACCGCTCGCGCCAGGCCGCGACCTGCGCGCGCAGGTCGTCGAGTTCGCGCTGCATGGCGGCGATCGTCGCGTCCGCGTCGGTGTGTACGCCGGTCATTCCGTCGCTCCGGTCAGGAGTGATCCACTGCGGGCCAGCAACTGGTCGGCCGCGAGGTACGGCGTGATGGCGCCGGATTCCACCTCGGGCAGTCGTGCGTCGAGCCACTCGTTCGTGCCGCGGTCGAGCCAGAGCCGTCGCCGGACCCGCGCCTCGACCACGTCCACGATGCGCTGCCGCACGCGCGCGCGCCGTCGGGCGGCGAGCGTGCCGCTCCTCTCAAGATAGGCAAAGTGGCGGTCCAGGGCGCCGACCAGTTCGACGACGCCCGCGCCGGTGGTGCCGACGGTCTGGAGCACCGGCGGCGTCCAGGCGACCGCCTCGGGATCCGCGGCCGCCGCGCGGGCGGCCCGCGCGGGATTCGCGATCCGTCGCAGATCCACGCCATGGTGCGCCGGCTCGTCGCCATGCGAGAACGCGGTCCGCAGGCCGAGCATGAGCTCGAGGTCGTGCTTCACGCGGTCGGCGCCGGGGCGATCGGCCTTGTTCACCACGAACAGGTCCGCGATCTCCATCAGGCCGGCCTTCATGGCCTGGATCGTGTCGCCGGACTCCGGCACGAGCACGACGACGCTCTGGTCCGCGGTCCGGGAAATGTCGAGCTCGCTCTGCCCGACACCGACGGTTTCGACCAGGAGGCGGTCGACGCCGTACGCGTCGAGGACATCGCACAACTCCCGGGTCGTGGCGGCGAGGCCGCCGAGCGATCCGCGCGTCGCCATCGAGCGGATGAAGACCCCCGGATCGAGCGCCACGGCCTCCATGCGCACGCGGTCACCGAGCAGGGCGCCGCCGGTGAACGGCGACGTGGGATCCACCGCGATGATGCCGACCGTGAGGCCCTGCTCCCGAAAGTACGCGGCGAGGCGCGTCGTGACGGTACTCTTGCCGGCGCCCGGCGGCCCCGTGATGCCAATGCGACGCGTGCGCCCCACGAGCGGATGCAGGGCTGCCAGGAGCGCATCGGCCTCGGGACGCCCGTCCTCCACGATCGACATGGCGCGTGCAAGCGACGCCCGGCGCCCGGCGGCGAAACCTTCCAGGACGCGGGCCAACGCGCCGGGGCCGGTCATGCGGATCCCGCCGGTTCGTCGTGCTCGTCGCGAATGTCGCCCACCAGCTCCTCCATAAGGTCCTCGAGGGTGACGATTCCCGCCACCGTCCCGGCACGCTGCACGATGGCCATGTGGCGATGTTCGCGGAGCATGCGCCGCATCACCACGCCGCATGGTTCATCGGGACCCGCCACCGCGGCGGCGCGCAGGCCGCTGAGCGGATCGTGCGGGTGCACGAGGACGTCGAAGGCGTGCAACACGCCGACAACGGCCGCGCCGCCCTCGCTGAGCACGGGCACGCGGCTGTACGCCGATGTCGCGACGATGCGCGCGATGTCGTCGGCCGGCATCCCGCGCGTCACGGCGGTGACCCGCTCGCGCGGCGTCATCACGTCACCCACCCGCTTTTCGCCGAACTCCACGACCCCACTGATGATCTCGGCCTCGCCGGCCTCCCCGATGCCCTCCGCCTGCGCGTCGCGCAGGAGGTCCTCGAGCGGGTCGGTCGCCTCTGGCGTCGCCGGCTGCGCGGGCGCGACAAAGCGGCGCGCGACGCGGCCCGCGAATCCGAGGATGGGGCCGAACAGCGCGTCCAGCACCTGCAGCACCGGGGCGAGCACCGGGATGAGGGCGGTGCCCCAGCGCCGTGCGAGCGCACGCGGCACGACCTGCCCCACCAGCAGGAGGAGCACCGCCGCCACCAGCAGCTGCTGGAGCACCTCGGTCGGTGCGGAGCGTGAGGTCACCACTGCCCCGAGCGCAAACACGGTCACGGCGATGCCCGTGCCCGCCGCGAGCAGGAAGTCGTGCGGCCGGTCGAGGGCGGCCGCGGCCTGCCCGGCATCCTGCCCGGCGCTGGCGTTCACCTGGCGCTCGGCCCAGTGCCGCAGCCAGATCCGGCTCACCGTGCGCACCGAGGTCGCCGCGGCCGTGAGGGTCGCCACCACGCCCGTGAGGAGCAGCGAGAGCGCGAACGTGCTCATGCGACCGCCGCCGGCCCGATCGTCACGCGCACGATGCGGCGGCGCGCCACGCGTTCGACCACGAGGCGGAAGCCCTCGACGACGATGCTGTCGCCCGCCCGCGGCACCGCGCCCACGGCCGCGAACACGAGGCCGCCAATCGTATGCACCCCCTCGCGCTCGAAAGCGCTCCCCATCAGTTCGTTCACGTCGCCGAGGGGCACGCGCGCGGAGAGCGAGTACCGGCCGTCGCCCAGGGCGCGCACCTCGGCCTCCTCCACGTCGTGCTCGTCGCGGATCTCGCCGACGATCACTTCCAGGACATCCTCGAGCGTGACCACCCCCGCGGTGCCGCCGAACTCATCCACGACAACGGCCATGTGCTGGCGCGACGCCTTCAGGTCCCGCATCAGCGCGTCGACCGGCTTGGTGGCCGGGATGAACCGCGCCGGGCGCACCAGCGCGCGCCACGGCGTGTCGGGACTGGCGTCGGCCAGCACGCCGGGCAGCAGGTCCTTCGCGTGCAGGATCCCGACGATGTTGTCGAGCGTCCGTTCATAGACCGGGTAGCGCGCATGCCGCGCCGCCCGGACTGCCGACAGGGCGTCGGCCCAGGCCGCACGGGCGTCGATGCCGATGACATCCACGCGCGGGACCATGATCTCCTGCGCGTGCGTGTCCGCGAGCGAAAAGACGCCGCGCAACAGGCGTTCGTCGTCCGGCGACACGCCGGCCTCGGCCGCCACCACCTCGCGGAACTGCTCGACCGTCTCCTCGCGCTGGGCGCCGGGATCCGGCGGCGGCGGCAGCACCGCCACGAGCAGGCGGTCGGCCCACGCCCCGAGGGCCACGACCGGCGACATCACGCGCTCGATAGCGTGCATGCCGCGCGCGCAGCGCACCACCCCGGCCGCCCCGGCGATGTCGCCGGCGGCACGCGCGCCGCTCTCGGCGAGCACCACGACGAGCACGCCGGCCACGACCACCAGGGGGCCGATCTGCACCGCCGGGATGCGCGACGCCTCGAGCGCCGCCACCGCGGTCGCACCGGCGAGCAGCTGCGCGACGATCCGCGCGAACGCCAGCGCGCGGTGGGTGCGTTCGCGTGACGCGACGAACGCCGCCGCCACGGGAGCGGACGGAGGCTCGTCCTCGTCGAGTGCGAGCAGCGCGCCGTCGGCGAACGCACAATAGGCGGCGGCCAGCGTGGTCAGCAACGCCGCCACCACGAGGATGGGCGTCATCGGCCGGCTCCGGCGCGCACGCGCCGCACGAGCGCCTCCTGCCGCCGCCACATCGCGGACCGGACGCGCGACGGGCCCTCGGGATGATCGTGGCCGATGACGTGCAGCGTGCCGTGCACGACCAGGCGCACCAGTTCCTCGCGGACCGGCACGCGCTCCGCGGCCGCCGACCGCCGAGCCGCGTCGGGCGAGACGTACACGTCACCCACGCGTGACCCGTCGCCGGCGTCCATGCCGAACGCGATCACGTCGGTCGGGCGGCGGCGCCCGAGGAACCGGGCATTGAGTCGGCGCATCACGGCGTCCGACACGAACGTCACCGACACTGCCGACGCGCGCGCGCCCTCGGCACGCAGGACGGTCCGCACGATCGCGCGCACCCTGGCGGGCGCCAGCCCCCGCCGGACGCCATCCCGGCCGACATCGACGCGCGGGCGGCGCATCCGCGCCCCCCCGCGCCCGCCCACCGCGCTCACGCGCCCGGTCCGGCGTCGGTCGCATACGCGCGCACGATGTCGCGCACGATGCGATGCCGGATGACGTCCGACTCGGTCAGGTAATGGAAGGAAATGCCGTCGATGCCCGGCAGGATGCGCTCGATCTGGAAGAGGCCGCTGTCGTCGCGGTCCGGCAGGTCCACCTGGGTCTTGTCGCCCGTGATCACGGCACGAGAGTTCACGCCGAGGCGCGTGAGGAACATCTTCATCTGCGCCCGCGTGGCGTTTTGCGCCTCGTCGAGGATCACGAACGCGTCGGCCAGCGTGCGCCCGCGCATGTACGCCAGCGGTGCGATCTCGATCACCCGCGTCTCGACGGCCTTCTGCACGCGCTCGGGCGGCATCATGTCTTCGAGCGCGTCGTAGAGCGGCCGCAGGTACGGATCCACCTTGGCCTGCATGTCGCCCGGCAGGAACCCGAGCGACTCCCCCGCCTCCACCGCCGGCCGTGCCAGCACGATGCGCCGCACCCGCTTGCGCACCAGCGCGTCCACGGCCGCCGCCACCGCGAGGTACGTCTTGCCGGTGCCCGCCGGCCCGATGCCGACGACGATGTCGTTGTCGAGCATCGCCTGCAGGTACGCCGACTGCGCGGCCGTCTTGCCCTGCACGACGCGTCGCACGCCGGGCAGCACGAGCCGCGGCCCGCCCGTGGCATCCCCTCCGTTCTCGAGGGAGAATCGCACCACGTCGTCCGGCTCGATGACGTCGCGCCGGCGCGCGCCGTCGATCATGCGCTGGGCCACGATCGTCGCCTTTTCCACCGCCGGCCCGGACCCCGCCATCACGAGCGCGTCGCCACGCAGCGTGACGCGAACCCCGAAGAGCCGCTGCAGCTCGAGGAGGTTCGCGTCCGCAACGCCGGCGAGCGTGAGCAGGTCTGCCCCCTCGGTGGCGAGGCGCGCGGTGACCGGCTCGATCCCGGCGTTCGCGACGTCCGTCATGCCCCGCCCGGCGCCCTCGCGGAATCGCCCGCGGTCGACCGGATGCGCAGCTCCCGCAGGTCCGCCTCGTCCACGGACGACGGCGCATTCTCGAAGAGCGCGCGCGCCGCCGTCGTCTTCGGAAACGCGATGACGTCGCGCAACGAGGACGCGCCGCTCAGCAGCATCGCGATGCGGTCGAGGCCGAAGGCGATGCCGCCGTGCGGTGGCGCGCCCGCTCGCAGTGCCTCCAGGAGGAACCCGAACTTCCGCTCCTGCTCCGCCACGTCGGTGATGCCCAGCAGCGTGAACATTCGCGCCTGCACCGCGGGGTCGTGTGTGCGGATGCTGCCGCCGCCGAGTTCCAGACCGTTGAGCACAACGTCGTAGGCGCGCGCCCGCCACCGCGCCGGCGCGTCCGGCATCGCCGCCACGTCGGCCGGATGCGGCGCCGTGAACGGATGGTGCACCGCGGCGAGCGCCCCCGTCGCCGGATCCTGCTCGAACATCGGGAAATCGGTCACAATCACGAACTGCCGGTCGTCGGGCGCGGCAAGCCCGAGCCGGCGGGCGCACTCCTGACGCACGCGGTCGAGCGCCGGGCTGGCGACGCGATCCGAACCCGCGACAAACAGGGCAAAGGCGCCGTCCTCCAGTGCCCCCAGTGCGGGCGACGCCTCGGCGAACTTCGCCAACGGTCCCTCGAGCTTGCCGGCCACGCGCTTCAGGCGTAGCAGGCCGGCGGCGCCCGCATCCTTCGCCATCGCCTCGATCTCGTCCACTTCCTTGCGGCTCCAGCCCGCCGCCCCAGGCACGACGATCCCGCGTACGCGGCCCCCGCCGGCGATCGCCGACGCCGTGATGTTGAAGTCGATGCCGCGGAAGGCATCCGTCCAGTCGCGGATCTCGAGCCCGTACCGCAGGTCCGGCCGGTCGCACCCGTACCGCTCCATGGCGTCAGCATACGTCATGCGCGGGAACGCGGCGGGAATGTCGTGGCCAGCCTCCCGCCAGAGCGCGGCAACCAGCCCTTCGGCGAGTGCGAGAATGTCCGCCTCCTCGACGAACGACGCCTCGATGTCGATCTGCGTGAACTCCGGCTGTCGATCCGCGCGCAGGTCCTCGTCGCGGAAGCAGCGCGCGATCTGGAAGTACCGGTCAAACCCGCACGCCATAAAGAGCTGCTTGTAGATCTGCGGCGACTGCGGCAACGCATAGAACTCGCCCGGGTGCACGCGGCTCGGCACGAGGTAGTCGCGCGCCCCCTCGGGCGTCGGCTTGGTGAGGATGGGCGTCTCGATCTCGAGGTAGCCGCGGTCGCTGAGGAACCGGCGCGTCACCTGCATGAGGCGGTGGCGCAGCACGAGGTTGGCCTGCAGGTCGGCGCGCCGGAGGTCGAGGTGGCGATGCTTGAGGCGCAGCTCTTCCGCCGCGAGCTTCTCGCCGCGCCCGCGCGCCACCGGGATCGCCGGCGTGCCCGCCGGCCCCACCACCCGGATCGCGTGCGCCCGTACCTCGACGTCGCCCGTGCCCATCTCCGGGTTGCGGGTCTCGGCGCTGCGCTCGACGACAAGGCCGTCCACGAGAACAACGCTCTCGACCCCGATGGCCGCGGCGGCCGCGATCACGTCGGCGCTCGCCCAGTCCGTCCCGAACGAAACCTGCACCACGCCGTCGATGTCGCGAAGGTCCACGAAGACGATGCCGCCCAGGTTGCGGCTCCGGTGCACCCACCCACCCAGCGTCACCGTCCGGCCCCGGTCGCCGGCGCGCAGTGATCCGGCGCGGCAGGTGCGGAGCGCCGTCGCGAACTCCCCCTCGCGAGTCATGCGACGCGCACCTCGCGCATCCGCGCGTACCGCGCGCGCGCCGCGACGCCAACCATCACGGCGGCGGTGTCGGTCACCCAGTCGGCAATGTCGGCCGTGCGGCCATCGATGAACCGCTGATGCCATTCGTCGAGGGCACCCCACGCGGAAAGCACGATCACGATAGCCACGGCGGAACGGAACGACGGACGTCCCCCGGCAGCGGCCCGCGCCACGAGCACGCCGAAGACGCCGTACAGGAAGAAGTGCACGACTTTGTCCGTCCCGGCAGGGGCCCCGAACGTCGGCATCCGCGGCCAACTCGTCAGGACCTCGATCAACGCCGCCCACGCGATGGGCGGCGTCCATTTTCCCGTTTTCATCGCTGCCGGCAATCCCCGCGCTCGGGCGACTTGCGGCAGGGCCTGGGGTATGCCCCACAGCGGGATGTCAATTGCGGCAACCGGGCGACTCCGGGGAGTGAGTGTGCTAAATATAAGAACGGCATTGGGTTGGTGGTAGCGTAGAGTGCCGCATGTCCAACATGAGCTGAAGTGCGTAACCGAAACCTCTACAACGCGTTGGCCATTGCGGCAGCGTCGGCCTCCATGGCCGCCGCTCAGTCCGTCAGCGTGCCCGGGCGCGACCTGCTCGCCTATCCCGTTGGACTCATCGCGGAATCCGGTGCCCTGCCAAACATGCTGGGGCTCGGCACGTACAATCCCGCCGCCGCCTGGCTGCCCGATGGCGCGCGCTGGCGTCTGGCTGCAGGATCGATGAACACGGCGCAGGACGCCGGCGCGTCGGCTCAGACGTTCGGCGCCTCGGCCCGATGGCGGGCCGCCACCATCTCCCTCGCCGTCACGCGGGCGGGCGTTGCCGGCCTCGTGCGTACGGACAGCGATCCGCTGACGGTGGAGGACGACATTGCCTACTACACGCTGGTGACATCGCTGGGCGTTGCATACCGGGCGTCGCCGCACGTCACCCTCGGCGCGGCCACGCGTTACTGGTCCGGGCGGCTCGATACCGACGCGCGCTCCCGTGCCGTGGTGGACGTCGGAGCCGTCGTCGACCACCTCACGCGTTTCGATGCGCGGGTCGGCGCATCGACCTTCCTGTTCAGTCCGGGCGGCGGAGCCGCGAACCCGCCGACGTGGCTCGCCGCGGCCGATGCCCGTGTAGCCGGCCGCGACTCCCTGCGCGAAGTGCGCGTGGGTGTGTCGACGTCAACCACGGCGGGGCGCCCATCCGAGGATTTCGTGTACGGCAGCGCGCGCATCGGTATCTGGGAGCTGCGCGGCGGCCCGGTTCGCACGACCGCGTACGGCGCATCGAACCTGCGCGGGCGCCTGGCGCTGGCGGTGCACTACGCGGGCTATGCCGTGGGGCTCGCACGCGAGGAAACGCCCTCGGGCCTCGCGCCGACGTACCAGTTCGTGCTCAGCTCGGCCGGCAAGTGAGCGACGACGCGCGCGTGAATCTCCTGGACATGGTGCCCGTCGAGGCCGAGGCCGCATTGCGTGACTTCGCGATCTCGGTTGGGGAGGCGCCGTACCGCGGTTCGCAGGCCGCGCGCCACCTGTGGAAGTCGCCCGCCCCGGACTTCGCCGCCATGTCCGACCTTCCAGCCCCGTTCCGCGACGCGCTGGCGGCACGCTTCGCGGTGCCGCGGCTCGCGGTCGCGAGCGAGCAGCGCTCGAGCGACGGCACGCGGAAGTTCCTGTTCCAGCTCGCCGACGGCCAGTCGATCGAGGCCGTGGCGATTCCCGACGGCAAGCGGATGACGCTGTGCGTGTCGTCCCAGGCAGGATGTGCCCTGCAGTGCGCGTTCTGCGCGACCGGGGCGATGGGGTTCTCGCGCAACCTCGCCACGTTCGAGATCACCGGCCAGGTGCGCGAGCTTGCGTTCCTCGCCGAACCGATCCGTCCCACGAACATCGTGTTCATGGGCATGGGTGAGCCGCTCATGAACTGGCCCGCCGTGGACCGCGCCCTCACGATCCTCAACTCGCCGGCCGGCTTCGGGATCGGCGCGCGGCACATCACGCTCTCGACGGTCGGCTGGCTGCCGGGCATCGAGGCCCTCGAGCGCCGGCCGGAGCAGTTCCGCCTCGCGATCTCCATCCACGCGCCGAGCGACGCGCTGCGCGCCACACTCATGCCGGTGAACACGAAGTTTCCTCTCGACGACGTGATCGCGCGCGCCGCCCGCTTCGCCCGGCGCGTGACATTCGAGTACGTGATGCTGGGCGGCGTGAACGATGCCGCCACCCACGCCGACGCCCTTGCGGCGCTTGCCCGTCGGTGCGGCGCGTTCGTCAACCTGATCCCGCTGCATCCGGGCGGCGCCATGGGCTTCAGCCCGACGCCGCCGGACCGCATCGCGGCGTTCGCGGCGCGGCTCCGCGCGAAAGGCGTGGAGGTGGCGGTGCGGCGCAGTCGCGGCCTCGACATCGCGGCCGCGTGCGGCCAGCTACGGGCGGAGCGGGTCCGGCGGCGGGCGCCAGAGCGCGCCGACGAGCACCGTGAGGTCAACCAGGCGGGTTGAATCGGGGCTCGACTCGACCGCCGCCGGCGCCATCACGCGCTGCGCCATGGCCGACCAGTCGGGGTGCCCCATGCGGTCGCGAATGAGCGTGGAATCGCGGCGCTCCGCCGTGTTCCCGAAATAGACGACATCGAACCCGGCGTCGCGCAGGAACTCGGCGGCACTGCGCGCGAGGCCGCGCGTGTCGGTGGCGTTCAGCACTTCCACCGTGATGCGGGTGCCAGCGGGCACGACCGGTCGCGCCGCGTGCGACGGATCGGCCTTTCCGGGAACGCCGCGGATCCCGCGCCCGCTGCGTGCGACGAACGCGGCGACAGCGCCAAGGCCGAGCGCCGCCGCGACGATCCACCGCCCGCGCCCGGTCATCCGCCACCCCGCATCACTGGCGCACGAGGTTCCACAGGTCCGTGGTCTGGTGGTAGATGCCACGCCCTTCCCGCAGCAGCCACTCCACGCGCATGCGCACCACCTGGCGGAACACGGCGTCAAAGTCGCGGGGAACATGCGCGGCAAGAAACGCGCGGTCCGCCGCCATGAACTTCCGGCCGGGATCGAGAAAGTCGGCCATGTAGAGTGCGCGCCCCGTGGAGTCCCACGCGGGATGTCCCACGGTGTGCCAGCGCACGGCGTCGAGGACGGAGCGCCGCGTCTCGCCCTCGGCGCCGAGACGCTCCGCGGCGGCGGGGCCATGCAGCAGGTCGGCCGGGGTCTCGCGGTCGCCGGTGATCCCGCGGAGCGTCGGTTCATCCGCGTCGCGCAGCGCGTCGTGCCACCGACCCGCGTCGTGCCAGGCCTGTGCGTCGGCGGGGGCGAGGCCAAGCGCCGCCGCCCACCCATCGAGCAGCGCGGTGACCCGCGCGATGTGCGCCCGCCGCTTGTCGCCGACGACGGCCCACGCGGGCAGCACGACAGCCGGCGCCGCGTCTGCCGGGCGGCTCACCGGCCGTCCATTCCCGCGCGCAGCCGGCGGACGAACGCCACGGCCTCGTCGACCGAGCGGTCGGCGGCGGAGACCAGCGCGCTCCTGACCACCACGCCGTCGGCGAGCGCTCCGACCGCGCGCGCCTGCTCGGGCGACGACACGCCGAATCCGACGCAGATGGGCAGCGCACACACGCCGCGCAGCCGGCCGACCGTGTCCGGGAGATCGGGCGGCAGTTCCGCGCGCGCACCGGTGACGCCGAGGCGGCTGATCAGGTAGACGAAACCGCTCCCGTGCGTCGCGATCTCCACCATCCGGTTCGTCGGTGTCGTGGGCGCGACCAGCCGCACGAAGTCGAGCGGACTCTCGCCGATCCACTGCTCGCGCCCGGGGTCCGCTCCCACGGGAAGGTCGGTGACCAGCACACCGGAGATGCCGGCATCGCGCGCGCGCCCGAGCACGTCGCGCCCGGCGGCGAGGAGCGGATTGAGATAGCTGAACAGCACGAGTGGTGCGCCAACGCGCGCCTGCGCCGCGAGTTCGAGGGCTCCATCGAGCGTCATCCCCGCGTCGAGCGCGCGCTGGCTGCTCTGCTGGATGACGGGCCCGTCCGCAACGGGATCGCTGAACGGCACGCCGAGTTCGATGACGTCGGCACCCGCGTCAGCGATGCCCTGCACCAGCGCCAGGCTGGCGCCGCGGTCGGGGTGGCCGGCGGTGACGTAGCAGACGAGCGCACGCCGCCCGGCCGCGCGGAGCGCGCTGAAGCGTTCAGAGAGCACGGTCAGATGAAGTAGTCGCCGACCCGGATGCCGTAGCGCTCGGGGTTGGCGGTCTTGATGATCGTCCGGCGGAAGTTGCCGGCGTCGTCCCGCTCCCCGAGGGACACCAGGTCGCCGGGATACCGGACGTTGCCGAGGTCGTCGCTGACGATGAGCACCATCGGGCGGCTGACCAGCGCCGGGTCGGGATTGATCGAGTGCACGATGGCGAGCTCGAACGTGTCGAGCACGACGAACGTGCCGACGGGGTAGATGCCGAGCAGGCTGACAAACGCCTTGACGATGACGGGATCCTGCCCGCGACGCGCATTGTCGCGGAGTTCGGCCAGCACGCTCGCCGGGTCCATCGGCTCCGTCTGGTAGGAGCGTCGTGACGTGGCGGCGTCGAAGGCGTCGGCGCACATCACGATGCGGCTGTAGAGGCCCATCGCCTTCGTGCGCAGCGAACGCGGGTAGCCGGTCACGTCGCGCTTCATGTGGTGCTCGTACGCGACGCGCATGGCGCGGTACGGGAACTCGGTTGCCTCACGCAGCTGGAAGAGCGCGAGCACGCCCATCCAGGGATGCGACGCGATCATGCGCCACTCGTCCTCGTTCAGCTGCCCGGGCTTGTTGATCACCTCGGACGGCACGCGCGACTTGCCGATGTCGTGGAAGAGGGCGCCGAGCCCGAGGTCGTACAGTTGCTGCCGCGACAGCCCGACGCGCCGGCCGAGCGCCACCGAGAAGATGCACACGTTTACGGAGTGCGTGAACGTGTAGTCGTCGTAGTCCCGGATGGTCGTGAGGCCGATGAGCGACGCCTCGTCGGAGAGGATCTGGTCCACGATCCCCTGCACCACGCGCTTGACCTTCTTGAGGTTCGGCGTCTGACCCATGCGCACGGAGTTCATCACGTCCTTCGTGGCCGAGACGGACTGTGAGTACGTGCGCTTCGCCGCCTCGCGCGACTCGCTCCGCGCCTTCTGGTCGTCTTCCGACTCGACCGGCGGCGAGATCTCGAAAACGGTCACGCCGGTGGAGGCAAAGCGGGCCTGGAGCTGCTCGAACCGCTCCGCCGGCGTTCCGCCCACCGGGTTCAGCAGGAAATTCAGGAACAGCGTCCAGTCGCGCGCGGAGGTCGGCGCGTTCACCTTGAACTCGCCGACGCCAGATCCCCGGAACTGCGACAGCAGGTAGCTGAAGGTCGTGTAGTTGTCGAGATCCAGGCGCAGGCGTGTCGCATTCACGAAGATGAACTCGCCTGCCACGCGAAAATCGAGTTCGCCCTCGGCCGACCGGAGCTCCTCGGCCACCCGCACGAGTTCCGCCAGCGCCGTCTGCACGACGGCGTTCTCCGCCGGGTACAGGCGCAGGTTCCGGAGCGCGCCGTAGATCGCGAGCATGAGGTTCCGGCCCGCCTCCCGGACGAAGCCCTCGCCCCCCTTGGCGCCCTGCACGTGGAAGCGTTGCGTGGGGCGCACCACGGAGCCCGTCGGTCGGTTCATTCGGCCGCGCCCCCGCGCAGGGCCCGCGCCACCGCGCTCCGCACCACGACGTCCTTTTCCCCGGAGGCCTTCTGCAGCGACTCGCGCGCCCGGGATGTCGCAACCTTGCCCAGGGCGATGGCCGCGCAGGCGCGCAATTCCGGATCTTCCTTGCGTGAGAAGATGCCACCCTTGCCGTTGAGCAGTTCGTCGAGGAACGGGACGCCGGCGTCGCCGCACAGGAGCCCGTAGAGCTCGAACAGCGCCAGGCGTTCGGTGCGATCGGCGTCGCGGACTTCCTTCGACTTCACCACCGCGGACACACGCGGCAGCGCCGGCTTGTGCGCCCGCGCCGCGAGCGCGCGGATCGCGGCGATGCGCACGTCGCGATCCGTGTCGTCGATGGCCCGCTCGAGGGCCTGCATGGCGCCCGGCGTCGCGATGTCCACGAGCGCGGTCACGGCGGCCACGCGCAAGTCGCGAAAGGGCTCGTTCAGGACCTTGCTCAGGGCGCCGACGGCGGCAGGCGTCCGCAGCGCACCGGCGCGACGCACCGCCTCCATCGCCACGGGGCCCTCGCCGCTCGCGATCAGCCGCACGACCTCACCCGTATGGGACGCCGCGAGCCGATCCGCCGCGCCCTCGAGGAGCGGGCGCAGCGTCGCGTTGTTCGACTGGCTCAGCCACCCGAAGATGGTACCGAGCGCTGCCGGCCGCAGCTGCAGGAACAGTTCCTCGAGGTCCTGCTGTGGCGGAAGCGATTCGGCCTCGTCCATCGCCTGGAGCAGCTGCGACAGCGCGGCCGGGTCGCTCAGGCGGTCCGCGAGGCCCTTGAGGCGGTCGCGCGTCTCGGGCTGCACCTCTCGCGCGCGTTCCAGCATCGCGCCCGTCTCCCGCAGCAGGTATGCCACGTTCGCGAACTGGCGGCCGGCAAGCAGGTGCAGCGTCAGCGCGTCGACGTTCGACACGACTTCCTTGCGGACGAGCGGATCGACCTGGAGTTCGAAGATGTCGAGCAGCGCGTCGAGCACCACGTGACGCAGGTCGGCGGCGTACTCGGCATCGAGCTCCGTCTTGAGGTACCGGACCTCCTCCTCCTCGAGGAAGTACAGGGAGGAATCGAAGTCCTCCATGCGCACGACGCCGCTGGGCGGCGGCGCGGCGGCCCCCGCCTCGCCCCCGCCACCCGTCGCGTCCCCCGGTTCGGCGGCCGCCTGCGCCTCGTGCTGCTCGGCGCGCGCCGCCTCGATGGCGCGCGCCGGTTCCTCGACCACGTTCCCGAGCCCCGCCGGCCACCGGCCCGGTTCGGCATTCGGGTCGATCGGCACGCCTTCGAGCGCGAGTTCCACATACCGGTACTGCAGGAACTGAAACTGCTGCTCCCACAGCATCGTGAGCAGGTCGTCGTCGACCGCCTGCGCCCGGCGGGCGCGCGGCAGCAGGTCGAGGAGCCGTTCCAGTTCCTCACCCTCGAAGCCCTCGAGCAGCGTCAGCTCACGAACGCCGTCCTTGTACAGGGTCCACGGCAACGAGTCGCCCGCCTTCTCCTCCTGCTGCAGCACCGGCGCGCCGAACCACGTGAACTGGTTGTCCGCCACGAGGAGGCTGATGGACGACGTCTGCTGCCAGAGCGGCGCGAAGGCGCCTCGCGCCTG
>CAZKYG010000050.1:0-13815 GCA_964556915.1 uncultured Gemmatimonas sp.
GGACACCGCGTCGCGCGTTGGCGGAACGCGGATCCACACGAACCCGGCGACGGGACATTCGACCCAGGCCATCTGGCCCTCCGCGACGACCCACGGCTGGTGCGTGAGCGTGGTCCGCCTCGGCCCCGTTGGCGCGCGGCAAGGCGTGTCGTGGGTGCCGCGCCAGCCGCTGTTCGACGCGTGCGGCTTTCACTACGCGTTCGGCCAGCCGAGCGCCGAACTCCACGCCGTGCTGGCCCGGCTCAGCTACGAAACCGCACGCGCGTACCGCTTCGCCCTGGACGACTCGATTCGCCGTCGCGCCGGCCGCGTGGAGTGGGACGCTGACCTCGACGCCTACGCGTGTACCCGCGGATCCGACTCGGCGTGCGTCGCCTACGGCAAGTCGCTGGTCGGCGCGGGCCCGCGCAGCGAGTCACCGGTGGGCCACTACGTCCTGGGCGGCGCGCTCGCGACGACGTCCGTGAGGGCCGGCACCGCGACGTCGCCGAGCCGGATGGATCGCATCGCCCTCGAACTGGGGCCCGCACGGTTCCGCGAGTTCTGGACACACACCGGTGAGCGTGGGCCCGGCGGGCCGGGTGACGCCGCCTTCGCGGATTTCGGCCGTCCGGCGGCGGCGGAGGCCATGCGCGGCGAGCGCGGCGACCGCCGCTTTGGCGTTGCACCGCCGGAGCCGGCAGGAACCCAGGCGGCCGACGTCGTCCTGACACTGCTCGCCGTCGCGATTCTTGCCGCCTGTGCGACGCGGTTGACGGTCCGGCCGACGGCGGCGTAGCCGCCGCTTGACTGCATAACCGGTGACCCCATTTTGGTGGTCGTGAGATAGCCGCGCCGATCGCGCCCCGCGACCGTGCGTGCCCCGCACCGGAGGCTTCATGTCCGACCGTCTCGTTCCCCGTCGTGAGTTCGTTGGCCGCCTTGCCGTCGGTTCCGCAGCGCTCACCGCGGCGTGCGCCCAGGGCGCCGCCCCGCCGCCCGCCGCGCCCGCTGGCGACGCGATGGACACCTGGTTCGGCTCGATGAAGGGCACGTACAAGGTGATCTATGATTGCGCCAGCCCGGGCGGTGCCGCCGACGGCACGTTCTTCGCGCACAACATCCTCAAGTACAGCGCGTCCAAGCTGGGCACGAAGCAGGAGGACAACAGCATCGTCGTCTGCTACCGTCACTTCGCGACGCCGTTTGGCTACACGGACGCGATCTGGGCGAAGTACCCGCAGATCGCGACCATGCTGAAGATCGAGGACCCGAAGACCAAGAAGATCGCCACGCAGAACTGGTTGCTCCACGAACTCGTCGAGGACGAGGAGGGCGCGAACATTCCCGGCGTGAACGCGCGCGGCGTGCAGTTCGCCGTGTGCGGCGCGGCGACCGAGTTCATCGCCAAGCTGCTCGCCGGCAAGACGGGCGATGCCAAGGCGATCGAGGCCGAGCTGGCCGCGGCGCTGGTGCCCGGCGCGAAGATGGCGCCGGCCGGCGTCGTTGCCGTGCAGCGCGCGCAGAAGGCCGGGTTCGCCTACACGTACGCCGGCTAGCCGGGATCGCGACTTATCTTAGTAGTGAACCTTTTGCGACAACCGTGGTACGATGTGGGGCGCTCGCGCGGCGGGCGCCCCACATTTGGTTCTTTCACCACGCTCGGCAGGAGGTTGGATGGTCGTGTTCGCGCTGGCGGGCGCACTGCTCGCCGGTCCCGTCGATTCCACCGGCACGCACGCCGTCAATCGGGCCGGGCCGCGTAACGTTCCGGCCGGCGTGACGGCGCCGCCAGCGGACACGACACCGCGCCGGCCCCGGCCACGGGCGGTGGAGGTGTCCGATGCGTACGCGACGCGTCTCCGCATCCATCGGATCGCCAGCTACGCCACGCTCCCGCTCTTCGCGACGGAGTTCGTCGCGGGCCAGGCGCTGTTCAATGCCGACGCCACGGGCGCGCCGCGGCCGGCATGGGCGCGCGCGGTGCACGCGCCGGCGGCAGTTGCGCTTGGCGGGCTCTTCGCCGTCAATACCGTAACCGGCACGCTCAACTGGTGGGAGACCCGCCACGACGGAGCCCCCGGACGTGCGTGGCGCACGGCCCACGCCCTCCTCATGCTTGCGTCCGACGCCGGCTTCGCCTACACCGGATCGCTGGCGGCCGACGTGCAGAACTCGCAGGCCGCGCGTGACCGGCACCGGCAATGGGCAATCGGTTCGATGGCCGTCGCGCTTGCCAGCTACGCCATGATGCTCGACCCCATACGGAGAGACCAATGACGAACCCGGAGTTCGCCGCGAACGGCACCTGCGCGTCGTGCGCCGTCAGTCGCCGCTCGTTCCTTGGCGCCGCGACCGTGGCCGCCGTCGCGGCCGTGCTCGAGGCATGCCAGACATCGTCGCTCACCGGACCCGGCGCGGCCACCGGGTCCGGCGGCCCGCTCACGGTCACGCTGGCCAACTACCCGGCCCTCTCGGCGATCGGCGGCGTCGCGGGCGTGGACGGCGGCCACGGTTCGCCCACCGCGCTCGTCCGCACCGCCGCCGACGAGTTCGTCGCGGTGTCGATGGTCTGCACGCACCAGGGCTCGACGATCGCGATCACGAGCGCCGGATACACCTGCCCCAACCACGGCGCCATGTTCTCGAAGACCGGATCCTGGGCCGGCGGCCAGCCCACGACGCCGCTCTACCAGTTCCCGACCTCGTACGACGCGCAGTTCGGCACGGTCACGATCACGCGGCCCGGGTGAGCGTGCCCGCACCCTTGATCGAGACGCTCGCCGCGGCCGCGAAGCCGTGGAATGCCCTGTACGCGCACTCGAGGGTGGTGTCCAGCGGCGTGACGTTCGTGCACGTCGGGTCGCTGCTCGTGGGTGGCGGCCTCGCCGTGGCGTCGGACCGCGCGGTCCTGCGCGCCCGCGCGGCCGACGCGGAGGAGCGGCGCCGCCTGCTCCGCGATTTCGCCTCCGTCCACGGACCCGTGGTCGTCGCGCTCGTGCTGATGACCGTGAGCGGCGCTGCCATGGCGCTCGCCGACGTGGAGACGTTCTTCGCGTCGCCCCTGTTCTGGACGAAGATGGCGATCTTCGTCGCGCTCCTCGCCAACGGGCTGTTCGTGATGCGCACGGAGCGCGCGCTCGCCGCCGACCCCGCGCCCGTGAATCCGCTGCTGTGGCGCCGCCTGGGCGCCGGCGCCGTGACGAGCCTCGCCCTGTGGATCACGACCACGTTCGTCGGCGTGGTCCTCACGGGCATGTGACCGTGTCGTCGGCATCCGACACCGGCGGAGCGCCCGCTACCCGCGGCGTTTCCGCCGCGCCCGACTCGTGCGCCGGGTGCGCGCTCGACCGCCGCGGCTTCGTGCAGCGGCTCGCCGTCGCCGCACTCGCGGCGGGCGCAGGCCGCGATGACGAGGCGTCGCTCGCCGGCCTCCCCGTGCGCCTGATCGCGGCCGTGGCGCGCAACGGCGCGTCCGCCACGTATCCGCTGCCGTCCTCCGACAGCGTGAACATCGACCGGTCGAACGATGCGATCGTCGCGCGCGCGGGAGGCCGCGTGTTCGTGTTCGCCCGCACGTGCCCGCACCAGAACACGGCGCTCAAGTGGGATGACGGCGACCGACGGTTCCGGTGCCCGAAACACGGATCGACGTACGCGCCGGACGGAGTCTTCATCGAGGGCCGCGCCACGCGCTCGATGGACCGCTTCGCCGTGCATCGCGACGGCAACACCGTGGTCGCCAACCTCGACCTGCTCTACCAGCAGGACACGGACGCCGCGCAATGGGCGTCGGCGTTCATCACCGTGTGAGCGACCGCCATGGCGACGGATCGCGAGCAAGAGCCACAGGTCGGGATTGAACCGACGACCGCTCGATTACGAATCGAGTGCTCTACCACTGAGCTACTGTGGCACCAACACCAGCACGTCCCACATGCCCTGGCTCGGATTCGAACCGAGACGCCTTGCGGCACCACCCCCTCAAGATGGCGTGTCTACCAGTTTCACCACCAGGGCGAACGTCGATTGTCGTACGACGGGAGCGACGGGGCTCGAACCCGCGACCTCTGGAGTGACAGTCCAGTGCTCTAACCAAGCTGAGCTACGCCCCCAACTGCATTCGGCGATTCCGATCCACGCGTACGCCGTGGGACCATAGCCGCCTTCTGCCTTCTGCCTTCCCTGCCTGCTGCCTTCTGGTTCGATAGCCCCAACGGGAATCGAACCCGTCTTTGCACCTTGAAAGGGTGCCGTCCTAACCGATAGACGATGGGGCCGTCCATCATCGCGTTCGGTCCTTCCCATAGCGGTAACGGGATTCGAACCCGTGTTCCAGCCTTGAGAGGGCTGTGTCCTGGTCCCCTAGACGATACCGCCTCTTTCGAGGCACTCCATTCCTTCCGGCACACCATCGGCCGCGAGAGCCAGGCATCGGCGCCCGCACCCCTTACTCCTCACAGGCCCGGCAGGAATCGAACCTGCAACCCCCGGTTTTGGAGACCGGTGCTCTACCAATTGAGCTACGGACCTACTGAGGGTGACTGAGGGGACTTGAACCCCCAACCCCCGGAGCCACAGTCCGGTGCTCTAACCGGTTGAGCTACAGTCACCACGAGCTTTCAAAAATAGGCGAACGCGAGGCTGCTGCCAAACCCGCCCTGCCACCTGCCTCCTGCCACCTGCTTTCTGCCACCTGTTGTTCAGTCCTTCGCGCGATCCAGGTATTCCTGCGTGGACGGGTTAACGCGCACGCGCTCGCCGGTGGCGATGAACTCGGGCACGTTGATCGTCACGCCATTCTCGAGCGTGGCCGGCTTCGTGGACGCGGTCTTCGTCGCGGTCTTCATGACCGGCGCCGTGTCGACGATGGCCAGCGACAGGTACTGCGGGAGCTGGATGCCGATCGGGCGCCCGTCGTAGTACTCGGCGATGATCTTCATTCCCGGCTGCATCCACGGTGCGTTGTCGCCGAGCGTCTCCTCGTCCATCTCGAGCTGGTCGTAGTTCTCGGTGTTCATGAAGTGGTACGTGTCCCCACCCTGGTACATGAACTCCAGCTCATGCGTCTCCATGTCCGCCTTCTCAATGGAGTCGGCGGCGCGGAACCGATGCTCGAAGCTCGAGCCCGTGCGGATGTTCTTGAGCTTGGCCTGCACCATCGCGCGGAGGTTGCCCGGCGTGTGATGCCGGAACTCGACCACACGGCACGGCTCGCCCTCGAAGACGAGGACCATGCCGCGCCGGATCTGCGTAGCGGGAAATGCCATGACGAACGTCCTGTGAAAGCGGCTGAAAGGCGTTTCAAAAACAGCCTTTAAGTGTAGCCGCCGGAAGGACTTGGGTCAACGGTCAGCGAACTTCCGCCCCGCCCTTGCGATCGTCCTTCACGAACCGGTCGCGCGCGGGCATCTTCACGGCCTTCAGCGCGGCCGCGTCGAGGGTCGCGTCGCCGGGGATGACCTCGTTCTGCGCGAGCAGCCACGCCGTCACCGCGTACACCTCGTTGTCCGTGAGGGAGCCGGGCGCGGAGAGCGGCATCGCCCGGCGCACATAGTCGAACAGCGTCGTGGCGTACGGCCAGTAGTTCCCGATGGTCTTCACATACTTGCCATCGCGCCCGAACGGAAAGCCTTCGCGCGGATCGCGACCGACCAGCTTCGGGTTCGGCGAAATGCCCTCGCCGTGAACGCCGTGGCAGGACGCGCAACGCGCGCCGAAGATCATCGCGCCCTGCGCCACCGTGCCGCTGCCGGCCGGCAGCTTCGCGCCGTCGGGCCCGATGGCGATGTCCTCCGCCGCGATCTCGGCGGGTGTCGCCGCGCGGCCGATGCCGTAGCGCCCCGTCGGCGGCGGCTCGCCGGTCTCGGATCGCGTCCCGCCGGAACACGCGGTGGCAACCAGGACGGCGAGCGCGGCGGACGATCCCCGGACGATGCCGAACCGCCGGGCGTTGCGCACTGCCCCCTGTCCCCTGGCTTCTGCCATCACGTGTCTCCGTGGAAGAACACCGTGCCGTCCGCCGCCACGCGCCAGCCCACGATATGGTTGGCGTGATAGTCGGTCCCCGGGCCGCGCGCGGTGACGAGGCGCTCGTACGTCGGCTGCACATACCCCGTCTCGTCCGTTGCCCGCGAGAGCAGGATGGTCGGCTTGCCGTCCCACTCCCAGGGAATCGAGAATCGCGTGTATGCCTTGGGCATGACCGGCGGGTGGAGCAGTGCGTCAACCCAGCTCTTGCCGCCATCGGTGCTGATCTCCACGCGCGTGATCACGCAGCGGCCGGTCCAGGCGAGGCCCGAGATGTTGCGCGACCCCTTGGCAATCGCCCGCGGATGCGACGGCGACGTG
The DNA here is from genome assembly GCA_964556915.1 of uncultured Gemmatimonas sp. Taxonomy (GTDB): domain Bacteria; phylum Gemmatimonadota; class Gemmatimonadetes; order Gemmatimonadales; family Gemmatimonadaceae; genus Fen-1231. The sequence goes on from CAZKYG010000050.1 coordinate 6,331, forward strand.
ATGATCGAGCGGGCGTCCATCACGAAGCTGAACTGGCGGGCGGTGCCGTTGGCGAGCGGATCGGTGTACACCGAGGTTTCCCATCGCGTCATCCAGGGCTGCGTGCCAAGCTCGATGCGGCGCAACCACTTCACATTCGTGTTGCCCTCCCAGCCGGGCAGCAGCAACCGCATCGGGAATCCCTGCTCGGGCCGGAGGGCCTCGCCGTTCTGCGCCCACGCGACCATCGCGTCCTCGCCTGCCTTCTCCACGGGGATGCTCCGGGTGAGCAACGCGGCGTCTCCGCCTTCGGCGAGGAACCACGTCGCCTCGGGCTTCGCGCCGACCTCGTTGAAGAGCACGCTGAGCGGAACGCCGATCCACTCGGAGTTCGCGGACAGCCCGGCGGCCTGCTGGGCCGTCATGGTCTCCGTCTTCGGGTTCTTGAATGCCGACCGGCCATTGCCGGAGCACTCGACGAAGTGCACGCGGCTGACATACGGGAAGCGCTTGAGGTCGTCGAGCGTGAACACCATCGGACGCTCGACGAGCCCGTGGATGATCAACGTGTGCTTCGACGGATCAATGGTGGGCACGCCGGCATGGTGACGCTCGAAGTGCAGGTCCGCGGGCGTGATGGTACCGGCCAGGTCCTGCAACGGCGTCAGCGACGAGCCGGCGAGCACGCCGACGGGCGCGCGGGCCGGCGACACGAACGGCGAGCGCATCCCCACGGCACTGGTCAGCATCCCGGGCGCCTTGGTCGGATCGGGGAGCGCGATGGGCGCCTTCTGCGCGATCGTCTGCTGCACCGTGGCGGCCGCGGCTGCGGCACCGCGCCCCCCCTGCGCCGCGCCCTGCGCCCCGGCCGTGGCCACGCGGGAGAGCAGCGCGCCACCGATCGCGCCGGCGGCGCCGGTCAGCAGGTCGCGCCGGCTGATGCCGTGGTCGTCCGCGTCGCCGCCCGCAACGGCCGCGGCCTCGGGAACGTCGGGCGGCGCGTCCCCTGCGTCCGCTGGGGTCATCGGAAAGTCCTCACTGTGCGCCTTTGCGCACGGAACGTGGCGCCGGAACGAGCGCCCCCTTGGGATTGGCCCGCGGCAACAGCCGTGCCGGCGGATTCGAGGCCGCGTGCCCTTTCGTCGCGTAGGGCTGGTCGGACGGGGCGCCGCCGTTCGGAAAGTCATCTTCCTTTCCGGGCGAATCGGGCCGCGCCTGCAGCGTGACGTACGCGGCGATGTCGAAGGCCTGTTGCGGCGTCAGCTTGCCGGCGCTGTCCTGCGGCATGTTGTGATAGATGAAGCTCGCCGCGCGCTCGCGGCGGGCCATCGAGGCGCCGATGGAGAACGACTTCGGTCCCCAGAGCGCGGGCACGCCGAGGATCGCGCCCGCGCCGTCGGCGCCGTGGCAGCGCACGCAGTTCGCCCCGAACAGGGCATGGCCGCGCGCCGAATCGCCGTCGAGCTTGTCCTTCATCCCCACGAGACCGGATCCGCCGGGGATGTCGGCGCCGACGGGCAGGCCCTGCGAGATGAACGCGAGGTACGCGACGATGTCCTCCATCTCGCGGCTGTCGTCGGGCAGCGCGTTGCCGGCCAGCGACCGTGTGAAGCAGTAGTTGACGCGGTCCTGGATCGTCACGACGGCGCCGGTGCGCGGCATGTACTTCGGATACCGGGCATGCACGCCGAGGAGCGGCGCGGACGTCGCCTTGCGGCCGTCGAGCTGGTGGCAGCTGGTGCAGCGCAGGTTCGACGTCGCGTATCGTGGCAGGCTTTCGGGCGTGAACCGGAGCAGCGCGAGGCCGCGGCGCACCGACGCGCCGAAGGAGTCCGCCGGGATCGCCGACTCCTCCGGGGCCCGCCACACGGCGGCAGCCGGCGGTGGCGCCTGCGTGCGGCCGCAGGCGCCCGCCACGGCGGCGACCGCGACAACCACAACCCGGAGGAAGGGCGTGCGCATGGTCATGAGGTTACTGCACGCGCGCCGCGCGCGATACCTCTCACCGCCGGCTGCGCAGGACCATGCGGATGCCTGGCCACACGTTGCGCGCCGCAAGCCGCGCGCCCTGCGCGGTGGGATGGATGCCGTCCGCCTGGTTGAGGCTGTCGATGCCGCCGACGCCGTCGAGGAGGAACGGCAGGAGCACGGCGCCGGTTTCGCGCGCCACGCGCGGGAACAGTGCGTGGAAGGCGCGCGTGTAGCGCGGCCCCATGTTCGTGGGCGCCTCCATCTGCACCAGCAGCACGGTGGCCGCGGGGTTCGCTGCCGTGGCCTTGCCGATGAGCGCCTTGATGTTGGCGGCGGTGGTGTCGGGGTCGAGTCCGCGCAGGCCGTCGTTGGCGCCGGTTTCGATGATCACCAGGTCGTACTTCTCGCGGAAGAGCCAGTCGGCGCGTCGCAGGGCGCCGGCGGACGTCTCGCCCGAGAGGCCGGCGTTGATGACGTTGAGGGGATACCCGGTGGAGTCGGCGATGTGGTAGATGACCGCCGGCCAGCTCTGCGTCGCGGGGTCGGCGAGGCCGAGACCGGCGGTGAGGCTGGTGCCGATGAACAGGGCGCGCGGCGCGTCCTTGGCCGCCGCGGCGGCGGTCCCCGGGGCCGGACCCGTTGCCGTCGCGCCACGCGCCGTGGTTGATTCCACGGGGGCGGCGGTGCCGCGCCGGGCGCCCTGGGGCGGGCTGGCCGCGCCACTGTTGCCCGCAGCACCGCCGCCGCACGCCACGCTCCACGACACCAGCGCGCTCGCCGCACCGGCGGCGAGGCTCCGCGCCAAACGCATCCATCCCGATTTCTTCGCCGTCATGCTCGTCGCATCCGATCTCCAGAAGGAATACCCGAGCGGCGGCGGCACGCTGGCCTTGCTCAAGCGCGTGACCTTCAGCATCCCGCAGGGGTCGCTCGTGGCCATCGTCGGCCCGTCGGGCAGCGGCAAGACGACCCTGCTGGGGCTCCTCGCCGGGCTCGACGTCCCGTCGTCAGGCACGGTATCGCTGGACGGCGCCGAACTCAACCGTCTCACTGAGGACCAGCGGGCCATGCTCCGCGGCGAGAAGGTCGGGTTCATCTTCCAGACATTTCAATTGATACCCACGCTCACGGCGCTGGAGAACGTGCAGGTGCCGCTCGAGCTGCGCGGCGAGCCCGGCGCGCCGGAGCGGGCGCGCGCGCTGCTCGAACGCGTCGGCCTCGCCGACCGGATGGACCATTTTCCGTCGCAACTCTCCGGCGGCGAGCAGCAGCGGGTGGCCATCGCGCGGGCCTTCGCCAACGCGCCGCGCATCCTGTTCGCCGACGAGCCCACGGGCAACCTCGACGGCGTGACGGGGGCACGGATCGTCGAACTGCTCGAGTCGCTGAACCGGTCGTCGGGCTCGACCGTCGTGCTGGTGACGCACGACCTCACGCTGGCCGAGCGTGCCCACCGCATCATCCGCCTGCGCGACGGCGAGGTGGTGGAAGACCGCCTCACGGGACGCGGGGCGGGAGCGGCCGGCGCGTGACGGGTCGCTGGCGGTTCATCGGGAGCCTCGCCTGGCGGGAGAGCCGCACGGCGCGCCGCAAGCTGCTGCTCTACATGTCGTCCATCTCGCTCGGCGTCGGCGCGCTGGTGGCCATCGACTCGATCGCCGACAACGTGCGGAGCGCCGTGCGCGGGCAGGCGCGGTCCGTGATGGGCGGCGACGTGACGTTCTCGGCGAACGCGCGCTTCCCGGACTCGCTGCGCGCCGTGATCGACTCCGTCGGGCGCACACCGGGGATCGCCGTCGGCACGGCGGTGACGTTCACCTCGATGGCGTACGTGCCGCGGTCGCAGCAGACGCGCCTGTCGGAGGTCCGCGCGGTGGGCCCGACGTACCCGCCGTTCGGCGACGTGACGTCAGACCCGGCCGGACGCTGGCCGGTGCTGCAGGAGCGGCAGGCCGCCCTCGTCAGCCCGGCCACGCTCATCGCGCTCGACGCGCGCCTCGGCGACACGCTGACGATCGGCTACGCGCAATTCGAGATCGTCGGCACGACGAACTCGGTGCCGGGCGATCCGGGGCTCGCGACGGCGATCGGGCCGCGCGTGTTCATCGCCGAGAAGTACGTCGCGAGCACGCAGCTCCTCGGTTTCGGGAGCCGCGCGTCGTTCGAGGCGATCGTGCGATTGCCGGACGGCGTGCAGAGCCCGCGGTGGGTGGCGCCGCTGCGCCCGCGCTTCCAGAAGGCGGACATCCGCGTGCGCACGATCGTGCAGCAGGAACAGAACATGACGGACTCGATCTCGCGCCTCTCCGACTTCCTCGGGATCGTGGGGATGATCGCGCTGCTGCTCGGCGGGATCGGCGTGGCGAGCGGCGTGAACGCCTTCGTGAACCGCAAGGTGGACACTGTGGCGGTGTTGCGCTGCATGGGCGCGACCGGCCCGCAGGTGCTGGCCATCTACGTCGCGCAGGCGGCGCTGATGGGCCTGGCCGGCGCGGCGATCGGGACGGCGATCGGCATCGCCATCCAGTTCGTGCTCCCCGCGCTCGTGAAGGGAGCCCTGCCGCTCGACGTCTCGGTGTCGCTCGTACCGCGCGCGATCGGCCTCGGGCTGGCGATCGGCGTCTGGGTGGCGCTGATCTTCTCGCTGCGCCCCCTGCTGGCGCTCCGCCGCGTGTCGCCGCTCCAGGCACTGCGCCGCGACGCGGACGCGCTGGAGCGCGCGCGCCTGCGCGACCTCCCGTCGCACCTCGTGAACGCGGGCCTCGTCGCCAGCGTGGTGGCGCTCGCCGTGTCGCGCTCGGATTCGGTCCCGCGCGGATTGCTCGTCGCCGGCGGGATCGGCGCGAGCCTGCTGCTGCTGTGGATGAGCGCCGCCTCGCTGTCGTACGTCGCGCGACGCGTGGTGGCCCGCCGCCTGCCGTACCTGCTCAAGCAGGGCGTGGCGAACCTCTACCGGCCGGCCAACCAGACGCGATCGGTGGTGCTCGCACTCGGGTTCGGCGCGTTCCTCGTCAGCACGCTCTACCTCGTGCAGTCCAACCTGCTCGGCCAGTTCCGGATCTCGGCGGACGCGGCGCGCGGGAATCTCGTGTTCTTCGACATCCAGCCCGACCAGCGCCTGGCCATCGACTCGATCGTGCGTGTCGGAGGCGGGCAGTCGCTCGGCCTGACACCGATCGTCACGATGAAGATCCGGTCCATCAACGGGCGGTCACCGGAAGCGTGGGCCGCGGCGCACGCGATGCCCGCGCGGCACTGGGCGCTGCAGCGCGAGTACCGCTCCACCTACCGCGACACGCTCGTCGCCACGGAGAAGCTCGTCGCCGGCACCTGGTTCGACCGCGCGCCCGGCGGCCCGCAGGACACGATCCCGCAGATGTCCATCGCGCAGGACGTCGCGGGAGAACTCAACGTCGCCCTCGGCGACACGATCCCGTGGGACGTGCAGGGCGTGCCGGTGTCGGCGCGCATCACGAGCGTCCGCGACGTGAACTGGGGGCGGTTCGAACCCAACTTCTTCGCCGTGTTCCAGCCGCGCGCGCTGGAGGCGGCGCCGCGCATGTATGTCGAGATCGCTGCCGTCTCGAGCGACACGACCATCGCGCGCATCCAGCGCGACGTCGTCACGCGCTTCCCCAACGCGTCGAGCGTGGACCTGTCGCTCGTGCGCCGGACGGTCGGCCAGATCGTTGCGCGCATCACGATCGCGGTGCGGTTCCTCGCGCTCTTCAGCCTCGCCATGGCGATCCCGGTGCTGTTCAGCGCCGTGGCGGCCACGCGCCGCGAGCGCCTGCGCGAGGGCGTGCTCCTCAAGACACTGGGCGCCACGCGCGCGCAGATCGGCCGGATCCTCCTCGCGGAGTACGCGCTGCTCGGCATGCTGGGCGCGCTCACCGGCATGTTGCTCTCGTTCGCCGGCGCCTGGGGCCTGGTGACGTTCGTCTTCGACGGACACTTCACGCCCGCCCTGCTCCCGGCGGCGATGATCGCCCTGGTGATGATGGCGCTGGCGGTGGCGATCGGGATGGCCACGGGCCGCGAAGTGTTTCGCGAAACGCCGATGGTGGCGCTGCGCGACGCGTAGTCGCGCCTCCCCGCCGAGCGCCCGCCGGGTGCGCGGGCGGGGTCAACGGCCAGGCACCCGGGGTTGCTTCATGCGCCCCCCTCTCACCCCTCACCCTCCCCCTCCCCCCCTCACCCCTCTCTCGCCCCTCACCCCTCACCCCTGCCCCTCACCGTCTTATCGGACTCTCGCGAACGCAATCCGGATGCTGGCGGGCGCGTCGGCCTCGCTCGTGAGCGCCTTCACCTCGATGACCTGCGACGCCGCGACGGAACCCGTGAGGTCGAGGATCGTGAACCCGCCGCCGATGAGCGAACCGTAGCCGATGAGGAAGTTGCCGAAGGACCGCTGGCGCGGGGCGAAGGGCCGGCTAGTGGGGTAGAGCTGGACCGGGTTGGACGGGTCGTCGCACGGCCCCATCGTCTCGCACATGCCGCGCCAGATGTCCGGATAATCCCACGACGGCATCGCGAGCCGCGCATTGGCGGGGACAAATCCGCGGAAGTCGTCGAGGTAGGCCGCGAGCGACCACTCGCCGAGCATCTCCTCCCACTTGCGACCCGTCCGCGCCTCGAGGTTGGCGACGCCCGTCACCGGGCTCGTGACGAAGTCGCGGAAAAACTTCGCCTCGTCCGCCGCGAAGTGGTCGGCCGCCCACCGCAGCACGGACCACGCACCGGCGTAGAAGTTGAAGTCGCCGGCCACCGGTCGCCCGAGCGGCGTGTTGAGCTCCGGACCGCCCATGTAGTTGTACAGGGCGTCGAAGTGCCGCAACATCAGCAGGGGACGGCCGGCGCACGGCGGGGCGGCGTCGGCGTACCGGATGTCGCAGGCGATGGAGGCGTCGAACGTGGTGTTCGCGCGCTGCGGCGTGCCGTAGATGCCACGCGCATACAGCTCCTCCACGGCGCGCGCGCCGCCCTCCTCCCACCCGAGGTCCTCCAGCGGAAGTCCGCGCGAGATGCGTTCGGCGAACACGGCCGCGTGCTTGGTCTCATGCACCAGCGTGCTGCGCATGTTGCGCAGCCACTGGTCGCGCGAGTCCGGCGTCGCGTAGCCCGACGCGCCGCTCGTCGGCGCCGCGGCGTACACGAACGCGCCGAGATTGCTCGAGGGGCGCTGCGCGACGGTGAAGTCGTCGCAGCTCGCGACGAACGCGGTGACCGTGCCGTGCTGCATGGCGGTGACCCGCGGCGACAGCGCCAGCACCACCCGACCGGGACCGCCGAGCACGCCGTCCATGGCGAGCGGGTTGCCGAAATACGTGCTCACGAGCGGCCACATCGCCGCCTCGAACTCGTCGCCGAGCCGTGCGAGCAGGTCATCCACCTGGCCGCGTTGCGTCGGCTGGCCGTTCAGCACCGACGTCGTGTCCTCCACGATCGCGATGTGCGGCCCGACGTAGGCGGTGCGGAACCCGACCGACACGTTCGACACGCAGAAGTCGGCCGCGTCGAGGTTCGGGATCTTGA
>CAZKYG010000051.1:0-14491 GCA_964556915.1 uncultured Gemmatimonas sp.
GACCCCGCCTCGCGCAGGTTGGCGAGCGCTCTCCGCGCCAGGTGGTACGCGCCGAGCGCATGCTCGAACCGCGAGTGGGTGGCGCCGGGATAGACGAGGTGGGCGAGGCCGAGCTGGCGCACATACCGCAGGCGCTGGACGGGCGCCGTATCGAGCAGGCGCGCGGCGACAGGATCAACGGTGATCGAGCCCCAGAGCGGGTCGCGGACGGTGAGCACTCGGGTGCGGGGCGGGAGTGGGCGGGACGGCCTGCCTACAAGTTCGCACGACGCTCGCGGGGCGACAACGCAGCCAGGGCCGCTTGCGCCGCGCGGCGCAGGCGCCAATATCCCGTGCCATGCGCATCCGACTCTTCGTGACCGGCGGCACGGTCGACAAGGAATACGACGAGGTACACGGCACGCTCGCCTTTCGCGACACCCACGTGCCGAGGATGCTGGAGCTGGGTCGCTGCCGGCTCGACGTCGTCGTCGAGTCGCTGGTGCTGAAGGACAGCCTCGACCTCACGCCTGCCGACCGGGCCGGCATCGTGCATGCCTGCACCGCGTGCCCCGAGTCCCGCATCGTGGTGACGCATGGCACGGACACGATGGTCGAGACGGCGCGCGCCATCGCCGCCGCGGTGCGGGACCGGACGGTGGTGCTGACCGGGGCGATGATCCCGTTCGCGTTCGGCAGTTCGGACGGGCTGTTCAACCTCGGCAGCGCGCTGTCGTTCGCGCAGGCGCTTCCGGCAGGCGTCTACGTGGCGATGAACGGCCGGTACTTCGCGCACGACCGGGTGCGCAAGAACCGCGACCTCGGGGTGTTCGAGGCGACGGACTAACGCACCGGCCCGCCGTGCGCGGGGCGCACGGCGGGCCGGTGACGCACGGGGCGCTCGTGCCCTCGCGCGTCAGCCCTTGGGGCCCGCCGCGAGGATGCTGCTGGAGACGGCCGCCCCGAACTTCTTGATATTCTCGCGGAACATGCCCGCGAGCTTCGCCGCCTGCGCATCGTATGCCGCGGCATCCTTCCACGTTCCGCGGGCGTCGAGCACGTCGGCCGGAACACCGGGGATGCCCTGTGGCACCGCGAGGCCGAACACCGGGTCAACCTTGACCGGTGCGGTGGCCAGGGAGCCATCGAGCGCGGCCCGCACCATGGCGCGCGTGTACGAGATCTTCATGCGCGAGCCCACGCCGTACGGCCCGCCGCTCCAGCCCGTGTTCACGAGCCAGACGTGGGCGTCCTTGTGCAGGTCGAGCAGCTGGCCCAGCATCTCGGCGTACTTTGTCGGGTGCCAGACGAGGAAGACCGCGCCGAAGCAGGCGCTGAACGTGGCCTGCGGCTCGGTGACGCCGCGCTCCGTGCCGGCGACCTTGGCGGTGTACCCCGAGAGGAAGTAGTACATCGCCTGCTCGCGGCTCAGCTTCGCGATCGGCGGCAGCACGCCGAAGGCGTCGGCCGTGAGGAAGATGACGTTCTGCGGGTGCCCGCCACGGCCGCTCGGCACGTGGTTGGCGATGTAGTCGAGCGGGTAGCTCGCCCGCGTGTTCTCGGTGATGGACTGGCTCTCGAACTTCACGCGCCGCATGGGATCGAGCTCGACGTTCTCGAGGATCGTGCCGAACATTTGCGTGGTCCGGTAGATGTCCGGCTCGTTCTCGGGCGAGAGGTTGATCACCTTCGCGTAGCACCCGCCCTCGAAGTTGAAGATCCCGTCTGCCGACCAGCCGTGCTCGTCGTCACCAATGAGGCTGCGCTCCGGGTCGGCGGAGAGCGTGGTCTTGCCGGTGCCCGAGAGGCCGAAGAACAGCGCCGAGTCGCCCCTGGGCCCGACGTTCGCCGAGCAGTGCATCGAGAGGACGCCCTGCTTGGGCAGCATGTAGTTCATCACGGTGAACATGGCCTTCTTGAGCTCGCCGGCGTACCGCGTGCCGCCGATGAGGATCATGCGCCGCGCGAGGTTGAGCACGATGAACGTCCCGGTGCGCGTGCCATGCTTGGCCGGGTCGGCCTGGAACTCGGGCGCGTGGAGGATGCTGAAGTTCGGCGTGAACGACGCAAGCTCCGCGATGTCCGGACGGATGAACATGTTCCGCACGAACGAGGCGTGCCACGCGTTGGGCGTCACGTAGCGGCAGGAGAGCCGGTACTTCGGGTCGGCGCCGCAGTAGAGATCCTGGATGAAGAGATGGTCGAGCCCGTTCAGGTAGGCGCGGACGTCCGCCAGGATCGCGTCGAAGTGCGCTTCGCTGAGCTTCTGGTTCACCGTGCCCCAGTCGACGTCCGCCTCGGACGACGGCTCGACGACGACGAACTTGTCCTTCGGCGAGCGGCCGGTGTGCGGGGCCGTGACGGCCACGAACGGACCCATGTCGGCGAGCTGGCCCTCTCCGCGGCGGATGGCTTCCTGCACGAGTTCCGGCGCCACGAGGTTCCAGTGGAGCGCACCTCTGGGCTCGAGCCCCTGGGCGGAGAGGTTCGTGCTGCTTTCGCGCGACGTGGGTGAGGCGGTGGGCATGGGGCGGACAGTTGGAGTTGAGAGATGAGAGGGGAGGGCGGAGCCGTGCGGGAGGCGGCGGAACTCAGCCGGTGGCTGCGTGCGGCCCGCGCGGGGTTCGCGCCGGCGCGGCGTGCGGCGCGGCGGTTGACGTCGCTCCGTTCCCCGCCGCAGGCACGGGCAGTTCGCCCGTCGTGCCGACCGGGATGTAGGTACCGCTCGTCGTACGGACGCGCCACTGCGCGTCGATCACGGCGACGGCCGCCATGTTCACGATGTCCTGCACGTCGGCGGCCTGTTCGAGCACGTGCACGGGGTGCGCCATGCCGGCCAGGATCGGGCCGATGGCCGTCGCCCCGCCGAGCTTCGTGAGCAGCTTGTACGCGATGTTCCCGGCGCTGAGGTTCGGGAAGATCAGGACGTTCGGTTCCTGCGTGAGCGTGCTGAACGGGTACTGCTCCAGGAGCGCCTCGGCGCTGAAGGCGGTGTCGGCCTGCATCTCGCCGTCCACCATCAGGGCCGGCCGGCGCTCGCGCACGATCCGCACCGCCTCGGCCATCTTCTCGGCCTCGGGGTGCTTGACCGAGCCGAAGTTCGAGAACGAGAGCATCGCGATGCGTGGCACCTCGCCGAGGTTGGCGACGAGGCCGGCGGCGGAGATCGCAATCTGCGCCACCTGTTCGGCGGTCGGGTCGATGTTGACCGTCGTGTCGCCGCAGAAGATGACACGCTTGTCGAACACGAGCATGTAGACGCCGCTCGCGAGCTTCGTGACGTGGTGCGCGCCGATCACCTCGAGCGCGGGACGCACCGTCTCGGGGTAGTGCTTGCCGAGGCCGCCGACGATGCCGTCGGCGTCGCCGACCGAGACCATGACGCAGCCGAAGTAGATGCCCTTGTAGAGACGCTGGTCGGCCTCGGCGTGCGAGAGGCCCTTGCGCTGGCGCAACTCGAACAGGTGCCGGGCGTAGCGCTCGCGCTGCGGCGAGGTGGCCGGGTCCTCGACGCGCACGCCCTCGAGCGAGATGCCCGCCGACTCCGCGATCGAGTGGATCTGCTGGCGGCGGCCGAGCACGATCGGGTGGGCGATGCCCTCGTCGGCGAGGATGCGCGCGGCGCGCAGGACCTTGAGTTCCTCGCCCTCGGGGAAGACGATGCGCTTGGGGTCGTGCTGGGCGCGGCTCATGATGCCGCGCATGAACCCGCGGGCGCGGCCCAGCCGGAGCTCGAGGCTGTTGCGGTACTCCTCGAGGTCGATCATCTCGCGGGCGACGCCGCTGGCGACCGCCGCCCACGCCACCGCGGGCGTCACCCAGAGCAGGACGCGCGGGTCGAACGGGAACGGGATCAGGTAGTCCGGGCCGAAACGCACCGACTGCAGGCCGTAGCGCTGCTTCACGTCGTCCGGGACGTCCTCCTTGGCGAGCGTCGCGAGCGCGCGGGTCGCCGCCATCTTCATCTCCTCGTTGATCTCCGTCGCGCGCACGTCGAGGGCGCCGCGGAAGAGGAACGGGAAGCCGAGGACGTTGTTGACCTGGTTCGGGTAGTCACTGCGGCCGGTGGCGACGATCGCGTCGTCGCGCACCGCCTTCACGTCGTCCGGGAGGATCTCGGGCACGGGGTTGGCGAGCGCGAAGATGACGGGCCTGGGCGCCATGGCGCGCACCAGGTCCTGCGTCATCGCCCCGGCCGCCGAGAGGCCGACGAAGACGTCGGCGCCGACGATGGCCTCTGCGAGCGTACGGGCCTTCGTCTTCGAAGCGAAGCGCGCCTTGTACGGGTCCATGTGCTCCGTGCGGCCTTCGTAGATCACGCCCGGCCGGTCGCACATGATCAGGTGCTCGCGCTTCACACCCAGGCGGATATAGTGGTCCGCCGTGGACACCGCGGCGGCACCGGCGCCAGAGAACACGACCTTCACGTCCTCGATCTTCTTGCCGACCACCTCGAGGGCGTTGAGCAGCGCGGCGCCGGAGATGATCGCGGTGCCGTGCTGGTCGTCGTGGAAGACGGGGATCTTCATCGTCTTCCGGAGCGTTTCCTCGATATAGAAGCAGTCGGGGGCGCGAATGTCCTCAAGGTTGATGCCGCCGACGGTCGGCTCGAGCAGCTGGCAGAAGCGGATGACGTCGTCGGGCGCCTCGGAGCCGACCTCGAGGTCGAACACGTCGATGTCGGCGAACTGCTTGAACAGGTTGCCCTTGCCCTCCATCACCGGCTTGCCGGCGGCCGCGCCGATGTTGCCGAGGCCGAGCACGGCGGTGCCGTTGGTGACGACGGCTACGAGGTTCCCCTTGGCCGTGTACCGGTAAACGTCGTCCGGCGTGCTCTTGATCTCGAGGCACGGCTCGGCGACTCCGGGGGAGTACGCGAGCGAGAGGTCGCGCTGGTTGGTGAGCGGCTTGGTGGGGACGACCGCGATCTTGCCCGGGCGGCCGCGCGCGTGATAGTCGAGCGCGTCTTCGCGTCTCATAAGAGGCCGAAACTTAACGGACGCGAGCGGCTCATGGGGTCGGCGATTCGGCGTGTCTTCGGTGGCTCACACTTCCAGGTGGTCGCCGGTGCGCGCGGCAATCTGGTACAGCACGGGCATGAGGAGCACGCTGATGAGGAGGCGGGAGAAGAGGCCGCCCACGATGACGAGCGCGAACGGCTTCTGCGAGTCGGAGCCAACGCCGGTGGAAAACGCGGCGGGGAGCAGGCCGAACGCCGCGACGAGCGCGGTCATCATGATGGGGCGGAGGCGCAGGAGGGCGGCCTCGCGCGTGGCATCGACGATGCTCCGCCCGGCGAGCCGCAGCTCGTTGGCGTACGAGATGTAGACGACGGCCGTCTGCACCGAGACGCCGAAGAGCGCGAGGAAGCCGATGCCGGACGACACGGAGAACGGCGTCCCGGTCACGGCGAGCGCAACGAGTCCGCCGAGGGGCGCCGAGAGCAGCACCCCGACGACGGTGATGAGCGGGAACTTGAGGTTGTGATAGAGGAAGAACAGCAGCAGGAAGATGAGCGCCACGGTGATCGGCAGCACGATGCGCAGCTGGGCGCGCGACGCGTTGTACTCCTCGAACTCGCCGCCGAACACGGCGCGGTAGCCGGCCGGCAGCTTCACCTGGTCGGCGACGGCCTTCTGCGCCGCGTGCACCGCGCTGGCGAGGTCGCGGCCCTCGATCGAGTACTGGATGCCGATGTACCGCGAGTTGTCCTGCCGGTAGATGAGCGCGGCGCCGCTGCTGACCTCGACCTTCGCCACCTCGCGGAGCGGGACCTGGCCCCCGGCGGGCGTCGCGACGAGGATGTTGCCGATTGCCTCCGGCGACTCGCGGTATTTCTCCTGGAGACGCACCACGAGGTCGAAGGTCTCCTCGCCCTGCACGACGGACGTCACGGCGCTGCCGCCGATCGCGGCCTCGATGAGCCCGTTGATCGTGGCCGCGCTCAGCCCGTAGCGCGCGAGCCGGGCGCGATCGACGGTGAGCGTGAGCGAGGGCTGGCCCAGCTCCTGGACGAGCGTGACGTGGGCGATGCCCGGCACCTTCTCGATGACGTGCTTGAGCTCGAGGCCCTTGGCGTGCAGCACCCCGAGGTCGGGGCCGAAGAGCTTCAGGTCGAGCGCACTCTTGAGGCCGGTCTGCGCTTCCTGCACCGCGTCGTTCGCGGGTTGCGAGAAGTTGATGATCACGCCCGGGAAGACCTCGAGCTTGCGGTCGATGGCGTCGATGAGGTCCTGCTTGGTCTTGAACTCGCCCCGCCACTCGGCGTACGGCCTGAGGCCGACGTAGAACTCGGCGTTGTAGAAGCCCGTCGGGTCCGTGGCGTCGTCGTCGCGGCCGTGCTCGGACGCCACGTCCGTGACCTCGGGGAACGACTTGAGGATGGCGCGGATCTGCGGCGGGATCTTCGATGATTCCTCGAGCGAGATCGTGTACGGCATGGTCGCCCGCACCCAGAGTGCGCCCTCGTCGAGCGTGGGCATGAACTCCGCGCCGAGCGTGAGGGCGATGGCGATCGAGGCGCCGAGACCCGCCACGCTGAGCCACACCACGGTCATCGGGCGCGCGAGCGACCAGTCGAGCGACCTCTCGTATCGCGCGCGGATCCAGTCGAACGCCGGATTGGCGCGTTCCTGCACGCCGCGGCGGAAGATCCAGACGCACAGCACCGGCACCACGGTGAGGGTGAGGATCAGCGAGCCGACGAGCGCGAAGATCGTCGTGTCGGCCATCGGGCTGAAGAGCTTGCCGGACGGTCCCGCGAGCACGTAGATGGGCAGGAAGCCCGCCACGATCACCGCGACGGCGTAGACGATCGGGCGGTCCACTTCGGCGGCCGCCTGGGCGATGACCTCACGAATCGCATATGCGGTGCCGTGCCGCTCGGCGAGCTGCCGGTAGATGTTCTCCACCATCACGACGGCGCCGTCCACGAGGATGCCGAAGTCGATCGCGCCGATGGAGAGCAGGTTGGCGGGAATGTTCTTGAGGTCGAGGCAGACGAACGCGAAGAGCAGCGCGAGCGGGATTGTGGCGGCGACGATCAGGCCCGAACGGACGTTGAACAGGAAAAAGATCAGGACGACGATCACGAGGACGATGCCGCGGAGGAGATTCCCCTCCACGGTGCGCGTCGTGAGCGTGACGAGGTCGCTGCGATCGTAGTACGGGTGGACCTTGACGTCCCGCGGGAGGATGGAGTCGTTCAGCTCGCGGGTCCGGGCCTCGACCCGCTTGAGCACGGTCTGGGCCTGCTCGCCGGTGCGCATGAGGATCACGCCCTCGACGGCGTCGTCGCGGTCGTTGAACCCGAACTGCCCGAGCCGCGGCGCGTAGCCGATCTCCACCGTCGCGACGTCCTTCACGAGCACCGGGATGCCGTTCCGGTTCGCGACGACGACGTTGCCGATGTCGTCGAGCGTGGCGACGCGCGCGAGACCGCGCACGTAGTAGAACTGCCCGCCCTCGGAGTAGAAGCCGCCGCCCGAGTTGGCGTTGTTGTCCGACAGCGCCGACGCGACGTCGTCGATGCTGAGGCCGGCGCCCGCGAGCTTCGTCGGGTCGACGTTCACCTGGTACTGCATGGTCTTGCCGCCGAGCGTGGCGAGGTCGGCGACGCCGGGGACGCTCTTGTATTCCTTGGAGAGCAGCCAGTCGTTGATGACCTTCAGCTCCATCGGGCTGCGGTCGGGGCTGTCCACCACGTAGCGGTACACGAGCCCCGACGGCGAGAACAGCGGGCTCAGGCCCGCGCTCACGCCGTCGGGGAGCTCGACGTCGGGCAGGTGCTCGAGCACGCGCTGGCGCGCGAAGTACGGGTCCGTGCCCTCGGTGAACGTGATGCGCACGTCCGAAAGTCCGTACAGCGTGATGGACCGCACGACCTTCACGCGCTCCACGCCGTTCATCTCGCGCTCGATCGGCACCGTGACCAGCCGCTCGACTTCTTCGGCGGCCTTGCCCGGCCACTGCGTGGAGATCTCGACCATCGTGGGCGAGAGGTCGGGGTAGGCGTCCACGGGCAGTCTCGTGAACGACCAGACGCCGACGCCCACGAGCGTGACGGCGAAGATCGCGACGAGGAACGCCTGCCGCAGCGACGCGCGGACGACCCGGTTCGCGACGGAGGGCGTATCCGCCGCGGCCCCGGGCGGTGTGTGCCCCTGGCCGGAGACGGGCGCGCTCATTGACTCTCCGCGAACTGGATGAACAGCGCGCCGTTGCTCACCACCCTGTCGCCGGCCGCGAGGCCGTCGAGGATCTCGTAGCGGAGGTCGGCGTGCCGGCCGAGCGTGACCCGGCGGCGGAGGAAGGTGCCGTCCGCGGCCGCGATGAACACGAACGGCAGGTTCTCGTCGTCGCGCAGGACGGCCGTCGACGACACGAGGAGGCCACGCCGTTCGGTCGCGGCGTGGATCCTCAGCTGCACGAACAGGTCGCGCTTGAGGATCTGGCCGGGGTTCTCGGCCACGATGCGCACGGCGGTCGCCTTCGTCGCGGGATCCACGATCGGCGCGACGTAGTCCACGCGCCCGCGCACCGGCCGCGCGGCGCCGTCCACGATGACGTCCACCGCCTCATCTGCGCGCACGAGGGCGACATCCGCGCCGTAGACGCTGGCATTCACCCACATGGAGCCGAGGTCGGCGATGGTGAAGGTCGGCGTGGCGCCCGCTTCCAGCACCTGGCCGGGGTTCACGAGGCGCTCCACCACCGTTCCCGCGATCGGGGCACGGATTGCCGCCTCGATCGGTGTCGCGGATGCGCCGGCGCGCACCGACGCGACCGTGGCGTCGCCGACACCAAGCGCGCGCAGCGCCTGGACGGCGGCGTCGAGGTCGGCGGCGGCCGCCGTCGAGTCCGTGACCGCCTGGTCCAGGTCCGCGCGCGCGAGCGCGTCGTTCCTGAACAGGGCCTGCGCGCGTGCCGTGGTGCGAACCGCGTTGGCGTGCGCCGCCTCGGCCTTGCGCAGGTCGGCCACCGCGGACGCAAAGTCCGGGGAACTCACGGTCGCGAGGAGGTCGCCCGGCGACACCTGCGCGCCGAGCGGCGCAACGAGCCGGGCGACCGGGCCGGAAATGGACGACAGCACTTGCGTGGACCGGTCGCCGTTGAACGCGACCGTACCGGTCACGTCGAGCACGGGCCGGAAGTTGGTGAGCGTCACGGTGTCGACAGTGATCTTCGCGCGCTGCTCCGCGGTGAGGGTGAACGACCTTGGCGTGGCCGACGCGGCGGCGGCCTTTTCGGCGGTGTCGGTGCCGCAGCCGGCGATGAGGATCAGCGGCGCGGCGATGGTCAGGGCCGCGCGCGCGGGACGGAACGGGTTCACGGGTTGCTCCCGGACAGAGAGGCGAGCGGCGTTCCGGCAGCGCGCTCGAGGTCGGATCGGGCGGAATTCGCGGCGGCCACGGCCTCCGCGTACTGGGCCTGCGCGTCGAGCAGCGTGCGGCGGGCGTCGAGCACGTCGAGGGCAGAGAGTCCGCCCAGGCTGTAACTCACGGTTGCCACGCGGTAGGCCTCCTGCGCGGACGGCAGCAGCTGGTCGCGCAGGAAGGCGGCCTGCCGGATCGCGGCGTCCGCCGTGGCCCATGCGTTGCGCACGTCCTCGCCGACGGCGGCCTGCATGTCGCGCACGGCCGCGGCGAGCTCGAGCTCCCGGTGCCTCGTCTCGGCGAACTCCCCGCGCGTGTGGTTCCAGAAGAAGAGCGGGATGGGCAGCGAGAGGCCTGCCGAGTAGAGCGTGCCGGCGTCGCTCGCGTAGTCCTTGTTTGCGGAGATGGCAATGTCGGGCAGGAACGCCTGCTCGCGCACGAGGCTGCTGTTGGCGCGCGCGGCGCGTTGCTGGGCGGCCAGGTCGACGAGCTCGGGGCGGCTCGTCTGCGCACGCTGCTCGTATGACGCGAGGTCGCCCAGCATCGCGGGCACCGTGAGCGAGTCCGCGGCCTCGAAGGGCGCGCCGAGTGGACGGCCGAGCAGGCGGTTCATCGACGCCTCGGCGTTGGCGACATCGCGGGCGTTGGCGATCAGGTCGTTGACGGCTTGCGCGAGGTCGGTCTGCGCGCGAATCACGTCGAGCCGCGGGACGGTGCCGGCGTTGAAGCGCGCCTGCGTGCGGTCGAGGAACTGCTGTGCGAGGTCGCGCGACTCGGTGAGGTCGCGGCGCCGCAGCCGCGTCACGAGGACGGCGTCGTACGCGCGGCCTGCGTCGGCGGCGAGCGTCTGTTGCGCGAGGAGGAACTGCGCCTCCGACGACCGGACGTTCGCCGCACCGATGGCCTGCCGCAGGCGGAATTTGTCGGGGAACGGCACGTCGAGGCCGACATTCAGGTTGCGGCTGTCCGCCGCACCGAGCCGCGTGAGCCCGGGCGCGTCGTCATGCGAGTAACTGACGACGGGATCCGGGACGCCGAGCCCCTCGATGCGCTGCGCCCGGACCTGCGCGGTCTGCTGGCGCGCGACCTCGAGCCCCGGATTGGTGAGCAGCGCCGCCCGGATTGCCTGGCGGCGCGTCATTCGCACGGTGTCCGCGCGTGGTGCCGCGACGGTCGCCGGCGCCTGCGTGCCGCCCGGCCGTTGTGCCCACGCGGCCACAGCGGTTCCAGCGATGCACGCCGTGGCGCGCATCAGCTTCCAGATTGTCATGGTCCCGATGTCCACTTGCCGGTATGCCTGCTGCGCGCGCACGGGTGTGCGCGACACACGTCGGCCCGGAGGGGCCGGTGGCTCAGCGGACGGTGGGAGGCGCCCGGGAGCGGTTGGTGCCGACGACGGGCCGCTCGCGGCGGGCGTCAGCGGCGGTGGGCTCGGCGCGCCGTACGTCCGGTACGACCGCGACCGCGTCTGGCGTCGGTGCAGGCACCACGTGCATCGCGCGCACGGCGCACGCCAGGCACGTCGACTCGTTGTGCAGCCCGAGATGCCGGGCCCCATAGTCCTCGGTGTGCGTGTCCAGCCGCACCGGCCCGACGGGTTCAGCGACCCACGACCCCGCGATGATTGCCTGCAGCGCGAACAGCGCGCCGCCGACGACGCGGCGGGCAACGCGGTGCAAGGAGGCGGAAGGGCTCGTGGACACGGACCTATAGACTACGCGCCCGCACGCCGCGGCGTTAGGCACCGGGCTTGGCGACGTTCACGGCGTGTCTATATTCCGGTCTCGATGTTTGCCGCCTCCATGTACCGGATGAACCGGTTCGCCCGCTCCCTCGCGGTTGCCCTGGCGGTGTTCCAGGCGGCGGCGCCGTCGGTGGCGTCCCTCGCGGACTCCACGGTCGGCACGCGGAGCGCCGTCGCGACGCACATCGAGGATCACACCCGGCGCAGCTGCGTCCCCGTCCATCCCGACAACTGCGCGCTCTGTCGCGTGCTGTCGCTGGCGGCGGCGCCGGCCGGGGCATCGGCGTCGTCCATCGCGACGCGCCGGATCGCGGGCGCGCACATTGCGACCGCGTGCGAGACGCCGGCGTCGCCGGACGTCCGCCTCCAGCACAGCCGGGCACCTCCGGCCGCCTGACGCCCGGCGCACCGCACGAGCGGTCGCGCCCCCCAGTCCGCCGTCGCACGCGAGCGCCACTTCCGGCGCGGGCGCGTGTGCGCGCGTCAATCCATGCCTGGAGTGCCTTCATGCTGCGCGTCCGTCTCCGGTCGCTCGCGTGCGTTGCGACCATTGCTGCCCTCGTTCCGCATGCCCTCGTTGCTTCCGCCGTCGCCGGCGATACGCCGCGCCCGGCGGTCGCGGCGCTCAACCCGGTTGCCGGTGACGTCACCGGCACGGTGAAGGACTCGACCGGTACGCCGTTACCCGGCGTGCAAGTCATCGTGACCGGCGCCGACCGCACGACGACGACCGGATCGGAAGGCCGCTTCTCGCTGCGGGGGCTTCCGGCGGGCGAATACCACATCACCACGCTGCTGATCGGATTCAAGCCGGGGCATGCCGTGGTGGCGGTGCCCGCCACCGGCTCCGCCGCGCCGGTGGACATCGTCATGACGTCCAGCCCGCTCCGGCTCGAATCCGTCAACGTGACGGCGACGGCGACGGGAGCCGATCCCGAGCGCGTGCCGCAGGCCACGACGGAGGTGTCGGGACTTGCCCTCCAGCGAACGCTGAAGAGCAACATCGCGCAGACGCTCGAAGAGGAGCCCGGCATCTCCGTCCGTTTCAACGGGCCTGCCACCATGCCGGTGATCCGTGGCCTGACGGGCGACCGCATCCTCGTGCTGCAGGATGGGGAGCGCACGGGCGACCTCAGCTCGGCGGCCCCCGACCACGAGAATACGGTCGACCCGCTCGCCGCGAGCCGGGTCGAGGTGGTGCGCGGCCCGGCCTCGCTGCTCTACGGCAACAACGCGCTCGGCGGTGTGGTGAACGTCATCAGCAACGACATCCCGACCGCCGTGCCGACGCACCTGGAGGGCTATTTCGGGGCGATCGGCGAAAGCGGCACACCCGGCGCCTCGTCCACGCTCTCGCTCACCACGGGGCTCGGCGACGACTGGGCCCTGAGCGTGCGTGGGGGCATGCACAGCGCGTCGCGGCTCAAGGTCGGTGGCGGTGAGGAACTGGACAACACGCAGTCGCGCAACTGGACCGGCACGGCTGGCCTGGGGTACATCGGCAGCAGCGGGACGGCCGGGTTTTCGTTCACCAACTACAACTTCAACTACGGACTGCCGCACGCGGCGGACGATCCGGAACTGTCGCACATCGTCGGGAACCGGATGAACGGGACGTTCCGCGCGTCATGGAACCCGGGCGCGGACGCCGTCTCGCTGGTCAAGCTGGACGCCGCCGCGCAGGACTACCACCACGACGAGGTCGGCGACGACGGCGCGATCCACACGAGCTTCAAGCTCCGGACCCAGACCGTGAATGGTTCGGCAAAGACGAAGGTCGGGCGCTGGACCGGATCCATCGGCGCGCAGCTGCTCATGAAGCAGTACGCCGCCGAAGGCGAGGAGGCGCTGACGCCGGCGGCGAATAGCAACGGTGTCGGGGCGTTCTTCTACGAGGAGGTCCCGCTCGCCGACGCCACGGGCGAGGTGGTGCCGACCTTCAGCGTCGGTGGCCGGTTCGACACCTACCGCATCACGTCGAAGGACTCCGACGACCCCAAGTTCGGCGCCGGCCGTACGGTGAACGTGAGCAGTCCATCGGGGTCCGTTGGCCTGAGCCTGCCGGTCGGCAGCTACGTGACGATCAGCGGGAGCGCGGCGATGGCATTCCGTGCGCCGACTGTCGAGGAGCTGTTCTCGAACGCGATCCACGACGCGGCCGGCGAGTACGAGATCGGCAACCCGACCCTCAGGGCGGAGCAGAGCCAGGGCTTCGAGGGCATCGTGCGCGTGGCCACGGGCAAGCTCACCGCCTCCGCGTCGGCGTATGTCAACAACATCAGCAACTACGTCTACCCCAACGTGACGGCCGACACCACGATCGACGGCGAGACGATGCCGCTGGCGATCTACGAACAGAAGGATGCGCGCCTGAGCGGCCTTGAGGGGTCGCTGGAATACCGCGCGACGAACGCGATCGTGCTCGGCGCGATGGGCGACTACGTGAAGGGGTCGTTCACCGGCGGCGGTGCGTTGCCGTTCATGCCGCCGGGCAGGGTCGGCGGATCGATCCGCTGGGACGACGGCACGTGGAACCTCGGGGTGGATGCGAAGCACGGCTTCGAGCAGGCGCGCGTCACCGGCGGCTCCGACATCGCCACGGACGCATTCACCGTGCTGAACGTGAGCGCGGGCGTGAACACGATCATCAGCGGGCGTGTGCACACGCTCACGCTGCGCGTGGACAACGTGGGTGACACCAGGTACTACGACGCCGCCAGCCGGATCAAGGAGTTCGCCCCGAATCCGGGGCGCAACGTGGCGCTGGTGTACAAGGTCCTGTTCTAGCGCGTGCGGGGGCGGGAAGGCGCCGCGAACCGGCGCAGCATCCGGATGCTGCGCCGGTCGTTCGTCACGCCGTCGGCGCCTTTCGGAGTCTCGAGGACCTTCGGCACGTGCGCCAGTCGCGCGTCGGTCATGATGCGACGGAACGCGGCGGCGCCGATGGCGCCCTTGCCGATCACCTCGTGCCGGTCGCGGCGCGACCCGAGCGGCGCCTGCGAGTCGTTGAGGTGCAGCAGCCCCAGCTGCGCGAACCCGATCACGTCGCCGAACCGCGCCCAGACGCCGGCGTAGTCATGGACGAGGTCGTATCCGGCCGCGAACACGTGGGCCGTGTCGAGGCATACGCCCACGCGGGGTCGCACGCGGGCCGGCAGGCGCCGCAGCAGGCCGGCCATTTCCTCGAAGGACGCGCCGATCACGGTGCCCTGCCCGGCGGTGAGCTCCATGAGCAGGCGTGTCCGCCCCGGCGCATGCTCCAGGGCTTCCGCGATCGCGTCCGCATTCCGTGCGACGCCGCTCGCCCGGTCGTCGATGAAGTTGCCGGGATGCGAGCAGAGGGCGTCGAGGCCAAGCGCGCTGCAGCGGGCCAGCTCGGCGCCGAAGCTGGCCA
>CAZKYG010000052.1:0-8036 GCA_964556915.1 uncultured Gemmatimonas sp.
GGCCGCCACGGCCACCGCCGCGCCCGCCACCCGGGGGCGCCTCCACGACATTGCTCGGCCCGCGGATCGTGCCGTTGTCCTGACGGTTCGTCAGCACCCAGTACGGCACCTGGTGATCCGTGGAGACGTGGTACATCTGACCGTTCGGCAGCGTCACGCTCGTGAACTGCCGGCCGTGGGTCGTCGTGACGCGCGCGCCGGCGTCATTGGTGAGACCGAAGCGGTCGCCGTTCGTCGGGTCGAACCAGATGTCGTGGTTGTCGCCACCCCACGGCCGTTCGATGAAGGTCTTGCCTCCGTCCGTGGACTGGAAGAAGCTCGAGTTCGCGATGAGGATCTCATCCGCGTTCGACGGCGAGACTTCCATGCGGATGTAGTAACCGGCGCGGCCGATGAGCGGACGCTGCCAGTTCTGCACGTGCCACGTGGCGCCGGCGTCGTCGGAGCGCCACAGCGATCCCTGGTCCGCCGTCTGGACAAGCGCGTACACGCGCTTTGAGTCACTCGGCGCCACCGACACGTCGATCTTGCCGACCGGTGCCTTGGGAAGTCCGGCGTCGGTGAGCTTTGTCCAGGTGTCGCCTGCGTCGGTCGTCTTGTAGAGGCCGCTGCCCGGCCCGCCGCTCCACATGCCCCATGTGGCCATCTTCACCTGCCACGTGGCCGCATAGAGGATGCGCGGGTCCTGCCGGTCCATGCTGAGGCCCGAGCAGCCCGTGTTCTCGTCCACGAAGAGCACACGCTTCCACGTTTCGCCGCCATCGGTGGTGCGGAAGACGCCGCGCTCCTGCTGCGGCGCCGTCACGCGCCCGAGCGCGCAGACGTACACAATGTTCGGGTTGCCGGGGTTGATGAGGATCTTCCCGATGCGGCCCGTCTGGTCGAGGCCCATGTGCTTCCACGTCTTGCCGCCGTCGGTGGTGCGGTAGACGCCGTTGCCCATGATGTCGGCGTCGCGGATGACGTACGCCTCGCCGGTGCCGGCCCAGATGATGTCGTGGTGGGTTTCGGAGATGGCCAGTGCGCCGATTGCCTGCACCGGCTGGTCGTCGAACACCGGCACGTTGGCCGAGCCGCCGTTCACGGACTTGAACACGCCGCCCGAGGCGTTGCCGAAGTACCAGACGCTGTCCACGCCCGGAACCCCGACCACGGCCGTGATGCGGCCACCGTCGGACGGGCCGACGAACTGGAACCAGAGCGAGTCGCCGCGCACGGTGGTGTCGCGGGCGGGGGTCGCCTGCGGGCCTTGGCCGCGGCCCTGGGCGGGCGCAGGGTTCGGTGAGGCGCTGAAGGCAAGCGCGCCGAGGAGGGCTGCGCCGATGTGGCGGGAGAACTGCCGCATGCGTGGGAACCTCGATTTCAGGGTCGGATCCGGGGAAAAAGTACCGCCCGAGCCGGGACTTTGGGGATTCGGCGCGGCGTGACGGCGGCGTGACGGCCTGCCGACGCCCGACTTCGCAAGGATGCCGGAGACCACAACCCGAGCGCACACATGCTCCGCCTGACGGCACGACACCTTGCCCTGCCAATTGCCCTCCTGACCGCCACGGGTTGCCCCCAGGCTGACCAGCAGCCGACGGCGCCCACCGAAGACGGCATTACCCTCTCGCCAACGACCTCCCAGATCAGCGTCGACGAGGACATCTCATTGAATTGCGTGTCGTCAAAGAGCGGCGCCGCCATTCCATGTTCGAAGTTCACGATTGGCGACGGGTCCATCCTCGGCGAGGCCGAGAGCGACTTCATCCCCGTGGGCATTATCGACGTTTATGGCAAGAAGGACGGCCAGACGACGGTAGTTGCCACCAGCGAATCCGGTCGCACCGGGAGCGCCATCGTCCGGGTGCACGCGCTGGTTGTGACGGTCACGCCCGCGTCGGCTTCGCTGTCGCCGGAACAGAGCACGGTACTCCATGCAACGGTGACGGACTTTCGTGGCAACCCGGTCAGCCTGACCGGCGACGGCAAGGCGGTCGTGACGTGGGAGGCGAATCCGTCCGACGGCGTGTCGGTGGCACCGAACGGCGTTGCCAACGCGACGGCGACCGTGATCGGCAAGAAGGCCGGGACGACGGTGGTCAGCGCGACTCTGGTTGACGGACCCAACACACTCCGGACGCACACGTTCGGGAACCCGGGCACCGCCACGATCACGGTCACGGCGCCAGCCATTCCCGCCCAGACCGGCGTGATCGTCGCGAGTGACATCGGCCTGCGCCTCGCCACGCCGGGGCTGCCGTCCAACACGAACCAGTACACGGCTATCGACCCGATCAACGACGAGGTCGCCACCGGCGTGACCTGGAAGTCGTCCAACGAAGCCGTCGCAACCATCGACGCGACCACCGGCCTCGCCACCTCGCTCACGGGGGGCGAGGTGACGTTCACTGCGACCTGGACCCGCAATGGCGTGCCCTATACGGCCAGCAAGACGGTGACCGTCGGCCCGATCAACAATGCGGCCGTCGCCTCGGCGATGATTGTGCCGGACGACAACGCCAAGTTCTCGGTGAAGGTCGGCAAGGTGATTGCGTTCGCGTGTCAGGGACTCGACGCAAGTGGCGCAAAGGTCCCGGTGACTTCGGTGGTGTGGTCGTCGAGCGATCCGACAAAGGCGTCGGTTACGCAGTCGGGGATTGTCACCGGAGTCGCGGCCGCGCTCGGGATCAACATCAACTGTTTCATCAACGGGAAACAGGGCTTCACACAGATCAGCGTGACGCCATAGCCGGCCCACGCGGCCTGGGCCGGGCCGGCGGCGCTAGTGCGCCGCCGGCCTCGCGCCCCGCACCCGTGCGACGAGCGCGAGCGTCCGCGCATCGCGCGAGACCAGAGCGAACTCCGGCCCCGCGGCGAGCAGCCCGACCCAGTTGTCGTGGTCATCCACCGCGCGCGTGAGCCAGGCGATCGTCGAGTCCGCGTTGCCCGCCCCGGCATGCGCCACGGCAAACGCGTACGGCGGCACGAACTGCGTGCGCGCCGTAACGCGCATCGCCGCGAGGATGGAGTCCACCCGGGGCCGCGCGCCGGCACGGCCGGCGGCGTAGGCAAGCTGCGCCGCGTTCCGTGTGTTGCCACGGGAGTGCGACACGCACCGCTCCATGAGCGCCACACCGGCTCGCGCGTCGCCGGTCTCCACCGCGATCTCGGCGAGCCCGTTCAGCGCACGGTCGAAGTCGCCGTCGAGCTCGAGCGCCGCATTGAACGCCAGCTTGGCCGCGTCGTAGCGCTTCGCGTACACGTACGCGTCACCGAGGGCGGCGAGGATGCTCGGCGACACCGGGTCGAGCTCGCGCGCGCGCAACGCCTCGTCCACCGCCTCGTCGTACCGGCCCATCGTCACGAGATACAATCGCAGCCACTGGTGCGGCGTCGCATAGCCCGGCGCGAGTTCGGCCGCGCGTCGCAGCTCGCGCTCGGCGCCCGGAAGGTCGCGCTCCCACACCATCTTGACGTAGCCGTTCACCGCGCGCGCCTCAGCCAGCGTGGAGTCGAGGAGCAACGCGCGCCGCACCGCCGCCTGCGCCCGCGGAAACGCCTCGGCCGGCGTCATGAGCTCGAACGTTGGCGCGAACTGGAGCGCGCTCGCGAGCCCCGCGAGCGCCGGCGCGTACGTCGAGTCCGTGTCGGCCGCCTGCTGGAAGAGCTGGATGGCCTTTCCCACGCCATCAGCGCCGCGCTGGTTCCAGTAGTAGCGGCCTCGCAGGTACGCCTCGTACGCAGGCCCGCGGCCGGGACGCGTGATCGCGGCCGTCGTCGCGCTGGGGCCGACCAGCTCGACGCGCAGCGCGCGCGCGATGGCGCCGGCGATCTCGTCCTGCACGCCAAACACGTCGGACATCCTGCGGTCGAAGTTGTCCGACCAGATGTGGTAGCCGGTCTTCGCGTCGATCAGCTGCGCGGTGATGCGCAGGCGATCGCCATCGCGCCGCACGCTCCCTTCCAGCACCGACGTCACCTTGAGGTCGCGCGCGATGCGCGGCACGTCCGCGCGCGCGTCGCGGTAGGCGAACGACGACGTGCGCGCCGGCACCCGCAGCCCGCGCACCTTGCTCAGCGCGGTGATGAGTTCCTCCGTGAGCCCGTCGGTCAGGTATTGCTCGTCGCCCTTCGCGCTCAGGTCGAGGAACGGCAGCACCGCCACGGACGGCGCGAGCGGCGTGGCCTCGCCCGATCCCATGCGGCGCCCCGCCACCACGGCCGCCACCACGGCGATCACGATCGTCGCGGCGAAGGCGAGGCGCGGCAGCAGGTGCGACGTCCGCGCCGGCGGCGCTGCCACACCCGCGGGCGCAGTCGCCGGCGGCGCCAGCACCGGCGGGTGCGCCGCGAGCGTGAACGGCATCCCCGGCCGCGAAGCGGGCTCTCCCGACGACGCCGCCTCCGCGCGGATCTCGGCGGCGAGCGCCGCCGACTCGTCGGACGGCTCCATTTCCATTTCGCGGTGGAGCCACGCGGCGAAGTCGTCATAGGCCGAGACGGCGGCCGCGGCGTTGCCCTGCCTTCGCAGCATTGCCATCAGGCGCCGCAGCGGGCGCTCGTCCATGTCGGCGAGCGCGAGCTGGCGACGCGTCCACCGCACCGCCGCGTCGAGCTCCCCCGCACGTTCGGCGGATTCGGCGAGCGCGCGCAACGCGCCGAGCAATTCGTCACGGAAGTGCGCCTGCGTCGCCGAGAGCCACTGCTCGAACTCCGGCGCGTCGGACACATGGAACCCGTCGAGGAACGGCCCGCGGTACAGCGCGATCGCGTCGTCGAACCGGGACGCGGACATCGCGTCGGCGAACGTGGCGATGTCCGTGGACACGGCCGGTCCGAGCGCGAGCAACTCCGCGCCGACACCGGCCACCGCGTCATCGCCGAGCTCCTTGCGGAGCACATGCACCGACTGGCGCAGCGCCGGGCGCGCGCGCGACTGGTCGAGCTCCGGCCAGAACAGCGCCGCCACCTTGTCGCGACTGACGGGCGCAGTGCGTCCCTCGACGGCGAGATACGCGAGCACCGCGAACCGCTTTGGCTGGGCCAGGAGCGATTCGACGCACGCGCCCGAGGCGTCGGTCAGGGACGGGGCGCCGAGCAGGCGCGCGACGAAGGTGGTCATCGCATTTACTCTACATGGCACCCCCGGCCGCCGTCACGGGGGAGCCGGGGAGCCGGCTGCGCCGACCCGCGAGCGGCGAGCCAGGCGCGCACGATGACAGCGCCGCCGGTTATGCGGAAAGCAGCCGGTCCGCGACCACCTCGGCAATGTCCAGCACGGCAACGTCGGCCTCGCGCGACTTCACGCTGTCGGCCATCATCGTCATGCAGAACGGACAGGCCACGGCGATCGTCTTCGCACCAGTCGCCAGCGCCTCCTCGGCGCGCTCGGCGTTGATCCGCTTGCCCGTGCGCTCCTCCATGAACATCCGGCCGCCGCCGGCGCCGCAGCACAGCCCGCGGCTGCGCGAGCGGTCCATCTCCACCAGGTCCATCACGGGCAGCGCGCGCCTGAGCGCCGTGCGCGGCGCATCGTACACGTCGTTGTAGCGGCCGAGGTAGCACGAGTCGTGGTACGTGAACCGGCTCACCGGCTCGTGCAGGTCCTGTCGCAGCGGAAT
The DNA here is from genome assembly GCA_964556915.1 of uncultured Gemmatimonas sp. GTDB lineage: Bacteria > Gemmatimonadota > Gemmatimonadetes > Gemmatimonadales > Gemmatimonadaceae > Fen-1231. The sequence continues at coordinate 5,604 of CAZKYG010000052.1, forward strand.
GCGTCCCGCGGCCAGCAGCTCTTCAATGAAGGTCGAGTGGTGAATGGCCTCGTACGTGCCGCCCCACTGCGGCAGCTCGTTGCCGATCTGGTGAAAGCAGTGCGGGCATGCGGTCACCACCTTCGTCACGCCATAGCCGTTGAGCACGCCGACGGCGTCCTTCGCGAGCATCTGGTACAGGTACTCGTTGCCCATGCGTCGCGCGGGGTCGCCGTGGCACTTCTCCTCCTGCCCGAGGATCGCGAAGCGCACGCCGGCCGCCTTCATGATCTTCGCGAACGCGACGGTGGTCTTTTTCGCGCGGTCGTCGAACGACCCCATGCAGCCCACCCAGTAGAGCACGTCGGGCGTCTCGCCCTTCGCCTTCATCTCCGCCATCGTCGGGATGTCGAGCCCCTCGGCCCAGTTCGCGCGATCCCCCGGCGCGAACGCCCACGGCGAGCCCTTCTGCTCCATGGACTCGAAGGCCGGCATCACCTCGTCGGGGAAACGCGACTCGCCGAGCACGAGGTTGCGGCGGAGTTCGTTGATCACCGAGAGCTGATCGATGGAAACGGGGCATTCCTGCACGCACGCCCGGCAGCTGGTGCACGCCCAGAGTTCCTCGTCGGTGATGTAGCCGTCGAGCAACACCTTCGCGTCGGCGGCATCTGCCACCTGCCCACTGCCCCCTGCCGCCTGCCCACTGCCCTCCGCCGCCCCGGGCGCGGAGCGCCCGAGGAGCGCGACGCCCGAACGGGCGGCGCGCTCCTCGAGGCGCTCACGCACGTTCACCATGATCTTGCGCGGGCTGAGGGGCTTTCCCGTGATGTTCGCCGGGCACACGCTCGTGCAACGGCCACATTCGGTGCACGCGAATCCGTCGAGCAGCGACTTCCACGACAGCTCGCCCACGTCCCTGGCGCCAAACACCTCGGCGTCGCCCTCGAGGTCCATCGGCTTCATGACGCCCAGCCGCCCGGGCCCGCTCGTGTTGGAGAGATACACGTTCGGCAGTGAGACAACCACGTGCAGGTGCTTGGAGTACGGCAGGTAGTTGAGGAAACCGAGCACGAGGAGCGCGTGCGCCCAGGAGTTCACGAGGTACCCCCCCTCGAGCGCGCCTCCCGGCATGCCCACCAGCGCGCGCGAGATGGCAAACGACAGCGGCCGGAACGCCGACGTCGCCGCCGGCCCTTCGGCCGCCATCTTGAACGCCTCCATCCCGAACATCGTCAGCATGAGCATGCCGATCCACGCAAGGATCAGGAGCGGGTCATTCGGGTGCGTCTCGGCGCCCATGAGCCGCTTCACGCGATGCGTGAGCCGGCGCCACAGCGCGAAGGTCACGGCGACGATGACGAGCGCGCCCCACACGTCCTGATTGACCGCGTAGAACTGGAACACGCGGTACGGCAGGAACGTGGCGTACGAGAATCCCGGGTACACGCCCTTCGCGAGGAACTCGATCGTTCCCGCGGTGAGGATGCAGAAACCCCAGAAGATCGCCGCGTGCATCGGCCCCGCGACCGAGTCGCGGAAGATCTTCCGCTGGAAGATCGCGATCTGGACCAGGTTCGAGAGCCGCTTGCCCACGTCGCCGAACCGCGAGTCGTCGAGCTTGCCGAGCCGCAGCTGCAGCACGAGCCGGCGCGCGTTCCACCCGAAGAGCGCGAACGCCCCGACGATTACCAGCGCGAAGAGGTAGTTCTGCGCGGCCACTCAGCCGCCCTTCGCCTTCTTCACCGCCTCGGTGAGCACCGGAAGCACCTGCAGCACGTCACCGACGATGCCGTAGTCGGCCACCTTGAAGATCGGCGCGTCCTTGTCCTTGTTGATCGCGACGATCGTCTTGGACGTCCGCATGCCCGCCAGATGCTGGATGGCGCCCGAGATGCCGCACGCGATGTAGAGGTCGGGACTCACGAGCCGGCCCGTCTGCCCGATCTGGTCCGAATGCGGCCGCCAGCCGTCGTCGGTCACCGCGCGCGTGGCGCCGACCGCGGCGTTACCGAACGCGGCGGCGAGATCCTCCACGAGCTTGAAGTTCGCGGCTTCCTTGAGTCCGCGGCCGCCGCTCACGATCACGGGCGCCTCGCCGAGGTCGAGCTTCGCGCCGCCCGCCTGCTCCGTCCTGGTGACCTTCACGCGCACCGCGGCGGGATCCACCGCGCTCGTGATCGCCTCGACCGTTCCGGCCTTCGGCGACTCCTTCGGCAGCACCGCGCCGCCACGCAGCGAGATGATCGCGGGCGTTTCCTTGAGCGAGAACACCTGGATCACCTTGTTCGTGTAACCGGGATGCTTCACGGTGAACGCGTCGCCGGCGAGCGAAAACGCGGTGACGTCGGACGCGTACGACTTGCCCGCCGCGGCGGCCACGCGTGCCGTGAGGTCGTGCCCCTGGGCGCTCGCGGCGAAGAACGCGGCGCGATAGCCGGTGGACCCGCCGAT
>CAZKYG010000053.1:0-10703 GCA_964556915.1 uncultured Gemmatimonas sp.
CGCGGCGACCTACGGCGCCGCGAACCGCCCGGAAGACATGGCCGAGCACCTCGCGCGCGCGTACGGCGCGCGGCAGCAGGCGCGCGAGATCGCCGATCCCGCGTGGGTCACGCTGCTGCTCGAGGCGCCGGATGGGATGGCGGGCTACGCACAGTTGCGACGAGGGCCGGCGCCGCCCTGCGTGCCGCCGGCGGAGCCGATCGAGCTGCACCGGTTCTACGTGGACCGGCCATGGCACGGTCGCGGCGCCGCCCGGCTGCTCATGCAGGCCGTGCTCGACACGGCCGTGGGGCTCGGCGCCGGCGGCGTCTGGCTGGGGGTCTGGGAGCGCAACCCGCGCGCGATCGCCTTCTACGTGAAGAGCGGGTACCGCGACGTCGGGACGACGCATTTCCACGTCGGCCCGGACCGGCAGCTGGATCGCGTGATGTTCCGCGAGATCGCCCTCGCCGCCCGGCAGGCCGTCACCCCCTGAGTGCGGGCGATCGGGGCCGCGTCCGCCAGCGGTCACGTCAGGCGATCCCGGAGGTCGCGGTTCCCGTTTCCCCTACGTGCCGTGCAGGCTCCGCCGACTTTCCGCGTCGCCGCGGGGCGCAATTCTCATATGCAGATGAGAAACTCTGCAATGAGGATCTGCGATGTTCGGACGCACCGCTGACTATGCCCTCCGCGCGCTCCTCTTCCTGACCCGGGAAGCGGCCGACGGACGCTACGTCGGCGCGAGCGCGGTCGCGCGGGCCACGGGCATGCCGCGCAATTACACGGCGAAGGTGCTCAACGCCCTCGCCAAGGCCCGGCTCGTCACGAGCACGCGCGGCCCGACGGGCGGATTCCGCCTCGCGGCCAATCCCGCGACGATCACCGTCGGTACGCTCGTGGATCTGTTCGTCGATGCGCGCCCCAGCGGCCGGTGCCTGCTCGGCGATCGCCAGTGCAACCCGTCGCGCCCCTGCGCGGCACACGACCGCTGGAGCGCGGTGCTCGACGCCCAGCGCAAGCCGCTCGACGCCACGACGATCGCCGACCTCGCGCACGCCGCGGCGCCGCGGCCCGGTTCCCGCTCCTCCACTCTCGCGCCAACTCCCCGGAGACGTTTCCATGCACCCCGCTGAACGCACGACCCCGATCGTCCGCACCCTTCTCGCCGCTGCCGCCGGCCTCGCCGTCATCGGCTGCTCTCCCACGCCCTCGGCCACGGGCGCCGCCCCGCTCGCGGCCCGCGTGCCGCCCGCCGTGTCGGGCGAGGAAGTCGCGACGCTCACCGCGCCGCCCCTGGTGCCACCGCCCATCACGCGCACGCACCCGACGAAGGTCATCGTCAACCTCGAGGTCATCGAGAAGAAGATGCGCCTCGCCGACGGCGTCGAGTACATGATGTGGACGTTCGGCGGCACGGTGCCGGGCTCGTTCATCCGCGTCCGCGAGGGCGACCAGGTGGAACTCCACCTCAAGAACGCGGCCGGCAACACGATGCCGCACAACATCGATCTCCACGCCGCCACCGGCCCCGGGGGCGGCGCCAAGGCGACGCTCACGATTCCCGGCGGCGAGTCGGTCGTCACGTTCGCCGCACTCAACCCGGGCCTCTTCATCTACCACTGCGCCACGTCGCCGGTGCCGATGCACATGGCCAACGGCATGTACGGGCTCATCCTGGTCGAGCCGAAGGACGGGCTGCCGAAGGTGGACAAGGAGTACTACGTCGTCCAGAGCGAGTTCTACACGAAGGGCAAGTACGGCGACCCGGGCCTCGCGGTACTCGACATGGACAAGGGCATGGACGAGCGGCCCACGTACGTGGTGTTCGACGGCTCCGTCGGCGCGCTCACCGGCGCCGGTGCCCTCAAGGCGAGCGTGGGCGAACGCGTGCGGCTGTACGTCGGCAACGCCGGCCCGAACCTGACGTCGAGCTTCCACGTCATCGGCGAGGTGTTCGACAACGTGTACGGCGAGGGCGGCTCCACGATCGCGGAGCACAACGTGCAGACGACGCTCATCCCGGCCGGTGGCTCCGCGATCGTCGAATTCGTCACCGAGAAGCCGGGCGACTACGTCCTCGTGGACCACGCGATCTTCCGCGCGTTCAACAAGGGCGCGCTCGGGATGCTCACGGTGACTGGCCCCGACAACCCGCAGGTGATGAATCCGGTGAAGGCCGGACTCACGCCGGCGGGGAAGTAGGGCAAACCCGGGATCGTCCCGTGACCGTTCGCCCATCGCCTGCTTCCCGCCGCGGTTCCCGCGCCGGCCATGCCACCCGCGTCGTGCTCCTCGTGACGGCGTGCATGGTCCTGCCGCCGGGCGCCGCGGCGGCGCAGGCGACCCGCGCCGCCGGGGCGGTGGCCGCGCGGACCGTGGCGATACCCGCGGGCGCGTACCGTCCGCTCTACGGCGCCGATACGGCGCGCGTGCGCGTGCCGGCGTTCCGCCTCGACCGCCGCGCGGTCACGCGCGGCGAGTTCCTCGACTTCGTGCGCGCCGATTCGGCGTGGCGCCGGGGTCGCGTGCGGCCCGTGTTCGCCGAGGCGGGATACCTCGCCGGGTGGCCGGGGCCGCTGGATGCGGGCGGCCCGGCCGACCTGCTCCGCCCGGTGACGGCCGTCTCGTGGTTTGCGGCGCGCGCGTACTGCGCCAGCCGCGGCGAGCGCCTGCCGACGACCGACGAATGGGAGTACGCGGCGCAGGCCAGCGAAACGGTCCGCGACGCCTCGCGCGACCGGGCGTTCCGGGACCGCCTCATCGCGCTGTACGCGGCGCCCGCCGGCGAGCGCACGCGGCCTGGTCGCGGGTTCCGCAACGTCTTCGGGGTCGAGGGCATGCACGGCGGCCCGTGGGAGTGGACCGAGGACTTCAACAGTGTGCTCGTCTCGGCGGACTCCCGCGAGGCGGGCGGCACGAGCCGCCACACCGACTTTCGCGCCGTGTGCGCGTACGCGGCGATTGGCGCGTCCGATCCCACGGACTACCCGGCGTTCCTGCGGTACGCGGTTCGCGCCGCGCTCGATGCGCGCACGACGATCGACAGGGACGGCTTCCGGTGTGCGGCCCATGCGTGACCTCATCGCGCTGGCACGCGCATGCGTCGGCGCGGCCGCGGCGGCGTGCGTCCTCGTGACCGCCGCCTGCGATCGCGGCGAGGACGGGCGTCACGCGGCTCCCGGGAGCGCCGCGGTATCCGGGGCACGGACGTACTCGGTCTACGACCTGGAATCCGTGTGGCGCGACCAGCGCGGCGCGGCGCGGACACTCGGATCGCTGCGCGGCCGGCCACAGGTCCTGTCGCTCATCTACACCAACTGCACGTCCATCTGCCCGTTCACCGTCGCGGCGATCCAGCTCGTGGAGCAGCAGGTCGGCGACCAGGCGGGTTACGTACTCGTTTCGCTCGACCCGGAGCGCGACAGCCCGCAACGCCTCGCCGCCTATGCCGCCGAGCATCGCCTGTCGTCGCGATGGACGCTGCTGAGCGGGCCGGAAGGTTCCGTGCGCGAGCTGGCGGCGCTCGTTGGCGTGAAGTACCGCCGCGTCGCGGAAGGCGAAATCGACCACTCCGCGGTCCTCCTCGTGCTCGACGCCAATGGCCGCATGGTCGCCAGGTTCGACCAGCCGGACGCGGTCGATCGCGCGGCCGCCGAGGTGCGGCGTCTCGCGCCCTCCACCACTCACACTCCGTGACCATCATGCGAATTCCGTCATCGCCGGCGGCGCCGGCACACCGTGCGGCACACCAGTTCGTTCGCGCCGCCGGCCTCGTCCTCGCCTGCAGCGCACTGGCGGCGCGCGCACGCGCACAGCAGGCGACGGTCCCGACGCCCGTCACGCTTTCCGGTGAGCTTCGCGCGCGCTCCGAGTGGGATCGCCCCGGCGGCGGCGCTGCGGAGGACGTCTATACGTACCTGCGCACGCGCCTCGGCGTCGGTGCGACGCCGACGGATGGCGTGCGCCTCTTCTTCCAGCTGCAGGACAGTCGCGTGTACGGCGTGCCCACGAGCGCCGCGGCCGGCAATCCGGACATCACCGACCTGCACCAGGCGTACGTGGACCTCTCCACGCACTGGCGCGCGACCGCCGTGACGACGCGCGTCGGCCGCCAGGAAGTGGCGTTCGGCAACGAGCGCCTCGTGGGGCCCGTGGGATGGTCCAACACCGGGCGCACGTTCGACGGCGCGCGGGTGCTGCTCGCGCCGTCGCAGGCGAACGGCGCCGCCGGCGCAAATGTGCCGTGGTCGGCGACGCTGTTCGTGGCGACGGTCGAGGAGCGCGGTCGCCATTTCGGGCCAGCCGCGTCGCCACCGGCCGGCGGCTATCCGGCCGACCGGGCCGTGGCCGGCGCGTGGCTCACGCGCACGAAGCCCGCCGGGACGCTCGATCTCACACTGCTCTATGACGCCGGCTCGAAGTACCGCACGTATGCCGAGTCGAACCGCTACACGCTGGACGCCCGGTTCCGCACGCCCGCGAGCGCGCCCGTGGGCATTGACGCCGAGGCGGCCTGGCAGGGCGGCACGCAGACGTACGAGCCCTCGGCCACGACGTCGGTTGGTCAGGATGTGTCCGCGTGGCTCGCCGGCGTGCGCATCGGCGCGCTCCCCGGCGGGGCGCGCACGAAAACGGCGTTCGTCGGTGTGGACGTGCTCTCCGGCGACGCCACGCCCGCGAATGGTTCGTATCACGCCTTCAACACGATGTATGCGACGAACCACCCATTCTATGGATTGATGGACCTCTTCCTCGATCCTGCGGCGCGCACGAACGACGCGGGCCTCGTGGATGTGTTCGGGTCCGCGTCCACGACCGCCGGCGTTCGCACATCACTGCGCGCGGACGTGCACCGGTTCGCCGTGCAGGCCGGCCACGCGGGCGAGATCGGGTGGGAGCTCGACCTCGTCGCACCAATCCGCCTCTCGGGCGCGGCGTCGCTCGAGCTCGGCGCGACGACCTTCCGTGCGTCCGCGGCTGCGGCGGCGATGGGACTCGGCGCGGACGGCGACTATCGTCACTGGGGGTACCTGCAGCTGCGCGCGGCATTCTAGCGCAGGGCGAACTGTCCGTGCCCGGCGCGGCCGCGTGATCGCGGGCAGCGCCGCGCCCGGCAATTGACACCCGCGGACACGTTGGCGAAGCTCCGCAGATCACCCCCTATCCGCCCGATTCCATGTCGCCGACCGCCCTGCTGCGCCGCCTCGTCCCGTTCGCCGTCACGCTCGCCATTCCCTGCGTGCTTCGCGCCCAGTCTGGCGCGATCGTCTACCGGCTCGGTGGCGACACGGTCGCGTTCGAGACCTGGACCCGCAGCGCCACGCGCTTCGCGGGCGAGATGGTCGCGCGCAACGGCCCCGCGGTGAACCGCTACACCTACGAGCTCACCCTGGCCGACGGGCGGGTGACGGCCGCGAGCGTCAAGCGCCTGCAGGGCGACGGCTCGCCGTTCCCCGGCTCGCCCATCGAGACCCGCTTCACCTTTCGCGACGACTCGGCCACGCGCACGCTCGTCTGGCCGGACAGCACGCAGGTGCGCGCCTGGGCCGCGCCGCACGCGTTCCCCGCGCTCCCGGTCTTCGTGTACGCGCCATATGCGCTGCTCGCGTCGCCGCGGCGCGACTCCGTGCCCGCGGTTCCGCTCGCGGGCAACAACGTTGGGTATCTGGGCTTCGAAGCCATGGGCGGCGACACGCTGCGCCTGCGCGGCGCGCCGTACGCGATGCTCGTTCGCTACGGGCGCGGCGGCCGCCTCGAGTCCGTGGTCGGGTCGTACACGACCAACAAGTCGGTGGGCACCCCGGCCGCGGGCGCCGTGAACGTTGCCGCCATCGCGCGCACCATGAAGCCCACGGGCGTCCTTTCCCCGCGCGTCACGGCGTACGCCGGGTTCATGCAGGGCCCGATCACGATCAACTACGGCAGTCCCGCCGTGCGCGGCCGCACCGTGTGGGGCGGCACGCTCGTACCGTTCGACACCATCTGGCGCACCGGGGCCAACGAGGCCACGCACCTCGCCACGTCGAAGACCCTGCAGCTCGGCGAGATGACCCTCGCGCCGGGACTCTACACGCTCTGGATCCAGCACACGCGCACCGCCACGTGGCTCATCGTGAACCGCCAGGTGGGGCAGTGGGGCACCGGCTACAACGCCGCGAACGACATCGGCCGCGTGGCCATGCAGATGTCGCCCACGAAGGAGCACGTCGAGGACTTCACCATCACGATTCGCGCCCTCGGCGGCCCGCGCGGCGCGTTCGAGTTCGCGTGGGGCGACCAGATGGCCACGGCGCCCTTCACCGTCCGCCCCTGACGCCGGAGCTCGCATGTGCCGCAACATTCGCACCCTCGCCAACTTCGAGCCGCCGGCCACCGACGACGAGGTGCGCGCGTCCGCGCTCCAGTTCGTCCGCAAGCTGAGCGGCACCACGCGGCCGTCGCGCGCGAATGAAGAGGCGTTCAACCGCGCCGTCGATGACGTGACGGCGGTCGCCCGCCGCCTTGTGGACTCGCTGCAGATCAGCGCGCCGCCGCGCAACCGCGAGGCGGAGGCGCTCAAGGCACGGGAGCGCGCGCGCCGCCGCTTCGCCTGAACGCCCGCGCGCGATGACCACCGGGCGTTCGACGCTGCGCACGATCGTCGCGCGGGGCGCGGTCGCGCTCGCCGTCGCCGGGGCACTGGCGATCGGCGGCGCCGGTGGCGCGCTCTGGGTCGAGCATGACCGCTCCCTCGACCTGCCGGCGCCTACGGGCACCTATGCGGTGGGGCGTGCCGCTGCCGTCTGGACCGATTCGAGCCGCGACGACCCCCTCGCGCCGGCCCCGGCGGCCAAACGCCAACTCGTGGTCTGGGCCTGGTATCCCGCCGATCCGGCCGCCGGCGCGAAAGCGGCCCCGTACTACCCTGCGGCATGGCGGACCGCGTTCGCGTCGCACGCGGGCGTGCTGCGGTCACGGTTTCTCGTCCGCAACCCGGCCATGGTGCGTGCGCATGCCCTCGATGCCCCTCCCGCCGTGCCGAGCGGAACGACTTTCCCGGTCGTCATCCTGCGCGCCGGCATGGGCGCGTACGCACTCGACTACACGACCATCGCGGAGGACCTGGCGAGCCACGGCGCCGTGGTCATCGGCGCGGACGCGCCGTACAGCACCGTTGCGGTCCCGATGCCCGACGGTCGCGTCATCGAGCGCACGGCGGCGGGCAACACGGGCGAGGCGGAAGCCCCCGGCCCCGAGCGCGATGCGCGGCTCGAGCAACTGCTCGGCGTCTGGACCGCCGACACGCGATTCCTGCTCGACCAGCTCGGCCGCGGCGGTGCCGCGACGCTGCAGCCCTCGCTCGCCGGGCGCGTTGCCCTCGATCGCGTGGCCGTGATCGGCCACGGGTTCGGGGGCGCCACCGCGCTGCAGTTCTGCCACGACGACGCCCGCTGCCGCGCCGGCGTTGACCTCGACGGCGCGCCGTTCGGCAGCGTGGTGCGCGAGGGGCTCACACCACCCTTCCTGTTTCTCGTCGCCGATCGCGAGGGGGCATGGAAGGGCGCCGGGTGTGTCGTGTGTGACCACATCGTGTCGGCGGCCACCAAGGTGCATGGCGATCACCGCATCGTCACGCTCAACAACGCCGACCAGTTCACGTTCAGCGACCAGTCCGTGACCCGCAGCCGGCTGGCCACGCGCGTGCTCGGCGCGTTACGCGGGGGCGGCCCGGCGGCCTCGCCGGACGCAACGGCCGGCCTGATGCTCGTCACGAAGCACCTGCGCGACTTTCTCGGGCCGATTCTCGCGGGGCCGCCCGGAGGCGGCTGATCGCTCGGCGACGCCGCACCAACGCGGGCGTCAGCGCGCGATCCAGGCGATTGACGCCACCTCGAGGTCCTCGGGAATCCCGTGGCCGCCCGCGAACTCGTGGTATTCCACCTGATAGCCGGCGGAGCGCAACAGCGGCACGATCCCGTCACGCGTTTGCGCGACCGCGAACACGTCGTCCTCGGTGCCATGCGTGATGTAGAACTGCGGCGTGCCGACCTGCGTGACCGGGGCCAGGGCGCCGGGCGAGTACGCGACGACGCGCCGGAACAGGTCGCCGTTGGCGCGGCCGAGGGCAAGCGCGTACGTCGCCCCGTCGGAGAAGCCGAGCACGCCAAGGCGCGCGGGATCGACGACCACCCGATCGAAGAGCCACCCGAGTCCCTTGTTGAGCGTCGGAATGTCCGCGCCGAACGCGCCGTGTCGCACCAGGTCCCACGTCACGTCGCTGGACCCGATCGCGAGCAGCACTTCACCGCTCGCCTCGGCCATGGGCAGGAGACTCTCGATCAGTGACGCGGCGGGCTCGCCGCCGCCGTGCAGCACGAGGGACGCCGGCGCGGGCTGTGACGGCCGGTAGCTCGTCGGCACGTACGCATATCCGATGATCCCGAACGTGGGCTCGATCACGGTGGCGCCCGGCGCGAGCGGCGTGTCCGGCGTGCGCGGGCGGACGGTCAGCCGTCCCGCGCCGTCCACCGTCGGCGCGGTGACGCTCGAGTCGCGACCGCACCCGGCGAGCGCCAGCAGGCCCGTCCCGATGGTCGCGATCGCATCCCGGCGCGTGGTCATCAGACATCCTACCCCGGAGGTCGCGGGATTGTCATCGCGGCCCGTCCCGGATTCGGCGCGTCCGGTCACGGCGGCGATAGGTTAGTGGGATGTCTGCGGCACTCCGGATCAGTTTCGGCGGGGCGGCGCCGGTCGGGGGCAGTGCCACGCACCCCGCGGCCGCGGCGGTTGTCACGCTGGTGGTGGCCCTCGTCGCGGCGTGCGGCGGACGCGCGTCGTCCGGCTCCGCCGCCGCGCGGACGGCCGGCGACACCGTGCGCGTGGCCGTGGCCGCGAACTTCACCGCGCCCCACGACACCATCGCCCGTCATTTCACGGACTCCACCGGCGTCGTGGTGGTGACGACCGTCGGCGCAACCGGCCAGCTGTACGCGCAGGTCATGAACGGCGCGCCGTTCGATGTGCTGCTCGCGGCCGACACGCTGCGGCCCGCGTTGCTCGAGGCCAACGGAGCGGGCGTGCGCGGCACGCGCTTCACGTACGCCGCCGGCCGCCTCGCGCTGTACGCGCCCACCCAGCCCGCGCTCGTGGACTCCCCCGAGCGACTCACCGCCTCGGCGATTCGGCACGTCGCCGTGGCGGATTCCGCGGCGGCGCCGTACGGAGCCGCCGCCCTGCAGGTGCTGGCCCGCTGGAACGTGGCGGCGCGCATCGCGCCGCGCCTCGTTCACGGTGAGAGCATCGCGCAGACGTTCCAGTTCGTGTCGAGCGGCGCCGCCGAGGCGGGGTTCGTCGCCCTCTCCCAGGTGATCCGGCTCGGCGGCGCGCGCTACTACGTCGTGCCCGATTCACTGCACGACCGCATCGGCCAGGATGCCGTGCTGCTCTCCCGCGCAACACGCAACGCCGCCGCGCGACGGTATCTCGAGTATCTGCGTTCCGCGCCGGCGCGCGCGGTGATCGAGTCGTTCGGGTACGCCGTGCCCCAACCGGCGCCGCCTCCGCGATGAGCGGCGACGGCCGCGCGCTGGTCGTCACCGCCGCGCTGGCGCTCACCACGACGACGCTGCTCCTGCTGTTCGGGATGCCGCTCGCGTGGTGGCTCGCCCGCAGCCGGTCGCGCGTGCGACCGGTCGTGGAAGCCGTGGTGGCGCTGCCGCTCGTGCTCCCGCCCACGGTGCTCGGATTCTACCTGCTCGTCCTGCTTGGCCCGGCCGGGCTGGTCGGCGGGCGATGGGAGGCGCTCGGCGGCCCGCGAATCGTCTTCTCGTTCGGCGGCCTCGTGATCGGCTCGATGATCTACTCACTGCCGTTCGTCGTGCAGCCCCTGCAGACGGCGTTTGCCGCCGTGCCCGCGCGGCTCATCGACGCGGCCACCCTTCTCGGCGCACGGCCCCTCGACCGGTTCTTCTCCGTGGTCCTGCCGCTGTCGCGGCGCGGGCTCCTCACGGCCGTCGTCCTCGGCCTCGCGCACACGGTCGGCGAGTTCGGCGTCGTCCTGATGATCGGCGGCAACATCCCCGGCCGCACGCAGGTGCTCTCGATCGCGCTCTACAACCACGTCGAGCGGCTCGAGTTCGGCGCGGCGCACGTGCTGGCCGCGGGCCTGCTGGCATTCTCGTTCCTCGTGTTGCTTGCCGTGTATGCGTTCAACCGCCGGTTCGAGGCGGCGCGGTTGTGACCGGCGCGCGTCGTGGCAGCGGGGCAGCACACCCATGACCACGCTGACGGTGCGCCTGTCGGCACGCGTCGGGGCCTTCGTGCTCGACGCCGCCTTCGACGTGCCGGCGTCGGGCGTGACCGGCGTCTTCGGCGCGTCCGGGTCCGGCAAGACGACGCTCCTCCGGTCCATCGCCGGTCTCCATCGCGCCGCCGGTGCCGTCGGCATCGGCGACGACCTGTGGCAGGACGACGCCGCGGGGCGGTTCGCGCCCCCCGGGACGCGCGGCATCGGGTGGGTGTCGCAGGAATCCGACCTCTTCCCGCACCTCACGGTCGCGCAGAACATCGCCTACGGCGCGCAGCGTCGCCCCGCCGGCGCGCCCCGGCCCGACGGCGCCGCGGTCGCGGAGAAAACCGGCATCCGCGGCCTCGCCGGGAGGCTGCCGGAGTCGCTCTCCGGCGGGGAGCGCCAGCGCGTCGCCATCGCGCGCGCGCTGATGGCGAGTCCGCGCGTGCTCCTC
>CAZKYG010000054.1:0-6082 GCA_964556915.1 uncultured Gemmatimonas sp.
GAGGCGGGCGATGCGCTCCGACCCGAAGAGGCGCATCAGGTCGTCCTCGAGCGAGAGGAAGAACTGCGACGCGCCCGGGTCGCCCTGACGCCCTGACCGGCCGCGCAGCTGCCGGTCGATGCGCCGCGACTCGTGGCGCTCGGAGCCGATGATGTGGAGACCGCCGCATTCCTCGACATCCACTTCCTTGCCGTCGGGGTCCTTCACCTTCGACGGCTTCGCGACGGTCACGCCGGGTCCGAGCTTGATGTCGGTGCCGCGGCCGGCCATGTTCGTGGCGATCGTCACGGCGCCCGGCTGGCCGGCGAGCGCGACGATCTCGGCCTCGCGCTGGTGGTACTTCGCGTTGAGGACGTTGTGGGTGAGTCCCGCCCGCTGGAACAGCCGCGACAGCGTCTCCGACGCCTCGACGCTCGTCGTACCGACCAGCACCGGGAACCCGAGGCCGTGCAGGCGACGCGTCTCCTCGACGATCGCGTTGTACTTCTCGCGACGGGTCTTGTACACCAGGTCGTGCCGGTCATCCCGCACGATCGGCCGGTTGGTCGGGATGACCGCGACCTCCAGCTTGTAGATCTCGTAGAACTCCGTCTCTTCCGTCTCGGCCGTGCCCGTCATGCCCGAGAGCTTCTCGTACATGCGGAAGTAGTTCTGGATGGTGATCGTGGCGAGCGTCTGCGTCTCGCCCTTCACCTGCACCCCCTCCTTGGCCTCCACCGCCTGGTGGAGCCCCTCGCTCCAGCGCCGGCCCGGCATCGTGCGACCCGTGAACTCGTCCACGATCAGGACCTGCCCCTCCTGCACGACGTAGTTCACGTCCTTTTCGTAGAGCGCGTGCGCCTTGAGCAGCTGGTGGATGATGTTCAGCTTCTCGGCCTTGAGCGCGTACTCCGTCTCGATCGTGCGGCGTTCCTCGAGCTTCTCGTGCGCGGCCGCGTCCGACTTCTCGATCCGCCCAATCTCGCTCGCGATGTCGGGCAGCACGAACGCCTCGTGGTCGCTCGGCGACATGAAGTCCACGCCGCGGTCCGTGAGGTGCACCGTGTGCCCGCGCTCGTCGAGCACGAACAGGAGCTCGTCCTCCAGTTCCTTGTAGGCCTGCTTCGCCGCCGGCAGCTTGCGGTCGGCGATGTGTTCCAGCTCCATCTTCTGGATGAGCTGCTTGACGCCGGGCTCCTGCATGGCCTTCATGAGCTGCTTGTTCTTCGGCGAGCCGAGCCTGGCCTGGTAGAGCGCCATCATTGCCATCCGCTCGTCGCCCTGCTCCAGGGCCTTCTCGCCCGCCGCCACGAGGTTGTTCGCCAGCTCCGTCTGCTTCCGCACCAACCGGGAGACGGCCGCGTTGTACTCGGCGTATGCGGCATCCCCCTCGTTGCCGACCGGTCCGGAGATGATGAGCGGCGTCCGCGCCTCGTCGATCAGGACCGAGTCCACTTCGTCCACGATCGCGAACACGTGGCCGCGCTGCACCCGCTGCTCCGGCGAGACCACCATGTTGTCGCGCAGGTAGTCGAAGCCGTACTCGTTGTTCGTGCCGTACGTGATGTCGCACTCGTACGCGAGCCGGCGCTCCATCGTGCCCGGCTCCGTGTCGTCGAGGCACCCGACCGTCAGCCCGAGGTACGTGAAAAGATGGCCCATCCACTGCGAATCGCGGCGGGCGAGGTACGGGTTCACGGTCACGAGGTGCGCGCCGCGCCCCGGGAGCGCGTTCAGGTACAGGGGCAGCGTCGCAACGAGCGTCTTGCCCTCGCCGGTCGCCATTTCGGCGATGCGGCCGAGGTGCAGCTGGATGCCGCCGATGAGCTGCACGTCATAGTGCACCATGTCCCACGTGAGGTCATGCCCGGTCACGGACACCTTCGTGCCCACCAGACGCCGCGCGGCTTCGCGCACGGTGGCGAACGCCTCGGGCAGCAGGTCGTCGAGCGTCTCCGCGAGCGCCTTGCGGAAATCCCCCTCCACCCCGCCCTGCCCGTCGTTCCCGCCCAGCTCGCGGTCGATCGCCTCGCGCGCCTCCGCGTCCTCCGCGGCGCGCTTCCGCTCCTTCAGTTCCGCAATCCGTGCCGTGAGCGCCGCCGTGCGCTCGTCGATCGTGGCCCGGAAGCGCGCGGTCTGGCCCCGGAGCTCTTCTTCGCTCACGCCCTGCAGGCGCGCGTAGTGTTCGTTGATCTCGTCCACGATCGGCTGCACGCGCTTGCGCTCGCGCTCGTGCCGCGTTCCGAAGAGACCGCCCAGCATCGACTTCAGCATCCCGTTCGCGCTCCGTTAGCGATACAAGCCGTGCCGCGCGATGTACGCCGCCACCGGCTCCGTGACGAACCCGCGCACCGGACGCCCGGCGTGCACGCGCTCGCGTATTTCCGTGGACGACACGTCGATGCGGCGCGTCGCGACGGCCCGCAGGCCTTCGGGCACCCCGTCCGGCGCGTCCTTCCGCGTCAGCACCACGACCTCCGCCAGCGTCCGAATGGCCGCCGGGTCCTTCCATTGCGGGAACTGTGCCGCCGCATCCCCGCCAAGAAGGAGCACGAGGTCGGCCGTTCCGGCAGGCCATCGCTCCCGCAGGGCCCGAACGGTGTCAATCGTGAAAGATAACCCGCCGCGGACGACCTCCATCGGATCCACCTCGAACCGCGGGTCGTCGGCGGCCAGGAGTTGCACCATGGCCAGCCGGTGCGCGGCCGTAGCCACCTCGCGCCCACCCTTCAGCGGCTGGATGGCCGCCGGCACGAGCAGGACGCGGTCGAGGGCCAGCGCCTCGATCGCGTCCGACGCGGCGAACAGGTGGCCGATGTGCGGCGGATCGAACGTCCCGCCCAGGATCCCGATGCGCATGGACCGCGCCTCGTGGCGAGGGGAGGCTCAGCGCGGCGGGGTGCGTCGGGCCGAATCGGCCGCCGGCCGCTTCGCAGCCGCCGCCGAGCTGTCCGCCGCCACGGCCGCCGGGCACGTGGCCTTGACCTCGGGGTCCGTCGGGTATGCGGTGCGAAGCGTGTTGCACGTTTCGGCCGCCTCTTCCTTGTAGTTGAGCTGCGGCCGCCGGTACACCTCGACCATGCGCAACAGTGCCATCCGGGCGTGGTCGGTGTTCGGATATTCCTTGACGATGCTCTTGAAGTAGATGATCGCCGAATCGAACGCGCCGCGCTTCACGTAGAACTGCCCGTTCAGGTATTCCTTGGCCGCGAAGTCCTCGTCGATCCGGAGCAGGCCCTGGCGGGCGCGATCGGCGAGCGGAGAGTCCGGATACGTGCTCAGCAACTGGCGATACTGGATCTGCGCCAGCGTGCCGTACTGGGGGTCCAGGTCCGGCCGCCGCCACACGGCGAGGTACGAGTCGCCGGACGCGAGCAGCGCGTCGTCAGCCAGCGAGTCGTCTGGAAAGGACTGCGCGATCCGCGCGAACGTGGTGGACGCGAGGATGTGCTCGGCACGGTGGTCGTGCGCCTGGGCGAGGTACCAGTACGACAGCGGCAGGAGCGTGTCGCGGGCGGAGAGGTCGAGCGTGAGCTTCTCGAACCCGGTCACGGCGTTGTCCCACTTGCCCTTCCTGAACTCCGCGAGCGACGCCGTGTAGAGCGCATCGGACGTGGGGAACCGGCGCACCTGGAACCCGGCGGCACAGCCGGCGGACACGCCGGCGGCGAGGCAGGCGGCGACGATCCACCGTGGAGGATGCATGCGCGAGGTCATACCCCGCGGCGTCGGCGGCGTTCGCATCCGGGTCAGGCGCGCGCCATGCGTGGCGAACCCATCATGCCGCGGAAGAACTCAATGGTCCGCGACACGCCGGTGCGCAGGTCGATCGCCGGCTCCCACCCGAGCATGGCGCGCGCCCGCGAGATGTCCGGCTGGCGGACCCTGGGGTCGTCCTCGGGGAGCGGCCGCGTGACAATCTCGCTCCGCGTGCCCGTGAGCTCGACCACCAGCTCGGCGAGCTGGCGCACCGTGAACTCCACCGGATTCCCGATGTTCGTCGGGTTCGCATCGCCATTCATGAAGAGCCGGTAAATGCCCTCGATTTCGTCCTCCACGTAGCAGAACGAGCGCGTCTGCGCGCCGCTGCCGTAGATCGTCAGCGGTTCGCCGTTGAGCGCCTGCACGATGAAGTTGGACACCACGCGCCCGTCGCGCGGCCGCATGCGCGGACCGTAGGTGTTGAAGATCCGCACGATGCGCGTGTCCACGCCGTGGTGCCGGTGGTAGGCCATGGTGAGCGCTTCGGCGAATCGCTTGGCCTCGTCGTACACGCCCCGCGGGCCGATGGGGTTCACGTTGCCCCAGTACGACTCGGGCTGTGGGTGGACGAGCGGGTCGCCGTACACCTCGCTGGTGGACGCCAGGAAGAACCGCGCCTGCTTCGCGAGCGCGATCCCCAGCGCATTATGGGTGCCGAGCGACCCGACCTTCAGGGTCTGGATCGGCAGCTGCAGGTAGTCGATGGGGCTTGCGGGGCTCGCGAAGTGCAGCACGCCGTCCAGCGCGCCCGCGACGTACGTGAACTCCGAGATGTTGTGGCGGATGAAGCTGAAGCGCTCGTTCCCGATCAGGTGCGCGATGTTGTCCGGATGCCCCGTCACGAAGTTGTCGAGCCCGACGACGGTGTGGCCGTCGGCGATGAACCGATCGGCGAGGTGCGATCCGAGGAATCCGGCGGCTCCCGTGATCAGGACCCTCATGCGGGTCCCCGGCCGATCGACCGGTAGGTGAAGCCGAGTTGCGCCATCTTCGCCGGGTCGTAGAGGTTCCGCCCGTCGATCACCACGGGCTGCCGCAACTCGGCCTTGATGCGCGCGAAATCCGGGAACCGGTACTCGTTCCAGTCGGTGACGATGACGAGCGCGTCGGCTCCCTTCAGGACGTCATAGTTGGTCGCCCCATAGGCGATGCGCTGCCCGAGGCGGCGCTCCGCCTCGTGCATCGCCGCCGGGTCGTGCGCCGTGACCGTGGCGCCGGCATCCAGCAGCGCCTCGATCAGCGTGAGCGCCGGGGACTCCCGCATGTCGTCGGTCTGCGCCTTGAACGCCAGGCCCCACACGGCGATGCGCCGACCTTTCAGGTCGCCCACCACGCCCCGCAACTTTTCGAACAACCGCGTCTTCTGGCGCGCGTTCGCGTCCTCGACGGCGCGGAGGATGCGCATCGGCGCCCCGACCTCCTCTGACGTGCGCATGAGCGCCTGGACGTCCTTCGGGAAGCATGACCCGCCGTACCCGGGTCCCGGAAACAGGAAGCTTGACCCGATGCGTGCGTCACTGCCGATGCCCTTGCGCACCAGGTCCACGTTCGCACCGACCTTTTCGCAGAGGTTGGCGATCTCATTCATGAACGAAATGCGCGTCGCGAGCATGGCGTTGGCCGCGTACTTCGTCATCTCGGCCGACGGGATATCCATGAAGATCACCGGCTTCCCCGTTCGCACGAACGGCGCGTACAGCTCGGCCATCACCGTGCGCGCGAAATCGCTGTCCACCCCGAGCACGACGCGATCAGGCTTGAGGAAGTCGTCGACCGCGGCGCCCTCCTTGAGGAACTCGGGGTTGGACACCACATGGAACGGAAACCGCGCGTGGCGCGCCACCGCGTCGCGCACCTTGGCCGCGGTCCCCACCGGGACGGTCGACTTGGTGACCACCACGGCCTCGCGCGCGAGGTTCCGGCCGATCGCCTCGGCCACCGCGAGCACGTGTCGCAGGTCGGCGGACCCGTCCTCGTCCGGCGGCGTGCCGACGGCGATGAAGATCACGTCGGCGCCCCGCACGGCGTCCGCCACGTCGGTGGTGAACTGCAGCCGGCCCTGCGCCTGGTTGCGCTCGACGAGCGCGTCAAGGCCGGGCTCGTAGATCGGCAGGACGTTCCGGCGCAGGCCCTCGACCTTCGCCGCATCGACGTCGGCGCACGTGACCGTGCTGCCCGTTTCGGCGAAACAGGCGCCTGCGACGAGTCCGACGTACCCGGTGCCGACGACGGTGATGTGCATGTGGCCAGAGGACAGGAGGCGGAAAGGCGAATGACGGATGGCGCGCGCTACGACTTCCGACGGGCGCGGCGCACGGGCCGCGGCGGAACGGGCGCCGGC
>CAZKYG010000055.1:0-3420 GCA_964556915.1 uncultured Gemmatimonas sp.
CTGTCGGCCGCCGTGCCGGTTTCCGCCGTCACCTACGAGGGTGAGACCGCCCACGTCTGGGTGGCGCAGCCGGACGGCCGGCTACCACGTGAGCGCGTACGCGGTCCGCGGCGTGCTGATCGATGCCGCATTCGACGACGCCGGGCCGGCGTACATGGCGTGGGTCGCGGCGCACCAGCCCAGGGGCGTGATCGTCACCCACGCGCACGACGACCACGGCGGCAACGCGCAGCGCCTGGCGGCCGCCGGCGTGCCGCTGTGCCTGCGGCCGGACACGGAAGCCCTGCTTCGCGCGCCGCGCACCCGGGGCTGGCACCGGTGGTGGACCTGGGGCCGCATGCCGCGGCTCGTCGCGCCCGTGGTGCCGTTCGAGCCGGAGGGCCTCGAGCTGATCGCCACTCCCGGACACTCGCCCGACCACTACGTCGTGTGGGACGCCGGGCGCGAGACGTTGTTCGCCGCCGACCTCTTCCTCGGCGTGAAGGTGAAGGTCGCGCATCCCGTCGCGCGCGAGGACGTGCGTCAGCAGATCGCGAGCGTGCGCAAGGCGGCGGCCCTCAAACCGAAGCGCGTCTTCGACGCGCACCGCGGGCTCGTCCGGAACGGCGTGCAGGCGCTCGAAGCCAAGGCCGACTGGATCGAGGAAACGTGCGCCGTGGTGGATCGCCTGATCGACGCCGGCAAGCCGGACGCGGTGATCGTGAAGGAAGTGTTCGGCGGCGAGGCACTGCTCGCCTACACCACCTTCGGCGACTTCTCGCGCGCGAACTTCGTCGCGAGCGTGCGCGCGACCCACGCGCGACGCACGCGCGCTAGCCGTTCGTCCGGCGAAACTCGTCGGTGAGCTGCTGCATGAGCGCCGCGCGCCGGTCGTAGAGCCGCTTGAGCGCCCGCGGCTTCCGCTTCGCCAGTGCGTAGCTCGTGAGCAGCGGCAGCGCGATGGTCGAGTCGAGGTAGCACACCACCGCATCCGGCAGCCGGTCAGGGTCGATCTTGCCCCAGCTGACCGCCTCTGCCGGCGTCGCCCCCGAGAGTCCGCCCGTATCCGGCCGCGCGTCCGTCACCTGCAGGAAGTAGTCGTGTCCCTTCTCGTCGATGCCGAGCACTTCCTGGATCTGCGGCTCGGTCTGAAGCGCGAAGTTCTTCGGGCTCCCACCGCCCATGATCACGATCGCGCTCCGCCCACCGCTCTTCCCGCGGCCGCGCATCGCCGGGCGCTTGGCGCCGAGCACGATCGCCGCCGTCTCGTTCACGTCCTGGTTCGGATCGATCATGCACCGCCCGCCCTCGAGCGCGAGCGCCGCGACGTTCATGCCAATGCTCGAGTCGCCGGGTGACGATGTGTAGATCGGCACGCCGCAGCGGTACGCCGTGGCCAGCAGCGACTTGTCCGTGAGCCCGAGCACGCGGCCGCGCTCGGCCACGTACTTGCCACAGAGCCAGTGGAACTCCGCGCTCGACATCGCGCGCTGGAACTCCCCGCCGCGGATCACCTGCCGGAAGAAGGCGTCGGTGGAGAGCAGCACGTCGTAGTCGAAGAAGATGTCGTAGATGCGCACGACACCTTCCTCGCGCAACACGACGTCGCTCTCGGTCGGGTTGCCGCGGTGCATCGCGAGCCCGAGCCCGAAGTGCGTGTCGTGGTAGAGATTCGCCCCCGTGGAGATGATCCAGTCCACGAAGCCCGCTTCGATCAGGGGAATGAGGCAACTCATCCCGAGCCCGGCCGGCGTCAGCGCGCCGGTCAGCGTCATCCCGACGGTGACGTCCGGCTCGAGCATCTTGCCCGTGAAGAGCTGCGCCGCTTCGCGCAGGCGCCCCGAGTTGTACGCCTGGAACGTGCCGTCGATCAGCTGTTCGACCGTCTCGGTGCCGTCGATGCGGCGCGGCGCAATCCGGGCGCCCTTGAGGAACCGGCTCGTCGCCGCGGAGACGTGCCGCGCGCCCGCCGCTTCGCGCGACTCCGCTGCCTTCTTCTGCGCGGCCTTCGGGCCCGCCGCGCTCGCACGGGCGTTCTTCGCATTCGCCGAGCCATGGCGCGAGGCCTTGAACCCGCCGCGGTCACGGCCGGAGGGGCGATGCTTGTCGGTCATGGCGTCGGTGGGTGGGGCACGACCGAATATACCCTCGGCGCCCGACGGGCTCGAAGCAACACGACGCCGCTAACGCCGTTCCCCCATCCACTTGTCCTCCAGCACCTCCACCGTCCTGCTGTACTCCCGCCCCCCCACGCTGAGCTTCACCGTGTAGGTCCCCGGCGCGACACCGCCGACTCCACCGCCCCGGCCACCACCGCCTCCGCCGCCACCACTGCAGCTCGTGTTCGCCGGTCCGCGACCTCCGCCGCTGCCACCACCGCCACCACCGCCACCACCGCCACCGCCTGCACCACGTCCGCCTCCGCCACCGCCCAGCATCGGCGCGACCAGTGCCCACTGGACGCGATTGATACCCGCGGACCTCGCCCCGTCGGAGACGCACAGCGTCCGTCCCTCCGCGTCCTGAACCGACACCTTCACCTCGCCGCTCGCGGGCGCCTTGAGGTAGTAGCTGATCGCCGTGCCGCGGGGCGGGTTCTCACCCATGAAGCGACGGTGGCCGCCCACATACGGCACCGCGCGCGTATCGGAGAGGTATGCGATCGCGGGACGCACGTTGAACAGGTGCGCGTCCTCGGCGGCCACGGCCGGCGTGAGTTGCTGCAGGGGCGTAATGTCCTCGGCGATCCAGATGCTGCGGCCGTGCGTGGCCACGATCAGGTCACCGTCGCGGGGATGCACGAGCACCTCGTCGACACGCACCGTGGGCAGGTTGTCCTGGAACGGCTCCCACGTCTTGCCGCCATCCAGCGACACGCGCAGGCCGACTTCGGTGCCCGCGAAGAGCAAGTCCTTGTTCACCGGGTCCTCGCGGATCACCTGCACATTGCCGAACGCCGGGAGGTTGTTCGTGATGTTCGTGAACGTGCGTCCGTAGTCGCGCGTGACGAACACGTACGGATGCAGGTCGTCCGAGCGGTGGCCGTCGACGGCGACGTACGCCGTGCCCGCATCGAAGTGCGAGGCGTCAACGCGCGAGATCCAGTACGGGTTCGGGCCCGTCAGCGCGCCGGAGGGCAGGCCGGTGATGTTCTTGCCGACTTCGGTGAACGTTACGCCACCGTCGCGGCTCACCTGCAGGTTCCCGTCGTCCGTCCCCGCCCACACGATCCCCGGGACCACCGGCGATTCCGAAATCGACACGATTGTGCTGAACGAGGTCACGCCGTCGTTCTTCGAGATCTGGGGCTGCGTCCCCGCAACCCCCATCATCGCGATGGCGCAACGGTCCACCTGCTTTGTGAGGTCGGCGCTTGCCACCCATGTCTCGCCGCGATTGAGCGACCGGAACACGCGGTTGCCGCCGAGCCACACGATGCCG
>CAZKYG010000056.1:0-19694 GCA_964556915.1 uncultured Gemmatimonas sp.
GAATCGGGCGTTTCACCCGACGTCGGTGCGTGCCGCGCCGGGCACCGGGGCGATTCGCCCCGGCCAAGTGACCCGATTCGGTCCTGAACTATCACATCGTGACGACAATCGAAAAGTATCTGTACAGCGGGCGACTGGCACACGGATTGCCCATATCACATCCGCGGTGTGACGCAGGCAGTGTCGGCGCGCACCGATCGAGCGGCCCTCCCCCAGCCGGCAGGCGTGCGCATGATCACCCACGAGACCCGCCCCATGTCCACGGTGCTCGTCGTCGACGATGACGACGACGTTCGCCGCGCACTGCACCGCGTGCTCACGCCGCTCCCGGCAGATGTGGTGTGCGTTGCCGACGCGCCTGCGGCGCTCCAGGTCTCGCGGCACCGCGCCGTCGATGTCGTGGTGGCCGACTACAAGATGCCGGACCTCACGGGGCTCGACCTCCTGGCGCTGCTCCGCAAGGAGGGCGTGTCCGTGCCCTTCATCCTGATCACGGGCTACGGCACGGTCGACAATGCGATCCGCGCCACGCGCGCGGGCGTTGCGGCATTCCTCCAGAAGCCGCTCGACCCGTCCGGCGTGCGCGGCGCCGTCGCGCAGGCGGTCGAGCAGGGACGCATCGAGCGTGAACTGCGCGTGGGGCGCGACGCGACCAGCCCCGCACGCCGCTTCCTCGGCGACACGCCCGTCGTCCGGCGCCTCTGCGGCCAGATCGAGCGCGCGGCGCAATCGACGAGCACCGTGCTGATCGAGGGCGAGTCGGGCACCGGCAAGGAACTCGTCGCGCAGGCGGTGCACGACCTCTCGCCGCGCCGGCAACTGCCGTTCGTCCGCATCAACTGCGCCGCGCTCCCCGACGGGCTCGTGGAGAGCGCCCTCTTCGGCCACGAGCGCGGCGCGTTCACGGGCGCGATGCGCCGCGTGGACGGCGCGTTCACGCGCGCCAACACGGGCTCGATCCTGCTCGACGAAGTGTCCGAGATGCGGCCCGAGCTGCAGGCGAAGATGCTGCGGGTGTTGCAGGAGCGGGAGTTCGAGCGCGTGGGCGGCAGCGAAGTGCTCCAGGTGGACGTCCGGATCATCGCGACCACGAATCGTGACCTCCGCCTCGCGGTGGACCGCGGAGACTTCCGCCAGGACCTCTACTACCGCCTCAACGTCCTCCGCCTGCGGGTACCGCCCCTGCGCGACCGGATCGCCGACGTCGTGCCGCTGGCGCGATACTTCGCCGTGCAGGCCGCCGTGGCGCACGGCCGCGCCGAGCAGACGATCTCCGAGGAGGCGCTGGTGCTGCTGCAAGCCGGGCTCTGGCCCGGAAACGTGCGCGAACTGAAGCACGCGGTGGAACGCGCCGTCGTGCTGGCCGACGGCCCGGTGCTGCTGCCGGAACATTTCGATCTCGACACGATCTCCGCGGAACCGCCACCGGCGCACCGCGAGCCGCCCCACGAGGCGCACCACGAGGCGCCGCGCGCATCCCACGCTGCGGCGCGTGGACCTGCGCCCGGCGATTTCAACCTGGCCACCGCCGAGCGGGCGCTGATCGCGGCCGCGCTCGAGGCCACCGGTGGAAACCGCACGCAGGCCGCGCACCTCCTGGGCCTGCATCCGCGCACGCTCCGCAAGAAGCTCAATCGTCGCGACGACCCCGCGCCCGGCGGGCCGACCGACGATGCCGCGGGCGGCGCGCGGGCCGGCGCATGACGTGGCCACACACCATCCTGGTGGTGGACGACGATGCGGACGTCCGGAACGGATTCTGCGCAGTACTCGCCGCGGACGGCTACGGTATCGTGGGGGCGGAGAACGGTACCGAAGCCGTGGAGCTCGCGCTGCACCTCAGGCCCGACGTCATCCTGCTCGATCTTGTCCTGCCGGGACTCGACGGGTTCGCGGTGTGCCGCCGCATCCGTGACGACCCGGTGATCGGCGCCGTGCCTATCGTCGTGCTGTCGGGCCTCGGCGACCATGCGTCGCGCATCGCGGCGCTCGAGGCAGGCGCAGACGACTTCCTGGAAAAGCCCGTGGAGCCGGCCGAGCTGCGCGTGCGCGTGCGCAACCTGTGCAAGCTGAACCGGTTCCAGCGCGCGCTGCACGACCGGGAGCGGTACGAACGGCTGCTCACGCTCGCGCCCGACGCGGTGCTCGTGGTGGACCGCGACCTGCGCGTGCACGTCGCCAACCCCGCGGCCGTGCGCCTGTTCTCCACCGGCGGGCGCACCATCGCCGAGGGCGCGATGCTCGGCGACTTCGTGTCGCCGCGCGGGCGCGACACGTTCGAGGCGCAGCTGCGTCGCGCGCTCGCGAACGGCGCGCCGGTCGAGCTCGTCGAGACGACGCTCCCCGCGCGCGGCGATGCGTGGCCCGAGGTCGAGGGCGTGGCGGGCGTCGTGGACTGGGACGACGAGCCCGCGCTGCAGCTGTACCTGCGCGACGTCTCGGCCACCCGCCAGCTGCAGCGTGAAGCCGCGCACCGCAACCGCCTCGAGGCGCTGGGCAAGCTGTCGGCGGAGGTTGCGCACGATTTCGCGAATGTGCTGATGGCGTTGAGCACGCACCTGGCGCTGCTCGGCGGCGAGGAAGGCACCGACGCCTCCACCGGCGAGATCGTGGCGGATGCGCAGCACGTGATCCAGCGCGGCGCCGCGCTCGTTCGCGACCTGCTCGCCTACGGCCGGCCGCGCACGCCCGACGCCACGTGGGTGGACGTGCCGCTCCTGGTCGCGCAGATTGACCGCATGATGCGGCCGCTCATGCCGGCGCGTGTGACGCTGCGCGTGGAGGCCGAGCCGGACGTGCCGCAACTCGCCACCGACCGGCACCAGCTCCACCAGGCGATCGTGAATCTCATCCTCAACGCGCGCGACGCGATCATCGCCGACGGCACGATCACCGTCCGCGTGGGCCAGTTCGTGCCGCCGGGGGGCGAGCCCATGGTCGAGGTGCGCGTGCGCGACACGGGCATCGGCATCCCGCCCGAACTGCACGAGCGGATCTTCGAGCCGTTCTTTTCCACCAAGCGCGAGGACGCCGGCACCGGACTGGGCCTCGCGATCGTCGCCGACCTCGTGAAGACGTCGGGTGGCACGATCGCCGTCGCGTCGGAGCCCGGGCGCGGATCGACCTTCACCCTCCGACTGCCCCTGTACATGCGCCGTCCGTCGCCGGCGGTCGGCACGCCGATCCCCGACATCCCGTCGTAGGCGGCACGCCGATCGGCGCGGAACGGATTTTGGGGAGGGGTCCTCCCCATTGACACTTGCGATCGCAGTGATATCATATTGCTACCACTCTCCATCAGGCTCAACCCATGTTCCGCGAATCTGAATACCGCGCCGTCCCGGGTCTGCCGGCCCTCCTGCTGCTCATCGTGGGAGTCGTGCTGGCCATCGCAGGGGTCGCCAGGGGCGGCAGCACGCAGTCGGTGCCGCTCATCGTCGGCTCGGCGGTGGCGGTGATCGTATTGCTGGTGTCGCTGGGCGGGCTTTTCATCGTCAATCCCGGCGACGCCAAGGCCCTCATCCTCTTCGGCGACTACCGGGGGACCGTGAAGCGCGCCGGCTTCTGGTTCGCCAATCCGTTCCTCACGAAGAAGCGCGTGTCGCTGCGCGTGCGGAACTTCGAGACCGCCAAGCTCAAGGTGAACGACGCCCGCGCCAACCCGATCGAGATCGCGGCGATCGTGGTGTGGAAGGTCGTCGAGACGGCCGAGGCGCTGTTCGAGGTGGACGACTACCAGAAGTACGTCGCCGTGCAGAGCGAGAGCGCGGTGCGGTCCGTGGCCCAGAACTATCCGTACGACTCCCACGAAGCCGGCGAACACTCGCTGTCCACACACACCGACGAGATCTCCGGTTCGCTCCTGAAGGCACTCCAGGAGCGGCTCGCGCGCGCCGGCGTGGCGATCATCGAGGCGCGCATCTCGCACCTGGCGTACGCGCCGGAAATCGCGCAGGCGATGCTGCGACGCCAGCAGGCCACGGCCGTGATCGCGGCGCGGTACAAGATCGTGGAGGGCGCGGTCGGCATGGTGGAGAACGCGCTGGACATGCTGTCGCACAAGGGCATCGTGCAGCTGGACGAGGAGCGCAAGGCCCAGATGGTGTCGAACCTGCTCGTGGTGCTCTGCTCGGAGCGTGACGCGAGCCCGGTCGTGAACGCCGGGTCGATCTATCAGTGAGACGGCAGACGTGAGCGAGCGTAAGGCATTCCTGATTCGCGTGGACCCGGCGCTGCTGGACGCCCTGCAGCGCTGGGCCGACGACGACCTGCGCTCGCTCAACGCCCACATCGAATACCTGCTGCGCGACGCGTTGCGCCGCGCCAAGCGGTCACCGAAGGGCGCGACCGCCACGAGCCGGACGGAGGCATCATGATCATCATCCCCCCGAAGGTCACGCGGCGCGGCCGCGACGGTCGCCGGCGCACCCCGCCGAAGACGGCGCCGCTGGTCGCCCTCACGGTCGCGATCGCCGCGGTCTTCCTCGGCAAGGCGAGCGCATTCGAGCACGACGATTGGATGCTTCCCGTGATCGCGCTCTCGCTCCTCGTGGTCGTCGCCGCAGGCATGCTGTTCGCCCGCATCTCTGCGGAGGCGTCCGGCGAAGGATCCGGCGACGCGGCCGCCCCCGATGCGGCCGAAGCCGACGAAGGGCCGTCCGGACAGGTACGGCCGGTGACCGTCGCCATCGTGGTCGGGCTGGCGCTCGCCGGGATCGTCCTGGCCCTCGTGGCTCGGCCCGCACGCGCGGGAGCGCAGGCGGCACCTCGCCAGTACGCGTACGCGTTCATGAAGGGGGCCGACACGCTCATCGTCGAGCGCGTGACGATCGACGGAACGCACATTTCGGGCGAGATCGCGCAACGCGGCGCGCCGCGGATCGCATACGTCGCCGACGTCGCCGATAGCGCCGACGGCGTGAACGTTCCGCTGCTCACGTTCCGGGTCTACGGTGCCGGCGCCTCGGCGGACGCGCTTCCGCTCCAGACCGGGTCCATGCGCATCGGCGGCGACTCCGCGGTCGTCGAGGCGACCACCGGCACCGCCCCGCCGCAACGCGTCGCGACGGCGATGACCGACCGTCCGCTGCCGCTGATCAACGGCAGCATTGCGCTGATGAACCTGATGATCGCGCGCGCGAAGCGGGCCGGCGCCAACGCGTTCGACGGGACGTATCTCCTGCTCGCCGGCTCCGGCCTCCGCCTGGGCGCACACGTGCAATTCGTCGGCACGGACAGTGCGATCGTGACGGTGGGATCCCAGGTGCACCGGTTCGCCGTCGATGCGAGCGGCCTCATCACCGGCGGGACGCTGCCATCCCAGTCGCTCGTGATCACACGGCTCACCGGGGCCGCCGCGGCGGGCGTCTCGCTTGGCCGGCCCGACTACGGCGCGCCCGCGGGCGCTCCGTACACCGCCGAGGAGGTGACCGTGCCGACGCGCGACGGTCACACGTTAAGCGGCACGCTGACGATTCCGCGCAACACGGGTGGGCCCGTGCCGGCGGTGGTGACGATCACCGGATCCGGCCAGGAGGACCGTGATGAGTTCCTCCCACTCGTGCCGAACTACCGGCCGTTTCGTCAGCTGGCCGATACGCTGGGACGCCGCGGCATCGCCGTCCTGCGGCTCGACGACCGCGGCGTCAATGCGAGCGGCGGCGACGTCGGCACGGCCACCAGCGCTGATTTCGCCGACGACATCCGCGCGGGCGTGGCATTCCTTCGGGCGCGGCGGGACATCGACCCGGGGCGCATCGCGCTCTTCGGCCACAGCGAGGGTGGGCTCATCGGGCCGATGGTCGCCGCCACGGACCCGAAGATCGCGGCCCTCGTGATCTTCGCCGGCCCCGCGTACACAGGGCGTCGCATCATCGACTTCCAGCTGCGCAACATGGTGACCGGCAACGCCGCCATTCCGCCGGCGCAGAAGGACTCCGTGCTCAAGGCGCAGGTCGCGGCGTTCGATTCTGCGGCGGCGCGTTCGCCGTGGACGAAGTTCTTCCTCACGTACGATCCGCTCCCGACCCTTCGCAAGGTGCGGGCACCGGTGATGATCCTGCAGGGCGGCACCGACCAGCAGGTCACGCCCGACCAGGCGCCCATCATCGAGCGCACGCTGAAGGACGCCGGCAACCGCGACGTGACGCTCCGCGTGCTGCCGAACCACAACCACCTGTTCCTCGTGGATTCGGTCGGGTTCCCGGGCGACTACGCGAAACTGAAGGACGGGCGCATCGGCCCTGAAGTGATGGGACCGCTCGCGGACTGGCTGGCCCTCAAGCTGGCGGCGCCGCCGAAGCCCTGATGCGGGGCGTGGGCCTCTTTCTGCGCGTGCTGTCGTTCACGGTGCTGCTCCCGTGCAGCATCCTCGCGTGGATCCCGTACTACTGGATCGCCGGGCCCAGCCGCGTTGGTGCGCACTGGCCGCCCGCCGCGACCGATGCCCTCGCCCTCACGCTGATCGCGGCCGGCGCCGTGGTGTACGTGACCTGCGCGTGGCGGTTCGCCACCGAGGGCAGCGGCACGCCGGCGCCGTGGGATCCGCCGCGCCGGCTCGTCACGGGCGGCCTCTACCGGTGGGTGCGCAACCCGATGTACGTCGGCATCCCGGTCGCGCTCCTTGGCGAAGCGTGGTGGCTGCACTCGCGCGCGATGCTCATCTACGCCGCCTTCGTGCTCGCGGCGTTCCACCTGCGTGTGATCCTGTACGAGGAGCCAAAGCTGCGCGAACTCTTCGGCGCGGAGTTCGACGCGTACGCCGCCCGGGTGAAGCGATGGGGCCTGTTCTGACGCGCTAGCTCCGCGTGGGCGGCTTCCGGCCGGCGCCTCCCGGACGCTTGTCGCGGCCGCGCGGCGCGTGGGTGGCGTCCTCGACCCACACCTGTGCGGCCGCCGCCGGCGACATGGTCTGCCGTTCGCGACCCACCGTGAGCACGATGGGCCCGTCGAACGCCTCGCGCGACTCCACGCGCACGCGCGCGCCCGGCCGGATGCCGCGGTCGGCCAGGTAGCGCAGCAGCCCGGCGTCTCGGTCGCTCATGCGCAGCACCCGCGCGCTGTCGCCCGCGCCGAGCGCCGCGAGGCTTCCGAGGCGGCGCTCGTCCACCTCGCCGTCGGCCGTGGGGATCGGCGCGCCGTGGGGGTCGGCCGTGGGGTTGCCGAGGTCGCGCGCCATCCGATCGATGAGGTCGGGGCTCACGGCGTGCTCGAGGCGCTCGGCCTCGTCGTGCACGTCGTCCCAGTCGTAGCCGAGGCGGGTGACGAGGTAGCTCTCGATGACGCGGTGGCGCCGGATGAGCTGGAGCGCCGCGGTTCGTCCGGCCGGCGTGAGGCGCGTGCCCCGGTAGCGAGCCGTCTTGACCAGGCCCTGGCGCGCGAGCCGCTGCAGCATGCCGCTCACGCTTGCGGCGGCGATGCCGAGCGTGTGCGCGAGGGCGGTGGTACCGACGGGTGTGTCGCCGACGGACGACGTGGCGGCGCCGCGGGCGGCGCCCGCGGTACCGTTGCGACGCCCCAGTTCATAGATGGCCTTGAGGTAGTCCTCGGCCTCCACCGTGAGCCGCGAGGGCGACCTGGTCACGACGCCGGGTCGTCCGTGCGGGCGCGCACCATCAGCACCGGGACGAGCGTGCGATGGCGCACGGCCTCGGCGACGCTGCCCAGCAGGACATCCTTCACCCAGCGGTGTCCGTGCGTGCCCATGGCGATGAGGTCGCACCGCTCGCGCTCGGCCGCGCTGACGATCTCGGCCGCCGGGTCGCCGCTGGCGAGGATCGCCTCGGCGCGCAGGCCATCGCCCGCGAGGCGGGCGGCAGTGGCGTCGAGGTACGCCCGGTCGGTCTGCATCTCCTCCGATTCGCGCAGGTCGAGCTGCCTGAGGTTGCGCGCGGCGAACCCATCCGCCACGTGGATCAGCACGAGGCTGGCATCGTCGTGCCGCGCGAGCTGCGCGACGTGCGCGAGGATCGCGGCGTCCGTCCTGCTGTTTTCCAGCGGCACCAGGATCCGCTTGTACATCAGCCCATCCATCCGGCGAAGGTCTGGAACAGGAGCCACGCATTGAGCGCGGCGATCACGATCGCGACGGTCCAGGCCAGCGCCCGGAGTCGTGCCGAATTCGCGAACTCCCCCATTTTGGCACGTTCCGACGTGAATTGCACGAGGGGCACCACGGCGAACGACAGTTGTAGCGAAAGAATTACCTGCGAGAGCACGAGGAGCTTCGCCGTGCCGCTCTCGCCGGCGACGATCGCCACTGTCACGGCCGGGACGATCGCGATGGCCCGCGTGATCAGGCGGCGCACCCACGGCTGCAGGCGGATGTTGAGGAACCCCTCCATGACGATCTGGCCGGCGAGCGTGCCCGTGAGGGTCGAGTTCTGCCCGCTCGCGAGGAGCGCGATGGCGAAGACGGCGCTCGCGCCGGTGACGCCGAGGAGCGGCGTGAGGAGCTGGAAGGCGTCCTGGATCTCGGCCACCTGCGTGTTGCCCGTGCGATGGAATGTCGCCGCCGCCATGACGAGGATCGCGGCGTTGATGAAGAAGGCGAGCGAGAGCGCGATGGTGGAGTCGATGAAGGCGTAGCGCACGGCCTCGCGCTTGCCTTCGGCGGTTTCCTCGTAGCGGCGCGTCTGCACAATGGACGAGTGCAGGTAGAGGTTGTGCGGCATGACGGTCGCGCCCAGGATGCCGATCGCGATGTAGAGCTTGCCCGGGTGGCGAACGATGTCCGCCGACGGGATGAGCCCAGCGGCGATGCCGGCGGCATCCGGGCGCGAGATGAGGATTTCGAAGAGGAAGCAGGCGCCGATGGTCGCGATGAGGGCGACGACGACCGCCTCGAGGAGCCGGAAGCCACGGTGCTGGAGGACGAGCACGAGCATCACGTCGGCCGCGGTGACGACGATGCCCCACGTGAGCGGGATGTGGAACAGCAGGTTGAGGGCGATGGCCGAGCCGATCACCTCGGCCAGGTCGCACGCGGCGATGGCGATCTCGCAGAGCACCCAGTGCATGAGCGCGACCGGGCGGGAGTAGTGGTCGCGGCAGGCCTGCGCGAGGTCGCGTCCGGTGACGATGCCGAGCTTGGACGCGAGGCCCTGGAGGAGCACCGCCATGAGGTTCGAGATGAGGATGACGGACAGGAGGGCGTAGCCGAACTGCGATCCGCCGGCAAGGTCGGTGGCCCAGTTGCCGGGGTCCATGTAGCCGACGGCGACAAGGTAGCCCGGGCCGGCGAAGGCGAGGATCTTCCGCCACCATGACGCGTGGGAGACGGAGACGGTGCGGTACGCCTCGGCGAGTGACGGGGCGTTCCGGGCGCGGCGCCAGCCCGGGTCCGGGCCGTGCGGCGGCGTCACCGGTCCGGGCGCCGGAACCGGCGTGGGCGGCGGGGCTTCCGGCCCCACCACGGGTTGCGTACCTGCCATGGTTCGATTTTAGTACATACTAACTTTTTTGCAAGAGGGGAAATGCAGCGCACGACAGCGGCGGTCGCCCTCGTGGCGGCGATGATGGTGCCGGGGCGCGCGACGCCGGCGCAGGAGCCGCCGCGCGACCCCCATGCGGCGCAGCCCGAGCGCCCCACGGTCGCCACGCACGCGGGCACCGTCGCGCCGGGCTGGCTCGAGCTGGAAAGCGGTCTCGAGTTCGACCGCGGGCCCGGCCGCGACCGGAACACGCTGTTCGGCACGCTCGCCAAGGTCGGCGTGTCGCCGCACACGCAGCTCTCCGTGTTCGTCGCGGCGTCGGCGCCGCGCGGCGCGGCCGGCGGCATCGGCGACGTCGCGATCACATACAAGTGGCGCGTCATGGAGCACGACGGGCTCCTGGGCGACGTCGCCATCCAGCCGGGCCTGACGCTGCCAACGGGATCGATCTCGCGCGGCACCGGCACCGAAACGACCGACGCGTCGCTGCTCCTCATCTCCAGCCGCGACGTGGGGCCGCTGCACATCGACCTCAACGCGGGGTACACGCGGCGCAGCGGGAGCGGCGCGAACGCGCCGCGGGACCAGTGGGTGTGGACGGCGTCCTTCGGCGGCGTGCTCCAGGCCGCGACCGGATGGACCGCGGAGGTGTTCGGCTATCCGGGCACCGGCGGACCATCCGGCGCCTCGCCGGTCACCGCCGTCCTCGCCGGACCGACGTACACGGCACGCCGTTGGCTCGTGTTCGACGTCGGCGTCATCGTGCCGGTCGCCGGGCCGCAGCCGCACGCGTTGTACGCCGGAGCCACCTGGAACGTCGGCAAGGGCTGGTAGGCCTCGCCCCGAGCGCGGACTCGGCGCGTGTCGCCGGCGGGATTCGGAACCGGACGAACGAGGCGTCTCGCGGGTAGCCGGCATCCTGCGCCGGCGGTAATTCTGGAGGTCGCCTCAACCGGGATCTCCACATGCGTGTCTCCCCCATCGCCCGTGCAACCGTTGCCGTCGCTCTCGTCTCGTCGCTCGCCGTGGCCCAGGACCCGGCCGGCAACGCCGGAGGTCGTGGCCGCGGCAATGCGGCGCCGTCGAACCCGCAGGCCAACCTGCCCTACGGCGCGCCCGGCATGGAGCCCGTCTCGAAATGGACGCCCCCGGCGTCCGCCGGCCGCCAGCTCACGCTCAACGACCTGCTCACGTGGAGGTCGATCCGCAACGCCGACCTCTCGAACGACGGCAAGTGGTTCGCCTATGTCATCGCGCCCAACGAGGGGGATGCCGAGGTCATCATCCGTGGGACGGCAGCTGGTGCGCAGGAGATGAGGTTCCCCATCGGCGACGCGTCCGGCGGCGGCCGTGGCGGCGGACGCGGCGGCGCGGGCGGCGGTGGCGTCACGATTTCCGGCAACAACCGCTGGGTCGCCTTCATGGAGTATCCGGGCGCGGCCACCGCGACGAACGGCCGCGGGGGTCGCGGCCGCGCCGGTGCCGGTGGCGCGGGCGGTGGAGCCGCGGCAAACGCGGGCCCAAAGCTCGCCATCGTGGACCTCGGCAACGGGTCGAAGCGCGAGTTCGAGAGCGTGCGCAGCTTCCGCTTCGCGGGCGACAAGTCGGACTGGCTCGCCATCCAGCACGCGCCCGCCGGCGCGGCACCTGCCGCGAATGCGGGCGGCGGCGCGGCGGGCGGACGTGGCGCGGGCGGGGGTGGTGGCGGCGGGGGCGGCGCGTCGGTGCTCGAACTCGTGGACCTCGCGGGCGGCATGTCCGTGCCGATCGCGAACGTCTCGGAGTTCGCCTTCAACGACAACGCCGACTGGGTGGCGTACGCGATCAGCGAGAACGATCGCGTGGGCAACAGCATCCAGCTGCGGCAGCTGGCCACGGGCGTCACGCGGCCCATTGACGTCGAAAAGGCGCAGTACCGGCGCCTCGTGTGGGCCGACTCGAGCAACGCGCTCGCGGCCCTGCGGGTCGAGACCGATTCGGCCGGCAGCGACCAGTCGGTCGCGCTCCTCGCGTGGAGCGACGCGACGGCGACGAACGCGAAGCCGGTCGTGGTGGACGCGAAGACGAGCGGCATCACCGGCGGGCTCGCGCTCAGCGCCGACCGCGCGCCCGACTGGGGCGACGGCCGCAAGGTGATCTACTTCGGGCTCCGCGAGCCGGCGCCGCCGCGCGCGCCGTCGACGTTCAACGGCACCACGGCCCAGGGTGTGGCACCGGGCGCGGGCAACACCGGCCAGGTCGCGGCGGCGCCGCAGACGGACGCCGAGGTGCCGTCGCTCATCCTGTGGCACTGGAAGGATCCGCGCACGCAGGCCACCCAGCAGGTGCAGGAGGCGCAGGACCGCGCGTTCAGCTACCTCGCCGAGTTCAACTTCGCGAGCGGCAAGGTGATCAAGCTCGCCGACGACCGCGTCCGCACCGTGGCGACCGGCCCGAAGGACACGTGGGGCATCGGCAACGACATCACCGACTACGAGCGCGACGCCGGCATCAAGGGGTTCGCCTACCACGACATGTACGCCGTCAACCTCTCCACGGGCGAACGCAAGCTCGTGCAGAAGAAGATCCCGGGCGGCGGTGGCGGCGGCGGACGCGGCGGGTTCGGCGCGAACAATTTCTCGCCCGACAACTCGAAGTACGCCTACTACGACACCGGCGACTGGAAGGTCTACGACTTCGCGAGCGGCCAGGCGAAGACCATCACAACGGGCGTGCCGACGAAGTTCTGGGACACCGAGGACGACCACAACCAGGTGAAGCCTGCGATCGGCGGCGCGTTCGTGGGCTGGTCCGCCGACGGCAGCAACGTGCTGATCCGCGACAACTGGGACGTGTGGAAGATCCCGGTGGCGGGTGGCGCCGCCGTCAACCTGACGGCCAACGGCCAGAAGGACCAGATCCGCTACCAGGCGCGCGAGATCTTCGATCCGCGCGATCGCGGCGGCATTGACCTCTCGAAGCCGCTCTACTTCGAGACGTACGGCGAGTGGACCAAGAAGGAAGGCCTTTCGATGGTGGACCCGATGAAGGGCGGCGCCACCGCGATCACGTGGGAGGATGCCAAGGTGGACTACCGCCGCGCGCGCGACGCCAGCACCTGGGTCTTCACGCGGCAGACGGTGCAGAAGTACCCGGACTGGTACGCCGCGGACGACGGCATCAGGAACGAACGCCGCCTCACCGACGCGAATCCGCAGCAGAAGGATGTGGCGTGGAGCGCGGGCGCGGTGCTCATCAACTACACGTGCGACAACGGGCTCGGCAAGCACCAGGCCGCGCTCTTCCTGCCGGCGGGCTACGAGAAGGGCAAGAAGTACCCCACGCTCACCTACATCTACGAGAAGCTCTCGCAGGGGTTCCATGTGTACCCGTCGCCCAATGCGACGCGGTACTCGAACCCGGCGGTGTTCACGTCACGCGGGTACGCATTCCTCCAGCCCGACATCGTCTACAAGGTCAACGACCCCGGCCGCTCGGCCGTGTGGTGCGTGGTGCCGGCCGTGAAGGCCGCAATCGCCGCTGGCTACGTGGATCCCGACCGGGTGGGCCTGCAGGGGCACAGCTGGGGCGGCTACCAGACCACCTTCATCACCACGCAAACGAAGATCTTCAAGACCGCGGTCGCGGGCGCGCCGCTGACGGACATGACGTCGATGTTCGGGTCGATCTACTGGAACTCCGGCAACACCGACGGCTCGATCTTCATCTCGAGCCAGGGCCGGTTCACCGGTGGGCCGAACGAGATCCCCGAGGTGTACGCGCGCAACTCGCCGCAGACGTTTGCGCAGAACCTCTCGATTCCGTTCATGCTCCTCTCCGACGACCGCGACGGCGCCGTGGACTTCAACCAGGGCGTGACGTACTACAATCACCTGCGCCAGCTGAACAAGGACGTGATCCTGCTCGAGTACGTGGGCGAGAACCACGGGCTCGCGCGGCCGGCGAACCAGAAGGACTACGCGCTCCGCATGACCGAGTGGTTCGACACGTTCCTCCGCGACCAGCCCGCGCCCGATTGGCTGACGAACGGCGTACCGCGCCTCAAGATGGAAGAGCACCTCAAGGAACGCCGGGTACTGGTGGATCCGAAGGCGACGAAGCCGGCGGCGAAGATCACGCCCTGACGGCGCGGCGCGTCAGTAGGGTTGCAGGGATGCGACCGGGCGCCCGTCCGGCCCGGTCGCGAGCGTCACGCGGTACCATGTGCGGTCGCCGAACCGGCGCCGCAGCACCTCGTCGCGGATGCCGAGGTCCATCGCCCAGATCACGTCGCCGTCCAGGTGGCCGTCGGGGCCGATCGGCTCGAGCGGCAGCGCCGTCCCGAAGAACGCCGGCACCCAGTCGTACGCATCGAACTCGGCGCGGCACGCGGGCGTGACCGACGCGGCCGAGGTGATCCGCACGTTGGGGTCGGCGGTGCGGACCTGCTGCGGCCCGGGGACGAACGGTGCCGCATGCCCCTCGAGGTACGCGACCGGATCCGCGATGGCGTGCGCGGAGTCGTTTTCCACGTCGGCCACCGCGGCGAGCAGGGAGCAGGCGTCGCGCGTCTCGATCGCCGCGACGGCCTCGGGCCGGGAAACGCCCACGCCCCACACGCGGTGAAGCAGCCGCGCGCTGAACGGCTCGCGCACGAACACGAGCGCGTGGTGCGCATGCGCCGCCCGCGCCGCGGCCTGGAGGTCCACGCGCATGGCGCGCCGCGCCGCGCGCACCTGCGCCGCGCTCCCGCGAACGGCATCGAGCACCGGCGGCGCCGTCCAGGCGACCACGGTGCAGAGCACCAGGAACGCGGCCGCCGCCCGCCCCACCCGCGGCCCTTCGCGCTCGCCCATCAGGAACGGCGTCCGTGCCAGCAGGACGACAAGCGCCGGGAACGCGGTGAACAGAAACCGCGGCCCGAGGAACTCGCCGAGTCCCCAGTACACCGCGTACGCGCCGAGCTGCGCGCCGAGGAACGCGAACACGAGCGCATCCCAGCGGGTCACGCGACGCATCGCCGCGAGCCCCGTGAACGCCACGGCGAGCGCGGGGAACGGCCACGCCATCACAGCGTAGTTCGTCTCCGAGACGTACCGCAGCGCGTACTCGATCGCGCGTCCGGGCGTGTGCGCCACGCCGTGCGGGTCGGTGTGGAATCCCACGCGATGCCCCGCCCCCCACATCACGTCGTAGCCGAACCGCAGCGGGCTGCCGTTGGTCCGCCAGTTGGCGTAGAACAGCGGCGCCACCGCGAGCGTGCCGCCCACCACCTGCGCCGCCAGCTCGGCCACGCTCCGGCGCGTCCGCACCATCACCACGAGCTGGTACGCACCGATGACGCCCATGAGCACCACGGCGTCGAGCGGACGCAGGGTGGCGGCGCATCCGATCGCCGCGCCCACCGCCGCCGCCCACGCGGCGCGCGCCCGGGGTGCCACGGCGCGG
This sequence comes from uncultured Gemmatimonas sp., assembly GCA_964556915.1. Lineage (GTDB taxonomy): Bacteria > Gemmatimonadota > Gemmatimonadetes > Gemmatimonadales > Gemmatimonadaceae > Fen-1231. The sequence continues at coordinate 14,859 of CAZKYG010000056.1, forward strand.
TCCCACTCGGCCAGCGCCGCGAACGCGCACGCCGCGCACAGGAGCGTCGGCACATGGTTGAGGTACGTGCCCGCCATGATGGAGATGTTCGGCGTGAGCGCAAGCAACGCGCCAACCGCGCGCCCCGGCAGCTCGCCGTATGCGACACGCGCGAAATGGAAGAACGCCGCCACCGCGAGCCCGGCCATCACCGGATTCACGAGCCATGGGGCGCCGACCAGCACGCCCGGCACCAGGGCGAGCGGCCCGCCGATGGGGAAATGTGAATACCAGCGGCCGCGGTCGATCACGTTGTCGATCGCGAAGAACTCCGGGTTCGGGTCCGCCGGCAGCGAGAGGTGCCCGTGCAGGATGATCTTCGCGTGCCACAGCTGGGCGATCTCGTCCGACGTGCTCGGCCCGCGCTCGAAGACGAACAACGAGAAGTAGAGCGCAAGCGCCGTCGTCACGCCGCCGACGATCGCCGCGAACGCCAGCGGCGACGGCCGCAGCGCGAGGCGGCCCATGCGCGACGGAAGGCCGAGGAGCATCCGTTCCGGCATCGCGCCGGCCACCGCCGACAGGGGGAGGAGCGCCACGGCCCCGATCGCCCAGAACTGGAGGATGGAGGGCGGATACGGGCGAATACCTTCGAGGAAGGGCAGCATGCAGAGCGCCGCCATCCCGACGGCGGTCACCATCGCGAGCGGCGGCGCGACCCCCTGTCGTCGCTCGTCGTTCATGCGTGCGGCGTCGCCGGCCCCGCGCGGGCGGCGCGGCCCTGGAACGCGATGCACACGCCCCAGCCCACGCTCCAGCCGAGAAGCGCGCCGAGCGCCACGTCGGACACAAAGTGCGCGTGCGCCAGCACGCGCGTGATCGCCGTGCCCGTGGCCAGCAGGTACCACAACCCGCCCGTCCCCGGAAATATCCGTGCAAGCGCGGTCGCCGCGGCGAACGACACCATGGTGTGGCTGCTGGGCGTCGCGAGGCCCGCGGTGGAGAACGTACGCTCGCTCCACGCGCGGAACACGTAGTCACCCGCGCCCGTCTCGGGTCGCTCGCGGCGAATGAGCAACTTCAGGATCTCGCACACGATCCCCGACACCGCCGGCGCCGTGAAGAGGTAGGCCGCGGCGCGCGGACTGGCGCGCATGGCAACGGCCTCCGTCGTGGCATCCGGGGACGCTGCGCCGGCGGTGGCCGCGCGGCGCGTGGCGAGCCACATCCCCAGCGATACCGCGATCCATGTGGGGAACCAGCCGAGTTCACGGAGGAACCGGCCCCAGTCCCTGTCGTAGACGTCCGCCATGTGCAGGTGGTCGTACGCCCACCGGTCCGCCAGCATGGGCACGAAGAACGCCACGGCGGCGAACGCCAGCAGCCAGGCCGTGCGCGTGGCCACGGGCGCCTTCCAGGTGTGGCGCTCGGCCCAGCGGGGCGAGTCGCCGCGCGCCGCGGTCACCTCGCCACCTCACCAAACGCGCGCAGGATCCGCTCCGTCAGGCCCCAGATGACGTGCCCGTCGTAGTGAATGGCCTCGCGCCACATCGTCACGCCGCGCCCGCTCACGCGCGACGGCCGGGTGTTGGCGGGATCGAAGATCGCGGCGACGGGCGCCCAGAAGTAGCCGGCCAGCTCGTCGGAAATCGTGATCACGGGGTCCGTGAACACACGCGCCACGTAGGGGCGAACGATGAACGGCGGGAGCATCGGGTTGCGCGGGCGAAGTTCGTCGAGCGGACCGAAGAGCCGGCCCTGCGTGCGGAGGTCGATTCCGGTTTCCTCGCGCGTCTCGCGGACCGCTGTTTCGACGAGGTCGCCCTCGCCCGGGTCACGCCGGCCGCCCGGAAGTCCGATCTGCCCGCTCCACGGGTCGCCTTCATGCACGGCGCGCTGCACGAACAGCACGGACGGCCCGGCCGCACCGTCGCGCAGGATGATCGACACGGCGGCCTCCCAGTACGGCTCGTCGCGTTCGGCGTATGCCGGCACCCGCGCACGCACCGCCGCGCCAATGCGTTCGATCGCCGACACCGCGCTCCCGTCAACCGTCATCGCGCGTCCCACGACGTTCGGCCCGTGCGCGGTCCATCACCACCCCCGTCGCGAGGTCAGCCGTCACGTTCGTTGCCGTGCGAAACATGTCGGGAATGGTGTCCACCGCGAGCAGCACACCCACGCCCTCGGCGGGCAGCCCCACCGCCAGCATCACCGGCACCATCATGATGATGCTCCCGCTCGGGATCCCCGGCACGCTGAACGACGTGGCCAGGCTCACGAGGCCGAGGGTGAGATACTGCACGGGCCCGAGTGGCACGCCGTAGAGGCGCGCGATGAACATCGCGCCGATCATCATCGCGATCACGGCGCCCACGCGGAACATGGTGATCATCACCGGCATGAGGAAATCGATCACCGGCTCACTGAGGTCGAGCCGGCCGCGCGCCGCTTCGAGCATGGCCGGGAACGCGGCCAGCGAGCTGCGCCCGCTGAACGCGACGGCCTGCGACGGCAGCAGCGCCCTGGCGAACTCGCCGATGGGGATGCGGCCCCACACGGACGCCAGCGGGTACATCACGAGCGCGCAGAAGGCCGTGCACGCCGCGCAGACGACGGCGATGTACGTCGCGAGAGCGCCCGCGGCGGCGATTCCCACGCGCGTCGCGAGCACGAACGCGAGCGCGAACACGCCGATCGGCGCGAACGCGAGCACGAACCGCATGATGGCCAGCGACGCCTCCTGCACGGCGCGCATCACGCCGAGCAGCGCCTCCCGCCGGGCGCGGTCGATGCGGGTGAGCGCCGCCCCCATGGCCACGGAGAACACGATGAGCGGCAGGAGCGCCCCGTCGGCCGCCGCCTTCACCGGGTTCACGGGCACGAGGTCCACGAACCATTGCGCCACCGAGGGAAGCTGCCTCGCGCCCTCCACCATGCTCGCGCCCGCCTGCGACGCGCTGTTGCGCAGCGACTCGGCGGCCGCGGGGTCGATCGCGAGCCGCGCGAAGATCGGCGGGCCCAGCAGCAGCGAGAACGCGGCGGCCAGCGCGAGCAGCACCACGAACACGCCGAGCCCGCGCGCCCCGAGCACGGTGACCGTCTTCGTGTCGGCAGCGCCGCCCACGCCGATCAGCAGCGACGAGACCACCAGCGGGATGATCGCCATGCGGATAGCCGCGACCCAGAGTGTGCCGACGGGCTGCAACGCGTTGGCCAGCGTGTCGCCGGTGGCGCCGAGGTGCGTGGCGCCGAGCCCGGCGGCGAGGCCGAGGATCAGGGCGACGAGGACCTTGATGGCGAGGGACATCGCCGGGAGAAGCTACGCGCGGATGAAGGGGTTGGACATGGCGTCACTCGGCAACCCCCACGCGGCGCGTCGTCGCCGCGGGTGGCCGTCGGCGCCTACGGCACCCAGGTCGTGAGCTCCGCAGCCGCGCGCCGCGGCTTCGCGTCGACCGGCGCGGCTGGTTCGCCCAGCTCGACCACCATGACGATCCGCTCGCTGTCGGGCACGCCAACGGCGGCGCGGGCGCGCGCGTCGTCCATGATCGCGCCACTCTTGAGGTGCGTGGCGAGGCCCATCGCCTGCGCGGTGAGCAGCATGTTCTGCACCGCCATCATCGTCGCGGCGTGGTCCTCGTCGCGAATCTCCGGATTCTCCGCGAGCACCATCGCCACTGCGATCATCGCGGGAAGCCCGACGGTCGCAGCCGTCACCTTCTCCACGACGGCCTGCGCGGCGGCGGGATCCTCCACCTTCTTCGCCTTGCGTGCGCCGAGCACCGCGCCGTAGGCGCGGCGCGATTCCGGGCCGAGCACGTAGAAACGCCACGGCTGCGTCATGCGGTGGTTTGGCGCGTGCACGGCCGCGTCGAGGAGGCGCTCGACTTGCTCGCGCGTGACCGCGCGGGCGGTGAACTGCTTGGTGGAGCGTCGGGTACGAATCGCGTCGTGAAGGTCCATGCCCGAAAACTGCGCCGGCGGCGGCGCGCGCGCACGGACTCGCGCGCCCCGCGCCCGTGAGAGTTGCGGAGCCATCCGCGCGGCGTGAGCTTCCGGCGGACGATGGCCGCCGCCCCCGCTCGCCGAAATCGCACCGCGATCTGCCTCCTGGGTGGGGCGCTCGCGTGCGCGCCGGCAGGCGGGTCCGCCGGCCCGGCAGCGCCGGGACAGGAGGTGGACAGCGCACTCGCCCGGTACGGCCGCTTCACGATGCAGATGGCCTCCGACAGCCTGGCCGCGTTCTTCACCCCGGACGGCCAGCTGGTGGCGGAAGGCCAGCCACCGATCGTTGGTCCGGCGGCGATCCTCACCCACCTGCGCTCGTTCAACGACTACCGCGTGCTCGGCGATTCGCTCGTCGCGGACTCCACGGTGGCTGATTCGGCGACGGGACTGCAGGTGGGCCACTACTGGCAGCGCGTGCGGGTTCCGAAGGGTGATACGATCGAAGTGCGGGGCGGCTTCGAGGCACGTTGGGTGCGCGTCGCCCCGCACGTCTGGCGGCTCCAGCGGCTGGCGACACGCCGCTGACGCCGCGGCACGGGCTACCTTGCACCCGTGCCAACCTGGCTCGTCATGGCCCTGCCCTGGATCGCTCTCCCCGCGCTGCTCGCCTGGCGCGCGCGGGGGTCCGTTCCACTGGCGTCGTACCCACCCAGGCCCGGGCCGCCGGGCGGTGACGGCCTCGTGTCCGTTGTCGTGCCCGCCCGCAACGAGGCCCACAACATCGAGCCGTGCGTACGCTCCATCCTCGCGTCGGGGTGGCATTCATTGGAAGTGATCGTCGTGGACGACCACTCCACGGACGGCACGGGCGATATCGTCCGGCGCATCGCCGCCGGGGACGCGCGG
>CAZKYG010000057.1:0-3214 GCA_964556915.1 uncultured Gemmatimonas sp.
TCGTGATGCCGAAACGTTCGTGCAGCGGCGCCATCGCCACGGCGGCGGTGGTGCTCGAACAGTTCGCGTTCGTGACGATCGCGCCGGCCCACCCGCGCTCGCGCCGCTGGCGCGCGAGCAGCGCGAGGTGACCGGCGTTGACCTCCGGGATCATCAGCGGAACGTCCGGGTCCATGCGGAACGACTTCGCGTTGCTGAACACGAACCGCCCGGCGCGAGCGAACGCGGGCTCCGTCGCCTCGGCGGCCGCGGCGTCGAGCCCGCAGAAGATCACCGGCGCGCGGACCGCTGCGGGGTCGCACGCGAGCACGGGCAGCGCGGCGACGTCGGCGGGCAACGTGCCCTCGAGCCAGCGCGCCGCGTCGGCATAGCGCTTGCCCACGGACCGCTCACTCGCCCCGACTTCGGCGACGCGAAACCACGGGTGCCCGTCAAGGCAGCGGATGAACGTCTGGCCGACGGCGCCGGTTGCGCCGAGCACGGCCACCGGAATGCGGGTGTCCGCCATCTCAGTGGGCGAGCAGCGCGCGAATCAGGCGCGTGTACGTATCGACGGCGTCGCGCAGCTCGTTGACATCCACGTACTCGTCCGGCGTGTGCGCCGTGGTGATGGACCCCGGCCCGAACAGCAGCGGCGTGCCCCAGTTCGAGAGGAGCGGCGCGTCCGTCGTGTACGCGAACACCTTGCGCGGGAACCCGGCCACCTCCGGGAACACCTGCGCCGGCGTGTACGACGGATAGGTCACCTCGGCGCGGCCCCGCGCCCACGCTTCGAACGCGGCCTTCACCGGCCCGGGATCGCCGACGAGCCGCACCATCAGCTCGGCCGTGCACTCCCCGGGCACGATGTTCGCCTCCGTTCCGCCACGGATGGTGCCGACGTTGATGGTCGATTCGCCCAGGACGGGATCGGACGGCAGGCGAACGGCGTCGAGGTCGAGCAGGAGCTCGGCCATCGGTCGGATCGCGGACTGGCCGAGCTCGGCGTAGGCCGAGTGCGCCTCGCGGCCGCGCGTGCGCAACGTCACGCGGAGGGCGCCCTTGCACCCGATCGCGAGGTGGCTCTCGGTCGGCTCGCCGTTGACCAGGAAGCGGCTCGTGGCCGGCAGCTGGTTGGCCAGCCGCGCGCCGTCGGACCCGCGTTCCTCGCCGACGACGAACAGCAGGTCCACGCGCTCCTCGCCAACCGCCGCGAGCTCCTCCGCGGCGACGATCATCGCCGCGGCGATGCCCTTGGCGTCGCACGCCCCGCGCCCGTAGAGGCGCTCGCCGTCGAGGCGCGGCGCGACGAACGGCGGGACGGTGTCGAGGTGCGTGCTCAGCGTGACGCCGCCGCCCTTGCGCGACGCCCACACGTTGCCGCGCCCCGGCGTGACTTCCTGCACGGTGACGTTCCAGCCGCGCGCGATGAGCAGGCGCGCGACATAGTCCACGACCTTCCCCTCCTCGCGCGTGACGGACGGGATGGCGATGAGTTCGGAGGCGAGCGTTACGACGTCGGTCATCGGAGGGACGGAGTCACAAAGCGATGCCGGGGCTGGGAGTCGAACCCAGATGGCCTTTCGGCCGAGCGATTTTAAGTCGCTCGCGTCTAACCAGTTTCGCCACCCCGGCGCACGGAGGTCCGGCGCCTCAGCGCTGGAATAGACGCTATAACCACTTCATAAGAGAGCGGGAAACGGGACTCGAACCCGCGACCCCAACCTTGGCAAGGTTGTGCTCTACCAACTGAGCTATTCCCGCGACTGCGCCGCGAAAGCTACCCGGAGCGGCTGGGCCGAACAAGCAGCGGCATCCGCCGGATCCGGGCGTCAGGCGCGGACGCCGTGCGCGTGCGCGGCGAACCACACGACGTACGCGAGGAGCCCCGACAGGGCGGCGTCGCCGCCCCCGCCGGTCGCCTCGCCGGCGGCGTTGACCGACTCGGCGGCGAATCCGCGGTCGAGCGGCGCGCGCCGCAACCAGTCGAGGACGGCGCCGGCGTCGGGTCCCATCAGGTGCGCGAGGCGCGCCACGAGGCGTTCACCGTCGGACGACGCCGCCTTCGCCGTGCGCCGATACACGGAGTCGGTCCGGTCGACCGCCTCGTACAGCGGCAGCCAGAGGCTGGACGCCTCGGGGTCGTCGTCGCGCATGACACGCCCGCCGGGCTCGACGGCGGACGCGTACGTCGTCTTCGTGCCGTCGCCACTGGCGAAGTGGCGGCGCAGCGCGGCCCGCACCGCCTCGGGATCCTGGAGGTTGCGCGCTTCCTCCTCGTCGAGCGTCCGCTTGAGGCAGTCGAGCGCGTACGCCACCACCGCGTTGGCATGCAGCGTGAACAGCGCGGACGGGCGCCCGCCGAGCGTGACGTCCGCGCGGTAGAGCGGATAGTGCTCATCGCGGCGTGAGGCGATGTCGTCCGCGGACGCATAGAGCGTGTCCGCGAGCACGGGCTCCTCGAGCACCTGGTCGTCCTCCGTGTCGCGGATGTACCGGTCGGCCGCGATGGCGTAGGACGCCGCGCCCTCGAGCGTGAAGCCCGGCGCGAACAGCGTCCCGTCGAGGTAGTTCACGCCGCGGCCCGGCGCGTAGCCGTGCACCTCGCACATGCGGAGGATGAGCTCGCGCGCCAGCGGCGGATCGGCGAGTTGCACGGCCGGCACCGTCCAGGTCAGCGCTTCCCAGTCACGAATCGTGGTGCCGCGCGTGGACCACGGCGCCCGGCTCCGCACGAGGTAATAGTGGGCGTCGTCGAGCGCCCGCCCGACGGAGTAGAAGTACGAGAACAGGAGGTTCCGGTTGATGAGGCCGTCCACCGCATCGACGCCCGAGGACTGGTCCAGCGAACGCAGCGCCTCGCGCGTGCCGTTCAGCAACTGCTTCCACCCGCGCTGACGGATGACGGCGACGGTTGCGAGGGCGCCGTCGCGCTCCGGGCCGGCCGCGAGGTAGAACGCGGTGTCCGCGCGCTGGCCCGGCGCGGCCACCGCCGAGGTGTGGATCGCATAGCGGTTGTCCGTCGCCGCAACGCTCGCCCCCTCGATGCCGGCAATGGCCAGTGCGGCGAAGCCCGGGGCATCGTTGCCTTCCAGCACCACCTCGCCCGCCCCGGTTTCCGTCGCCGAGTTCCCGGCGGCAATGGCGCGGGGGGGCGGGCCCCCGCCCCGCCCGGTGCCCCCCCCGCCCCCCGCGCCCCACCCGCCGGGCACCGGGCGGGGCCCCGCGGGGGGCC
>CAZKYG010000058.1:0-3389 GCA_964556915.1 uncultured Gemmatimonas sp.
GCTCGATCGGCGACCCGCCGGCCGACGCGGCGGCAGCGCCCGCCGGCGGCGCACGCGGGGGACGTGGCGGCGGTGCGGGGCGCGGCGGACGCGGCAATCCGCTCGACGCGATGGACGACGCCACGCGCACGCGGTTCCAGACGAAGCTCGACGCGATCAACGCGAAGTACCCGGCGCCGCCGCCCGCGCGCCGCGCAACGGTGCAGGACTTCGTGAACCACATCGACTACGCGGTGAAGCTCATCGGCATCGATCACGTCGGCATCAGCTCGGACTTCGACGGCGGCGGCGGGATCGACGGGTTCAACTGCGCGCCGGAATCCGTCAACGTCACGATCGAGCTGGTGAAGCGCGGCTACACCGAAGAGCAGATCGCCAAGCTCTGGGGCGGCAACCTGCTGCGCGTGATGGAGCAGGCCGAGCAGGTGGCGAAGCAATTGCAGAACAGCCGCTGAGGGTGGCTCTCACCCGCTTCGCGCCGGCGCCCACGGGGTACCTGCACCTCGGTCACGTCCTGAACGCGATCGAGGTGTGGCGCGCCGCCCGGGACCGCGGCGGCCAGGTGCTGCTCCGGGTCGAAGACCACGATCGCGCGCGCTGCCGCCCGGAGTACGAAGCGGCGATCCGCGAGGATCTCGCGTGGCTCGGGTTCGTGCCCGACGCCGAGGCGCCGCGCCAGAGCGAGCGTGGCACGCGGTACGCCGAGGTGCTCGCCGGGCTCGAGGCGCGTGGGCTCGCGTATCCGTGCGCGTGCTCGCGCAAGGACGTTGCCGCCGTCACCGGCGACGCATTCAATGAAGAGTCGCGCTACCCGGGCACGTGCCGCGATCGCCACGTGGATCCCGCCTCGACGCCGGCGCGCCGCGTGCGGATGGAGCCCGGTGCCGAGTCGTTCACCGACCTGCGCCTCGGACCACAGGCGCAGTCGCCGGCGGACCAGTGCGGCGACGTGCTCGTCCGCGACCGGCTCGGCAACTGGACGTACCAGTTCTGCGTTGCCGTGGACGACTTCGACCAGGGCGTGACGCTCGTCGTGCGCGGTGAGGACCTGCTCGCGTCCACGGGCCGCCAGCTGCGCCTTGCGCGCATGATCGGTCGCACGGCGATGCCGGAGTTCCTGCACCACGGACTGCTCCGCAAGCCCGGCGGCGCCAAGCTCAGCAAGTCCGACGGCGACACGGGCGTGCGCGAACTCCGCGAGGCGGGGATGCCACCCGCGGAGGTCGTCGCGCGCGCCCGTCGGATGGCCGACGGGGCCGGCGGCTAGCCGCGCGGGTCCGGCTTCACCGCGAACGTCTGTTCCTGCGAACGCCCGTTCGCCGTGAGCCGTGCGGTGAACGTGCCCGTGAGCAGCGCGCCACCGCCGCCGCGCCCGCCGCCGCCGCGCCCGCGGCCGCCAGCGCCTGCGGCGACCGGGAGCCACGTCACGCGATGCACGCCGGGCGACGTGGCGAACGGTTCCGGCACGGGCCGCCAGAGCGACGTCGTGTTCTGGATGCCGCCGCCACCGCCCCGGCCACCGCCGAATCCCCCGCGACCGCCGCCGCGCGCGCCACCGGCCGCCGCGCCGAACGCGCCCACGACGGCGCCACTCGCATCGAGAATCTCGATGGAGGCGTCGGGCGTGTCGGCCTTGAGGTAGTAGTCGATGTACGCGCCGTTCGGCGGATTTTCCGCCTGCGGCTCGTCCTTCTGGAGCGGGGTGCCGTTGTCGCCGCCCTGCCGCATCGCGATCGCGTCCGACGGCTTGAAGAGGTGTGCGTCCGCGGCGAGCACGGCGTCGTTCATCTGCCGCAGCGCGGCGATGTCGTCCATGATCCAGAATCCGCGGCCCTGCGTCGCGACGATGAGGTCGTTCACGTACACCACGAATTCGCGCACCGACGTCACCGGCAGGTTCACCTGCAGCGACTGCCAGTGGTCGCCGTCGTCCATGGACACGAACGCGCCCCGCTCCGTGCCCGCGAAGAGCAGGCCCTGGCGCGCGGGGTCCTCCTTGATCGCATGCACGTACACGCCGGCCGGCAGGCCCCCAGTGATCTTCTGCCACGACTTGCCCTGGTCGCGCGTGCGGTAGATGTACGGCTCGTAGTCCTGCAGCTGGTGCCGATCCACGGTCGCGTACGCCGTGTTGAAGTCGAAGTGCGAGGCCTCCACGCACGTCACGCGGCTCCATGCGCCGACGTCGGGCGGCGTCACGTTCGCCCACGACTTTCCGTCGTTCGTCGTGAGGTGGATCCACCCGTCGTCCGTGCCCACCCACACCATTGGCACGAGCAGGGGCGACGGGCACACCGCGTAAACGACGCCACGCTTTCCGTTGCGGTCCGTGTGCTCGGCGGCCGCGGCGTCGAGGTTCGGCGGCGGCGCGCCCTCGGGCCGCGTGAGGTCGCCCGAGATCTTCGTCCACGTGCGCGCGCTGTCCGTCGACTTGTACACGTACTGGCTGGCGTAGTACAGCGCGCGCGGGTCGGCCTTCGAGAGCACGAGCGGCTGCGTCCAGTCGGCGCGGTCGTCGCCGCCGGTGGTGGGCGTCGTCGTGCCCGGCACGGACCGGTTCGTCTCCATGTCGAAGCGAGAACCGGTGCCGCCGTAGATGATGCCGGGGTGCAGCGGATCGCCGGCCGTCATGCCGCTCTCGCCGCCGGCGCCGATCGGCTCCCAGTCGCGCATCGAGATCTCGGCGAACTTGCCGCGGCTCCGCACCGCGACGGCGCCCGAGTCCTGCTGCGCCGCCGTCACCCAGTACGGGAACCGGTAGTCCACGGATACGTGATACAGCTGCGCCGTGGGCTGGTTGAGCCAGGAACTCCACGTCACGTCGGCCGGGTTCTCCGCCATCACGTTGCGCGTGATCACCGTGCCCTGGTCGCTCGCCTGGATCATCGTGTTCGGGTCATCCGGCGAGATCCACGCCTGGTGGTAGTCGTCGCCGCCGGGCGAGCCGCGGATCACGTCCCACGTCTTGCCGCCGTCCTTCGTGCGTGACACGGCCACGTTCGGCACGAGCACGACGTCCGCGTTCTTCGGGTGCACGACGAGCTTCTCGAAGTACCAGCCGCGGCCCCACAGCGCCTGATCGCCCGACATCCGCGTCCAGCTCTCGCCGCCGTCGTCGGAGCGAAAGAAGCCACCCTGCTGCGGAGCGGCCGCCCCGCGACCGCCGCCTCCGCCTGCCGCCCCGCGGCCGCCGGCCCCGCGGCCGCCGGCGGACGGCTCCGCCCCGGGCTCCGGATCGAGACAGTCGATCACGGCGTACACGCGGCGCGAGTTCGTCGGCGCCACCGCGATGCCGCTCCGGCCGATCGCGCCCGTCGGCAGGCCCTTCGCGAGCTTCCTCCACGTCGTGCCGCCGTCGGTGGACTTGTAGAGCCCGCCGCCCGGGCCGT
>CAZKYG010000059.1:0-4871 GCA_964556915.1 uncultured Gemmatimonas sp.
GGCAAGCGGCGCCTGCGCACCCGCGGTCCCGCTCGCCAGCGCCACGAGCGCGCAGCCCGCCGCGCACGTCGCCACGCCGCGGCACGCCGGCCGGATCATTCGGCGGCCCGCGGCAGCGCGCGCGTCCGGATCTCGTCCTGCAGGCGCGCGATGAACGCGTCCACCGCGATGACGTCCTGCTTCCGGCCCTGGCCGCGTTCGCGCACGGCCAGCGTGCCCGCGTCCGCCTCGCGCTTGCCGATCACCGCCATGTAGGGCGTCTTCATCGTTTCGGCCTCACGGATGCGGTAGTTGAGCGTTTCGCTGCGGTCGTCGCAATGCGCGCGGATGCCGGCGGCACGCATCTTCGTGGTCACCTCACGCGCGACGGGCGCCAGGTCGTCGGCGATCGGCAGCACGCGCACCTGCTCCGGCGAGAGCCACACCGGGAACGCGCCGGCGAAGTGCTCGATGAGGATCGCGACGAACCGCTCCAGCGAGCCGCTCACCGCGCGGTGGATCAGTACGGGCCGGTGCTGCGCGTTGTCCTCGCCCGTGTACCAGAGGTCGAACCGCTCGGGTTGCGAGTAGTCGAGCTGGATCGTGCCCAGCTGCCACGCGCGGCCGATCGAGTCGGTCACGTCGAAGTCGATCTTCGGCCCGTAGAAGGCGCCGTCGCCTTCCTTGAGCTCGTACGGCCGGCCCGTCTTCTCCAGCGCCGCCCTGAGGCCCTGCTCCGCCCGGTCCCACATCTCGTCGTTTCCCACGCGCTCCGGCGGGCGTGTGGCGAACTTCAGCGTCGCCGACAACCCGAACGTGTCGTAGTACCCCGTGATGAACCGGACGAGCCGCTCCACCTCCTCGGCGATCTGGCTCTCCATCATGTAGATGTGGCAGTCGTCCTGCTGGAACTGCCGCACGCGCGTGAGTCCCGACAGCGCGCCGCTCACTTCGTTGCGGTGCAGCACGTCGTACGTGTTCATGCGGAGCGGCAGGTCGCGGTACGAATGCTTCTTCGCCGCGAACATCAGGTGGTGCGACGGGCAGTTCATCGGCTTGAGGCCGAAATTGTGCTCGTTGGTCTCGTTGTCGAGCACCAGGAACATGTTCTCGCGGTACACGTCCCAGTGGCCGGAGATCTGCCAGAGCCCCTTGTTGTACATGAGGGGCGTCATCACCTCGCGGTAGTCGTCGCGCTGCAGCTCGCGGAGGTACTCAAGCAGCGACTTCACCACCGCCGTGCCGCGTTCGGTCCAGAACACCGCGCCGGGCGCGAACGGATGCATCATGAACAGGTCGAGCTGCTTCCCCACCACACGGTGGTCGCGCTTGCGCGCCTCTTCGATGCGGTGGAGGTGCGTGTCGAGGTCGTCCTTCTTCCAGAACGCCGTCGCGTAGATGCGCTGCAGCATCTGCCGCTTCTCGTCGCCGCGCCAGTAGGCGCCCGCCGTCGAGAGCAGCTTGAAGTGCTTCAGGTACGACGTGTCGGGCACGTGCGGGCCGCGGCAGAGGTCGGTGAACGGGCCGTCGGTGTACGTCGAGATCACCTCGCCCTCGCCAAGCTCGGCGAGACGCTCGAGCTTGAGCGGGTCGTCGGCGAACACCTTCGTGCCTTCGCCGCGCGAAATCTCGGCGCGCACGAACGGGTATTTCTCGGCCACCACCTTCGCCATCTCGGCCTCGAACGCCGCGAGGTCGTCGGGCGTGAACGGCTTCTCCACCTCGAAGTCGTAGTAGAACCCGTCGTCGATCGCCGGGCCGAAGCCGATCTTGGCGTCGGGCCGGAGACGGCGCACGGCCGTCGCCAGGATGTGGGCGCCCGAATGCCGCAGGACCGCGAGGGTGCGCGGGTCGCTCTCCTTGAGGACCACGAACGCCCCGCCCTTCCGGATGGGCGTCATCAGGTCCTGCACCTCGCCGTCCACGGCGACGGCAATGGCGGCCTTCAGGAGGCCGGGCCCGATCGAGGCGACGACGTCGCGCGCCGGGGTGCCCGAAGGCACCTCCCGCGTGTCGCCATTGGGCAGCACGAGCTTCAGCGTTTCGTTCGCCACGGGGCGTCTGTCTGTCGGGTTTCTGGTCAGCCGTTCGGAAGCGCCGCACCCCCCGCCGCGACGGCGCCGGAAACGGGCGCAAATCGTGGCGGGATAGCGCATTGCAAGCTAACGGCACCGTCGCGCCCGTCGCCACCGTGCCGCTAGCTTTCACACCCCATGGCGAACGAACTCCCGGCCGACGACATCCCGTCGCGCTACGATCCCGCGGCGAACGATCCACAACTGTATAGAGCGTGGGAGGACGCCGGAGTGTTCGGCGCCGCCGCCGATGCGTCGAATCGGACGTCGGGAACGCACGACCCGTTTGTCATCGTGATGCCACCGCCGAACGTGACCGGCGTGCTGCACATGGGCCACGGCCTGAACAACACCGTGCAGGACGTCCTCGTCCGCTGGCGCCGCATGTGCGGCGACGCTGCGCTCTGGGTGCCGGGCACCGACCATGCCGGCATTGCCACGCAGAACGTCGTCGAGCGCGAACTCGGCAAGCTTGGCAAGACCCGGCAGGACCTCGGCCGCGAGGCGTTTCTCGTTGAAGTGAAGAAGTTCGTCGCCGAAAAGGGCGGCATCATCCTCAAGCAGCTGCGGGCGATCGGCGCATCGGCCGACTGGTCGCGCACGGCCTATACCTTCTCGCCGGAACTGTCCCGCGCCGTGCGCGAAATCTTCGTCCGGTGGTACGAGGACGGCCTGATCTACCGCGGGCATCGCGTGATCCACTGGTGCTCGCGCTGCCTCACCGCGTTGTCGGACGAGGAGGCCGAGCACCACGACGCACAGGGCAACCTGTACCACGTGCGCTACGCCGTCGCCGGCGACCCGTCGCGCGCGCTCGTCATCGCGACGACGCGCCCCGAAACGATGTTCGGCGACGTCGCGGTGGCCGTGCACCCTGAGGACGGGCGCTACGCGTCGTTCGTGGGCCAGCGCGTCGTGAATCCGGCGAACGGCGTCGAGATTCCGGTGATCGCCGACGCCTACGTGGACCGCGCGTTCGGCACGGGCGCGCTCAAGATCACGCCCGCCCACGACGCCAACGACTTCGAGGTCGGCAAGCGGCACGGTCTCGAGATGCCGCTCGTGATGACGCCCGACGGCAAGATGGCCGAGTTCTCGGACGCGGCCGGCCGAGTGCCGGAAGCGTACCGCGGCGTGGACCGGTTCGACGCCCGCAAGCAGGTGGTCAAGGCGCTCGACGCCGCCGGCGCGCTCGTGAAGACCGAGCAGCACCACCACGCCGTGCGGCGCTGCTACCGCTGCAACACCGTCGTGGAGCCGCGCCTCTCCGACCAGTGGTTCGTGAAGATGGCGCCGCTCGCCAAGCCCGCGCTCGACGCCGTGAAGGACGGGCGCGTGCGCATCCTGCCCGAGCGATGGGAAGCGGTGTACGTGAACTGGATGGAGGGCATCCGGGACTGGAACATCTCACGGCAGATCTGGTGGGGACATCGCATTCCGGTCTTCTACTGCCTGGCGGAGAAGGCAGGTGGCAGTGGGCAGAAGGCCGCATGCCGCGAGCACTTCGCGTCGCGCGATGACAATCCGGTGTGCCCGGATTGCGGAGGCCCCACGCGCCAGGACGAGGACGTGCTCGATACCTGGTTCTCCTCGCAGCTTTGGCCGTTCTCCACACTAGGCTGGCCCGACGGCAAGGCGGGCGACGCGGATCCGTTCGCGGACCTGCAGGCGTTCTATCCCACCGACGTGCTCGTCACCGCGCCGGAGATCCTCTTCTTCTGGGTGGCGCGGATGATCATGAGCGGCATGTACGTGACGCAGCCGCGCCATCGCGGCAAGGCGTTCGCGCACGTCCCGGCCAACGCGCACCCCGACGGCATCCCGCCGTTCCACACCGTGTACCTCACCGGCACGGCACGCGACGCCCAGCACCGCCGCATGTCGAAGTCGCTGGGCAATGGCATCGACCCGCTGGATGTCGTGCAGCTCTATGGCGCCGACGCGCTCCGCTGGACCGTGATCGCCGGCATGGGGATCGGCGCCGACCTGTTGCTCGACCACGAGAACATCGAGCAGTCGTTCTCCACGGGCCGCAACTTCGCGACCAAGCTCTGGAACATCGGGCGATTCCTGCTGTTGCAGGTGGGCACCGAACCGGTGCGCGCGTTCGGCGAGATTCCGGAGGGCGAGCTGACGGCCGCCGATCGCTGGATCAACGCGCGGCTCGACCATGCGATCACGGCGAGCGCACAGGCACTGGGCCGGGCGCGCCCCGATCGCGACGTGGGCACACACGGGCCGGCGTGGTCGGCGGGCCAGCGCTACGCCGGCCTGCGCCTCGACGAATACGCAGAGGCCGCACGCCAGTTCGTGTGGAACGACCTCGCGGACTGGTACGTCGAGCACGCCAAGTCGCGCCTCGCGGCGCCCGGCGCCGACCGTGAACTCGCGCGCGCCACGCTCGCGCACATGTTCGACCAGGCGCTTCGGCTCCTGCACCCGATCATGCCGTTCGTGACGGAGACCCTCTGGCAACGGCTGCCACAGCACCACGCCGGCACGTTCCTCGCCCAGGCCTCGTGGCCGGCGGCGCGCGCGGCGCTCGCGAGCGGCGACGACTTCGCACGCGTGCAGGACGTCATCACGGCGGTGCGCGCGATTCGCAATGAGTATTCCGTGGCACCGGGCGACTCGCTCCGCATCGCGCTCGCCGGTGACTCGGGCGACGCCGCCGCCACGCGCCGCGCCGTGGCCACCGAGTCCGCGTTCGTGGCGCGCATGGGGAAGGCGGACATCGTTCCGGCGGCCGATGTGGCGGCCGGCGCGGCCGCGCGCCGGCTCCTGCCCGACGGCACCGAGCTTGTCGTGTCGCTCGCC
>CAZKYG010000060.1:0-25509 GCA_964556915.1 uncultured Gemmatimonas sp.
CGCGTCGCCGAGGTGCACGTCGGCCGTCACGTCGTCATCGAGCTCGCCGCCGAGTCCGCGGACGCGGCTCGTCGCGACGCCACCGCCATGTGCGAGCGGCTCCTCGCCAACCCCGTCACCGAGGATTTCGCGATCGCCGCCGTGGAGGCCGCATGAAGGTCGGCATCGTCCGATTCCCGGGATCGAACTGCGAAGAGGACTCGTGGTTCGCGGTCGTCGAGCACCTGCGCGAGGACGCCGTGATGCTGTGGCACAAGGCGCACGACCTGCAGGGCGCCGACGTCATCATCCTGCCGGGCGGCTTCGCCCACGGCGACTACCTCCGCGCGGGCGCCATCGCCCGCTTCAGTCCCATCATGACCGAGGTCGCCGCGCACGCCGCGAAGGGCGGCATCGTCATCGGCATCTGCAACGGCTTCCAGATCGCCTGCGAGGCACACCTCCTCCCGGGCGCGTTGCTCCGCAACAACCGCGGCTACCGCTCGATGCCGGTCACGATCCGCGTCGAGCACTCCGACACGCCGATGACGGCGGCGGCGAGCGTGGGGCAGTGCCTCACGATGCCCATCGCGCACGGCGAGGGCCGGTTCACCGCCAGCGAGGAGGATCTCGACCGGCTGGAAGGCGAAGGCCAGGTCGTGTTCCGGTACGTGGACGCCCGCGGCACGGCCACTCCGGAAGCCAACCCGAACGGCGCAATGCGCAACATCGCCGGCGTGTGCAATGCCGGTCGCAACGTCGTGGGACTCATGCCGCACCCCGAACGCGCGCTGGACCCGCTCCTGGGTTCGACGGACGGCCTGGTGCTGTTCGAGTCCCTGCTCGCCACCGTCAACGCCTGATCCCGGCGCGGGCGGTCACCCCCCAATCATCACCGCTGGATGCCATGACCGACAAACCCAGTTCCAACGAAGAGGAGTACTTCCTCAAGCAGGATGCCGAGCTCGTCAAGGAGCTGCGCGCGAAGCGCGACGCCGAGCGGCAGGCGGCGGAACGCAAGTCGCACTTCATGAAGTGCCCGAAGTGCGGCGCGGACCTGCAGGAGGTCACGACCCATCATGTGGTGGTGGACGCCTGCCCCGAGTGCGGCGGCATGTGGCTGGACGCCGGCGAGCTCGAGGTCCTGCGCAAGGTGAAGGAACACCGGTTTGCCGCCCTTTTCGCGGAACTCTTCAGGAGCCTGCCCGGCCAGTGACCGTCACTCCACGCCCCGGCGATCCCGTCATTTCCCCCGCGCTCGTCGCCGAGCACGGGCTCACGCCAGCCGAGTTCGACCGGCTCGTCGCCATGCTCGGCCGCCAGCCGACGTTCACCGAGCTCGGCATCGTCAGCGCCCTGTGGAGCGAGCACTGCTCGTACAAGCATTCGCGGCCCGTGCTGCGCGGCCTGCCGACGAAGGCGGACTGGGTCCTGCAGGGTCCAGGCGAGAACGCCGGCGTGATCGCGATCGGCGACGGCCTGGCCGTCGCGTTCAAGATCGAGTCGCACAACCACCCGTCGGCGGTCGAGCCCTACCAGGGCGCGGCCACGGGCGTCGGCGGCATCCTGCGCGATGTCTTCACGATGGGTGCGCGGCCGATTGCCATGCTCAACTCGCTCCGTTTCGGCTCGCTCGACTCCGCACGCGTGCGCTACCTCGTCGGCGGCGTCGTCCAGGGCATCGGCGACTACGGCAACTGCGTGGGCATCCCTACGGTGGCCGGCGACGTCATGTTCGATCCCGCGTACGAGGGCAACCCGCTCGTGAACGCGATGTGCGTCGGCATCATGCGCGAGGAGGAACTGATCCGCGCCAAGGCCGAGGGCATCGGCAACCCGGTGATCGCCGTCGGGGCCCGGACGGGCCGCGACGGCATCCACGGCGCGTCGTTCGCGTCCGAGGATCTTTCGCACGAGAGCGACGCCAAGCGACCGCGCGTGCAGGTTGGCGATCCGTTCACCGAGAAGCTGCTGCTCGAAGCAACGCTGGAACTCATCGCCAGCGGCGACGTGGTCGCGATCCAGGACATGGGCGCGGCGGGCCTTACGTCGTCGAGCGCCGAGATGGCCGAGCGCGGCGACGTCGGCGTCGTCATCGACACGACCCGCGTGCCGGTCCGCGAGCAAGGCATGACCCCGTACGAGATCCTGCTGAGCGAGTCGCAGGAACGCATGCTCGTCGTGGCCCGCCGCGGCCGCGAGGACGCCGTGCGCGCCATCCTCGAGAAGTGGGACCTGCAGGCCGCCGTGATCGGGGAGGTCATCGCCGACCCGGTGTACCGCGTCATGGAAGGCGATCGCGTGGTGGCGGAGTTCCCCGGCACACGGCTGGTCACGGACTGCCCGTCGTATTCCCCCGAGGCGCGCGAGAGCGAAACGACCGCCGCGCTCCGCCTGCGCGATGTGCACGCCGTCGCGCCGCGACCCGAGGAAGCCGATCCGGGCTGGACGCTCACCCGGCTGCTGGCCTCACCGACGATCGCGTCCAAGCGGTGGATTTACCGTCAGTACGATTCGACCGTGCGCGCGAGCACGGTGCGCGGCCCCGGCGCGGCGGATGCGGCGGTGCTGCGAATTCGCGGCAGCCGCAAGGGACTCGCCGTCAAGACGGACTGCAACGGCCGGTACGTGTACCTCGCGCCGCGTGACGGCGGGCGCATCGCGGTGGCGGAGGCCGCGCGCAATGTGGCGTGCGCCGGCGCGCGTCCGCGCGCCATCACGAACTGCCTCAACTTCGGCAATCCGAAGAAGCCCGACGTGTTCTTTCAGTTCCGCGAAGCCGTGGGCGGCATGGGCGACGCGTGCCGGGCGCTCGACACGCCGGTCACGGGCGGGAATGTCTCGTTCTACAACGAGAGCCCGCTCGGCGCGGTCTACCCCACACCGACGATCGGGATGGTGGGCGTGCTCGACGACGTGTCGCACGCGACCGGCATGACGTTCCGCGCGCCCGGCCATGCGATCGTCCTCCTGGGCAACCCGACCGATGAGCTCGGCGCCAGCGAGTACCTCGCGTGGATCCACGGCATCGTGGCCGGTGCCCCGCCCCATTGCGACCCGGCCGGCGAGCGACGCCTCATCGACGCGCTGCTCGAGGCGAATGCGGCGGGCGCCGTTCGTTCTGCGCACGACTGCAGCGAGGGCGGACTGGCCGTGGCGCTCGCCGAGTGCTGCGTGGCCGATCCGGAGCTGACGTTCGGCGCGACCGTGGACCTCACGCCGTGGAAGCACCTGCCGCCGCGCGCCCTGTTGTTCGGGGAGGCGCAGGGCCGGATCGTCGTTTCAACGGACCGACTGCCGGCCGTGCTCGGCGCTGCCCGGACGCATGGCGTGCCCGCCACGGTCCTCGGCGCCACCACGGCCGCGGACGAGGGACTCGTGATCTCGGGCGCGGGCACGCCATTGCGCGTGTCGCTCGCCGACATCGCCGATGCGTACCACGGGGCCCTCGAACGCGCCATGACGGCCGGCCCGCCCGTGGCGGCTGAGGGTGCCCGCTGATGTGCGGCATCTTCGGTATCAGCGGACACGCCCGCGCCGCCGCCACGACGCAGCTCGGCCTTTATTCCCTGCAGCACCGCGGTCAGGAGTCCGTCGGCATCATCGCCAGCGACAACGGTCGCGCCCATGCCCTGCGGGCCATGGGCCTGCTGGGCGAGAGCTTCGGGCCCGACGACATCGCGCAACTGGGCGGACGGGTCGCCGTCGGGCACACCCGATACTCCACGGCCGGATCGTCGACGATCGAGAATGCCCAGCCCGCCCTCGTGTCGTTCAAGGGCGGCCATATCGGCCTCGCGCACAACGGCAACCTCACGAACGCCACCGAAATCCGGAACGAGCTCGAGGACAGCGGGTCCATCTTCAGCTCGACGATGGACTCCGAGGTCATCGTGCACCGCCTCGCCCGCGCCCGCAGCGCGAAACCGGAGGAACAGCTGGCCGAGGCCCTCGCGGGCGTCCAGGGTGCGTACTCGCTCCTCGTGCTGATCAACGACACGCTGCTCGCTGCGCGCGACCCCAACGGCTGGCGTCCCCTCGCCATGGGGACGCTCGACGGCGCGACCGTGTTCGCGTCGGAGACGTGTGCGCTCGACATCGTCGGCGCCACCTACGTCCGTGACGTGAAACCCGGCGAGATCATTGCGGTGGATGCGTCCGGCATGCGCACGATCGAACGTCCCGCGGCGTCACCGCTGCACCGTTGCGTATTCGAGTTCGTCTACTTCGCACGTCCCGACAGCAAGGTGTTCGGCGGATCGGTGGACCGCGCGCGCCGCGAACTGGGACGCCGCCTCGCGCGCGAACATCCCGCGCCCGGCGCTGATTTCGTGTTCGCCGTGCCCGACTCGTCCAACGCCGCGGCGCTCGGTTTCTCCGAGGCGTCCGGTATTCCCCTCGAGTTCGCGCTCATCCGGAACCACTATGTCGGCCGCACATTCATCCAGCCGACGCAGGCCGGGCGCAATGCCAAGGTGAAGGTGAAGTACAACCCCGTCCGCGAGATCATCGAAGGCAAGAAGGTCGTGATGGTGGATGACTCGATCGTCCGCGGCACGACGACGAAGGGCCTCGTCACGCTCATCCGTGCCGCGGGCGCCAAGGACGTGCACATGCGCGTGTCGTCGCCGCCCATCACGGGGCCGTGCTGGTACGGCATCGACACACCCGACCGGAAGGAGTTGATCGCCGCGAACATGTCCGTCGCCGACATCGCGAAGACCATCGGCGTGGACTCGCTCGGCTACCTCTCGCTCGACGGGATGCTGGCCGCCGTCCCGGACGGGCCGAGCGGCTTCTGCGATGCGTGCTTCTCCGGGCGCTATCCGACCAGGCCGCCGACGGTCGAGGCAAAGCACCGTCTGGGCTGACGTCCGGGAGCGCGGGCAACGAAGAGCGGCGGAGCCGATCCCGGCCCCGCCGCTCTCTGCCTTCTGCCGTCTCCCCTCAGGTGGAGGCGGGGAGAATCGAACTCCCGTCTTGCATAAGATCTCCCGCAGCGCCTACGTGCGTAGCCCGTCGATTGGTGTCTCCAGCGGCTGGCCGACAGGCCGCCTACCGCTGGATGAGCCGTCTTGAGTTTCGCGCCGCCGCCAACGGCGAACGGCGGCGCTATCCCGGATTTGCGATACTCACCGAGCCGCCCCGGGAGGGCTTCCCTGTGAGCACTGCTGGTGTAACCGGCTAAGCCAGGTTACGCAGCCAGGGCGAAGTTGTTGTTCGCGTTTGGATGTTTCCCGAGTGTTTTACCAGGGGCTCGAGGACCTGGGCACGCAACCGCGGGGCCACCTACACAATCGAAACCGGTCGCCCCCGTTGACCTTCGAAACATAACACGGCATGGAAGCCCCGCCCATCTGCCTGACGGAGGTAGCTGGCGGCAGTATCCGGCGGAACGGTTCCCGTCACAGGGCGTCGAAGTCCGCTTCCATGCGCCTGCGGAGCGCGGCGTCGGGGAGCACTCCACGTGCGGCGCCAAGGTTGAGCTTCAGGTACTCGACCTTCTCTGTGCCCGGAATCACGCACGTCACCGCGGGATGTCCAACGATGTACTTGAGGAACACCTGCGACCAGTCGGTGCAGCCCATGTCCTTCGCCCATCCGGGAAGCGGCTTGCCCTGCACCTTCTGGAACGGTCGCCCGCGCCCGAACGGCAGGTTGATCAGCACCGCCATGCCGCGATCCGCCGCCAGCGGCAGGATGCGCTCCTGGGCCGTGCGATTGTCGATCGCGAAGTCGATCTGTATGAAGTCCGTCTTCCGGGACTTCATGAACGCCTCGAGTCCCTCGTACTGGCGGTCGCTACTGGTGGTGATGCCGGTGTACCGCACCTTGCCGGCCGCCTTCCATTCATCGATGACCGGCAGCAGCACCTCCGGCTGCGACATGTTCCAGATCTGCATCAGGTCGATGCGATCGGTCCGCAGGTGCGCGAGCGACTGGTCCAGCGACGCCTTCGCGGCGTCGGCGCCTCCGGCCATCGCGCCAGGAGCTCCGCCACCGCGGCGGCCGCCGCCTCCGCGGCCACCGAGCGACACCTTGGTCGCGATGAAGTACCTGTCCCGGTTCTTGAGTTCAGCCATCAGGTCGCCGACCACGGACTCTGCGCGGCCATAGGCTGGCGCCGTGTCGAGCACGCGGCCGCCCATGACCGGAAACTCGCGGATCACGTCACGCAGCGCCGGCACCTGCTCCGGCGCAGGCTGCTCGTAGTTGCGCGCCGTCCCCATGCCGACGATCGGGAGCCGCTCGCCGGACGACGGGATCGGGCGCGTGAGGAGATCGGTCTGGCTCGCCGGCGCCGGAGCCGGCGTCGGGGCTGATGTCGCCCGCGCGCCGGCGTGAGCGAGTGGCACGCCGAAGGCATCCACTCCCGCGAACGTAATTGCCAGTCCCGCGCCAGCGCCGATCTTCAGCGCCTCGCGTCGCGACAGGCGGCGACGTGCGTCGTCCATGATTGCCTCCCCGCGTGGTGTCCGGACGCGAGCGGCGCTACCCGCCGATCGCGCGCGCCGCCGACATCGCGGCGCCAAATCCATTGTCGATGTTGCAGACCGTCACCCCCGCCGCACAGCTGTTGAGCATGGTCAGCAAGGCCGCGAGTCCGCCAAAGCTGGCGCCGTAGCCGACGCTCGTCGGCACGGCGATGACCGGCACGCGCACGATGCCGCCGACCACCGACGGGAGAGCGCCGTCCATGCCGGCCACGACGATCACCGCCCGGGCCGCCTCGAGCACCGCCGTCCGGGAGAGCAGCCGGTGGATACCGGCCACGCCCACGTCGGTGAGCCGGTCCGTGCCGATGCAGAGCGCGTGCAAGGTCTCCACCGCCTCCTCGGCAACCGGCAGGTCGCTTGTCCCGGCCGTGACCACCAGAACGCGCCGCTCCACGTCACCGCCGCCGGCCGGCAGCCCCCCGAGACGCACCGTGCGCGCGGGCTCGTTGACGATGGCGCCGGGGACCGCCGCGGCAAGCGCCTGACGCTGCCCGTCACTCGCGCGCGTCACGAGGAACCGGCCGGTGCGCGCGGCGATGCTCGCGCAGATCTCCTGCACCTGCGCCGCCGTCTTGCCCGCACCGTACACGACCTCGGGATACCCCTGGCGCACGGCGCGATGGTGATCGACGGTCGTGTGGCCGAGTACCTCGAAGGGCTCCGACGCCAGGCGCGCGAGGGCGTCGTCCACGGTCGCCGCTCCGGCCGCGACATCCTCGAGGAGCGCGCGTACGCGCTCCCGGATCATCCGTCCACTGCCCCGACCGTGGCCATGTCCCCGGCCGTCCCGGCATCGGTCGCGGCATCGGTCGCGGCATCGAAGTCGCCGCGCGCTCCGGCCATGAGGTAATCCGCGAAGATGCCTTCCACCTCGCCGAACGAACTGACTTGGTGGAGTTGCTTGCGCAGGTCCGCCGAATGCGGCAGGCCGCGCACGTACCACCCGAGGTGCTTGCGGAACTCGAGGGCGGCGCCCTCCGGATCGGCCTCGTACGCCTGCACCAGGCGCGCGTGCGCGAGGGCGACGGCGAAGCGCTCCTCCACCGGTGGCGTTGGCGGCGGCGTACGTCCCTCGATCAGGGCCCGCGCTTGCGCGAACACCCACGGCTGGCCGAACGACCCGCGTGCGATCATGACACCGGCGCATCCCGTCTCACGCCACATGCGGTACGCATCGGCGGCCGTCTTGATGTCGCCGTTGCCGATCACCGGAATGTCGAGCGCGGCGACGAGCGTCGCGATCTCTTCCCAGCGCGCGGAGCCACTGTACATCTGCGTGCGCGTCCGCGGATGCAAGGCGATGGCGCGCGCACCCGCGTCCTGGCACCGGAGGCCGATCGTGACCGGATCACGCATCTCCTCGTTCCAGCCGCTGCGGATCTTGCAGGTCACCGGCAGCGACGTGGCGGCCGACACGGCGCGTATCACACCCTCGACGAGCGACAGGTCGCGCAAGCATCCCGAGCCCCCGTTGCGCTTGACGACCTTCTTCACCGGGCACCCGAAGTTGATGTCGATGAACTCCGGCTGGAACACGTCGGTGACGAAGGCGGCGGCCTCGGCCATCGCGGCCGGGTCGGCGCCGAAGATCTGCACGCCGATCGGACGCTCGTCAGGCCCGAACCGGAGCTTGTCGATCGTGGCCGCATTCTCGCGGCGGATGCCCTCGGCCGAGAGAAACTCCGTCACGACCACATCTGCGCCATGCCGGCGGCAGAGCTGCCGGAACGGAGACTCCGACACCCCGGCCATCGGAGCCAGGAAGAGGGGCACGGCATGCCCGGTCGGGTACGGGAATTGGCGCATTGAGGTGAATCCTATCGCAACCTCCAACTGCTTGCAACATCACGATTTGACGCGCTTTGCGCGCAACATTATCCTTCCCCCGGTCGCGGATACGTGCCGCGCGGCCTGAACCTCACGGGGTGCCGGATGGAACTGCGCGAGTTCTTCTCGGAAGATGCGGTCAAGCTCGACATCGTCGGCACGACCAAGGACGATGTCCTGAAGGAGCTGATCTCGCTCCTGGGCCTCGACGAGAAGAACGAGGCGATGCTGTTCAAGATGCTGAAGCGCCGCGAGAACCTCGGCTCGACGGGCATCGGCCGCGGCATCGCCATCCCCCACTGCCGATCGCTCGTCGTGAACAAGCTGCGCGTCGCCTTCGGCCGCAAGCGCGAGGGCGTGGACTTCAAGGCGATCGACGACAAGCCGGTCTACTTCTTCTTCCTCATTGTCGCGCCGCCGCTCGAGGTGTCCAACCAGTACCTGCCGGTGCTCGGCAAGATCGCGCAGTTCTCGAAGGACCCCGAAGTCCCGGAGCGTCTCCTGAAGATCACGCAGCCCGCGGAGTTCATGGCGCTGCTCAACGAAAAGGGCGTCTGACGCTACGTCCCGCCGGCCGGATCGCCGGCCATGGCCGCCAATTCCCTGTGCTCGTCGATCTGCAATCGCGCGATATCGCGTGAGAGCCGCCAGCGCACGCGCATGAGTTGCGCCGCGGCAACCACGACGAGACTGCCCAGGTAGCCCAGCCAGACGCCGCGCGGCCCGAGCCCCGCCGGGAACGCCAGCGCAAGCCCGAGGGGCGCCCCGATCCCCCAGAAGCCGCCGAGGTGCAGGAGCAACGGCACCCGGGTGTCGGCGGCGCCGCGCAGGATGCCCTGGCACACACCCTGGATCCCGTCAAACACCTGGAACGCGCCCGCGATCGCGATGAGCGACGTGGCGATCGCCACGGTCTCGGGATCGTCGAGGAACGCGCCGGCCAGCGCGCCCGGAGCGAGCGCGAACACGAGCGCCGCCCCCAGCATGAACGCGAGGCCCACGCCGATCGCCGCAACGGAGTCGCGCCGGGCCGCCGCAATGTCGCCACGCCCGATCGCGCGCCCGACCATCGCCGCCGCGGCCGCGGCCACGCCCATCGGCACCATGAACGTCAGTGCGGCGAGGTTGATGGCCACCTCGTGCGCGGCCAGCGGTTTCACGCCGATCCAGCCGATGGCCACGGCGCCGGCAGCGAACACGCCGACTTCGAGCCACTGCTGGAAGGCCACGGGCAGCCCCACGCCGAGCATGCGCAGGAGCGGCCGCAGGCGCCACGACTCGCGGGCCCAGGGACGCAGGTGCGGGAGGATCTGCGCACGGCCGAACCAGACGAGCATCGCGAGCATGGCCCACCGGCCGATGGCCGTGGAGATCGAGCTGCCGACCGCGCCGAGCGGCGGCACCCCGAGGTGGCCGTAGATCAGCACCCAGTTGAGGCATGCGTTGAGCACATTGCCCAGCAGGATGGCCATCACGATGGCCCGTGTGTGCGCCATCGCCTGGAGCGATTGCCGGAACGCGACGAACAAGTAGAACGGCAGCACGCCGAACGCGCTCCATCGCGCCCAGCTCGCCGCGAGCGGCGTGACGGTCGTCGGCTGGCGCAGGGCGCCAAGAAACAGTTCGCCGGGCAGGAGCAGGAGTACGGTGGGCACGGTGAGCACCACGGCGAGAATCACGCCACGTTGCACGCCGCGCGCCACGGCACCGCGGTCGCCGGCCCCGAACGCCTGCGCGACGACCGGATCCAGGGCCAGCAGCAGCCCGATCCCCGGCACGGACAGGTTCACCCAGTAGATATGCCCGAGGGCGACGGCGGCCACCGCGTCAGGGCCGACGCGGCCGACCATCGCGGTATCCACAACGCCCAGGAGCATGATGCCCACTTGGGCGAGCACCACGGGCCACGCGAGGCGCACCATCTCACGGAGTTCAGCCCAGGTAGGGCGCAGTTCGGCGAGCGGAAGCACTACCGGCCCCCCGGTCCGGGCAATGGTTCCCGCACGCTACAGCGACCGGACCGCGGCAAGCGCCAGTCCGAGCGTGACGGCGAGTGCCACGGGCGCATACAGCACGCCGACGACGGTCATGCGCAGGTTCACCTCGCGGGCCGTACCCCCGAGCGCGCGCCGCCCGGCGGCGATCACGTACCACGTCGTATAGACGAGCACGCCCAGGGAGCCGAGCACCCCGACGGCGGTGCTGTGCAGCGGCTGCAACAACGCCGGGACGAGGAGCGCCGCGAAGCAGGCCGAGTGCACGTCGAGGGCGAAGGTGAGGTGAGCGCCGAACCCGGCCCCGCTGCCGCGCCATGCGAGGAAGGTGAGCAGGGCGAACAGCGGCAGCAGCAGGAGTGCCGCGCGCGGCACCGCGTTGGCGACGATGTCCTCGAGCACCGCCTGGTGTGTGAACAGCGTCCAGGCCCGTCCGGCGCCGACGGCGCGCACCACGAGGTTCTCGCGCACCTCCGGCGCGCCGACGAACGCCGCCGAGTCGGCGAGCATCATCACGGCGCTGTCGGCCGCGGTGCGTACGTGGATGCTCGGCGCGTCTGGATCGACGAGGCGCGCCACCGGCACCGACACGAAGAAGGCCGCGCTGCAGAGGACGAACAGCGTCACCGGGCCGAGCGCGTGGCCGCCGCGCGTTCCCGCGGCGCTCTCGGCCGAGAGGCGGCCCGGCTCGAACAGGAGGACCCGCAGCGTCCCGAGGAGACGCGCCGGCCCTACTCCCACTCGATGGTTGCCGGCGGCTTGCTGCTGACGTCGTACACGACGCGATTCACGCCCCGGACCTCGTTGATGATGCGGTTCGAGATGCGCGCGAGCACGTCGGGGGGAAACGGGAACCAGTCCGCGGTCATCCCGTCGCGGCTCGTCACGGCGCGCAGCGCAATGACGTTCTCGTAGGTGCGCCCGTCCCCCATCACCCCGACCGAGCGCACCGGGAGGAACACGGCGAACGCTTGCCAGATGTCATCGTACAAGCCGGCCGCGCGGATCTCTTCCAGGTAGATGGCATCCGCCTGACGCAGCGTGTCGAGCGAAGCCGCGTCCACGGCCCCGAGCACGCGGATCGCGAGCCCCGGCCCGGGAAACGGATGCCGGCCCACCATCTCCTCCGGCAGCCCGAGCGAGCGGCCAACGTTGCGCACCTCGTCCTTGAAGAGCTCCCGGAGCGGCTCGATAAGCTTGAACTTCATGCCCGGCTTGAGACCGCCCACATTGTGGTGCGTCTTGATTGTCGCGCTGGGGCCGCCCTTCGGGCTGAACGACTCGATGACGTCGGGGTACAGCGTCCCCTGTACGAGGAAGCTGGCGTTTTTTCCTTCGCGCGCGGCCGCCTCCTCGAACACGTCGATGAACGTGTGGCCGATGATCTTCCGCTTCTCCTCGGGGTTGTCCTTGCCCGCGAGCGCGGACAGGAAGCGCTCCTCCGCCCGCACGGTGACGAGAGGGATGCCGAGGTGCTGGCGGAACGTGCGTTCGACCTGCTCGCGCTCGTGGAGGCGGAGGAGGCCGGTGTCCACGAAGATGCACGTCAGCTGGTCGCCGATGGCCCGATGCACGAGCGCGGCCGCGACCGAGGAGTCCACCCCGCCGGACAGGCCGCAGATCACGTGGGCATCGCCCACCATGGCCCGGATCTTCTCCAGTTCCTGCTCCACGAACGACCCCGGCGTCCAGTCCGCCGCCGCGTGGCACACGCCGAACAGGAAATTCTCGATCACCTCGGCGCCGCGCAGCGTGTGCGCAACCTCGGCGTGGAACTGGATGGCGTGGATCGGCTTCGACGCGTGACGGAACCCGACGACCGGATTGGCGTCGCTCGACGCCGTGAGCACGTACCCCGGCGGCACCACCGCGACATGGTCGCCGTGGCTCATCCACACCTGGGTGTGCTCGTGTGGCGCGAATCCCTGCCACACGCCCGACGCCTCCTCGACCGTCACGTCCGCACGGCCATACTCCCGCCGGCCGCCGCCCTCCACCCTGCCGCCTTCGGCGTGGGCAATCCACTGCATGCCGTAGCACACGCCGAGAATCGGTGCCACGTCGAGGATCGCCGTGTCGAACGTCGGCGCGCCTTCGTCGGTTACCGAGTTCGGGCCGCCGCTGAGGATGATCCCGGTGGGCTTCCAGTCGCGGATCCATGCCAGCGGCCTGTCCGGTGGATGGATCTCGCAGTACACGTGCGCCTCGCGCACGCGGCGGGCGATGAGCTGGGTGAACTGACTGCCGCAGTCGAGGATGAGGATGCGCGACGTCATGCCCGGAGGCTCCCGCCCACGCGCGCCGCCCGCGTCAGTATTTCCACTGGTCTCCCGTCAACTTGATGAACTCCGCATGCCTGGTGTCGAGGTCGAGCACGGCGGCGGTCGGCGCGCCGTGGATCCACCCGCACGCTTCGCCCGGGCAGATGATGAGCGACTCGCCGCGCGTCTTCATGGACTGCTGGTGCTCCATCCCGTGCACGACGATGTGGTGCTGCTTGATCGAGCGCAGCGCCACGTCGCCGAGGTCGTGCACGATGAGGATCTTGTGCTCGCCGATCGTCAGGCTGTGCGGGGACTCGAAGAGCTCGTGGCCCATGCCCTGCGCGGCGAACGCCTTGAGGCCCTCGGGGTCCCCGTCGTTGTGCCCGAAAACGCCCGCAAGCGCCACGCCCGCATCCTGGAACGGCTGGAGCGCGAACGGCGAGCAGTAGTCCCCCGCGTGCAGGACCATGCCCACGCCCCGCTGGGTCATCTCCTTCAGCAGCTCGCGGATCGCGGGAATGCGATCGTGGGTGTCCGACATCAAGCCGACGAGCATCAGGCATCCCTCCAGTCCGGGTCCTGTACCTCGAGCCGCATCAGGTCTTCGTACGTCTCCCGCCGCGTAACCACGGCGAAACGGTGTCCGTCCACCACCGCCTCCGCCGCCCGCGGACGGGCATTGTAGTTCGACGACATTACGTAGCCGTAGGCCCCCGCGCCATGCACGACCATGAGGTCGCCGGGCGCCACGTCGTCCACGTCGCGGCCGAGGGCGAGAAAATCCCCCGTCTCGCACACGGGGCCCACGACGTCGGCCGTCACCGTGCAGCCCGTCGGGCGCACGGCATCGATGCGGTGATACGCGTCGTAGTGCGAGGGGCGCAGCAGGTCGTTCATGCCCGCGTCCACGATCACGTAGCGCCGCCCGCCGTTCTCCT
Organism: uncultured Gemmatimonas sp.; assembly: GCA_964556915.1. Lineage (GTDB taxonomy): Bacteria > Gemmatimonadota > Gemmatimonadetes > Gemmatimonadales > Gemmatimonadaceae > Fen-1231. The sequence goes on from CAZKYG010000060.1 coordinate 13,500, forward strand.
TCCGGTACAGCACGCGCGTGAGCAGCACACCGCTGGTACCCATGATGAACCGCCCCGGCTCGACAATGAGCTCGAGCCCGAGGCGGGCGGTGGCCGCGCGCATGATCTCCCCGAACCCGTCGAGGTCGGGTTCCGGATCCCCTTCGGCGTACGCGACTGGCAGGCCGCCCCCGACGTCGAGGTAGCGGAGCGGCGCGCCCGCCGCGCGCATGTCCTGCGCGAGCGCCGAGAGCCGCGCCACGCCGTCGCGATAGGGTTCGAGCGTCGCCAGTTGCGACCCGACGTGCATGTCCAGGCCCACCAGCCGCACGTGCGCCATGCCGAGCGCCGCGCGTGCGGTGTGCATCGCCTCGGCATGCGGGATGCCGAACTTGTGACCGCGTTCGCCCGTGGCGATGTAGTGGTGCGGATTGGTGACCGTGACCTCGGGGTTCACGCGAATGCCCACCGGCGCAAGGACCCCGAGTTCCCCTGCCACGGCATCCACGAGTTCCAGCTCCGCGAGCGATTCGACGTTCACGAGCTTGACGCGTGCTTCCAGCGCCTCGCAGATCTCGCGCGCCGTCTTCCCGACGCCGCCGCAGACGATGTCGTGCCCGGCGAACCCGCCCGCGCGCGCGCGCGCGAGCTCACCGCCGCTGACAACGTCCACGCCCGCCCCGAGCTCGCGCAGCTGCACGAGCAGCGCGCGGTTGGCGTTGGCCTTCAGGCTGCAATGGATGCGCGCCGCGCAGCCGTCGAGCGCCGCGGCCAACCGACGGTAGCGGTCGCGCACGGCGCCCGCGCTGTACACGAACGTCGGCGTCCCCGCGGCGATCGCGATCGCCTCGGCCGGGACGTCTTCGCAGTGGAAGACGCCGTCGCGGTGCGCGAACGGCTCGGTCAGTAGGCCTTCGCCCACACCACCTCGTGCCGCGCAGGTTCGCCCGTCACCAGGCACGTCGCGGGCGGCGTCGCCGACCGGAACTCCACGTCCGGGATCACGCGGATTGTCGCCTTCGTCTCCTCCTTCACGCGGGCCTCGACGGCGGGATCGCCGTTCCAGCCCGCGTACACGAAGGCCCCGTCGCCCGCCATGATCTCCTTGAACTCGTCGTACGACGTCACCCCGCGCACCGAAAGCTGCTCGCGCATCGCGCGCGCGGCCGCCAGCATGACGGCCTGGATCGTGACGAGCAGCATCGCGACGGACGCAGCCACGCCGGCGCGCGGTATCGCGGCCTTCGCGCGCGTGTCGCGGCGCGCCGAGAAGACCGACTGCTTCTCAAGATCCTTGGGGCCGAGCTCGAGCCGGAGCGGTACGCCGCGCAGTTCCCATTCGTAGTACTTGGCGCCGGGCTTCATGCCGTCGCGCGCGTCCACGTGCACGCGCAGCCGGTCCGTCGCGCCGCGGCCCGTCCACTCGGTGAGCTCCTGCTTCAGCTGCATCGCGGCCTCGGTCATGCGGCCACGTTCGTCGTCGCTCTTCCAGATGGGCACGATCACGACCTCGACCGGCGCCAGGCGCGGGGGAATGCGCAGGCCGTTGTCGTCGCCGTGCGTCATCACGAGTCCGCCGATCAGCCGCGTCGATACGCCCCAGCTGGTGTTCCAGGCGTGCGCCATGTCGCCCGACTCCGTCTGGAACCTGAGGTCGAACGCCTTGGCGAAGTTCTGGCCCAGGTTGTGCGACGTCCCGGCCTGGAGCGCCTTGCGATCCTGCATCATCGCCTCGATGCAGTACGTGCGCAGCGCGCCGGCGAACCGCTCGCTGTCGCTCTTGAGGCCCGTGAGCACGGGCATCGCCATCCACTCCTCGGCGAACCGGCGGTAGATGCCAAGGATCGTGAGCGCCTCGGCCTCGGCCTCGTCGTGCGTGGCGTGCGCCGTGTGACCTTCCTGCCAGAGGAACTCCAGCGTGCGCAGGAAGAGCCGCGTGCGCATCTCCCAACGCACCACGTTCGCCCACTGGTTGATGAGGATCGGCAGGTCGCGGTAGCTCTGCACCCACTTCGCGTACATGTGGTAGATGATCGTCTCGCTCGTGGGGCGCACCACGAGCGGCTCCTCCAGCTCCTTGCCGCCACCGTGCGTCACGATCGCCAGTTCCGGCGCGAAGCCCTCCACGTGCTTCGCTTCCTTCGCGATGAAGCTCTGCGGGATGAAGAGCGGGAAATAGGCGTTCTGGTGGCCCGTCGCCTTGAACATGTCGTCCAGGGCGCGCTGCATGCGCTCCCAGATGCCGTAGCCGTTGGGGCGGATCACCATCGAGCCCTTCACCGGCGAATAGTCGGCGAGCCCCGAGCGGAGCACGGTTTCGTTGTACCAGGCGCTGAAGTCTTCGGCGCGGGTCGTGAGCTTCTTGTCGTCTGCCATCAGCCGGGCGTTTCCGTGGTGGGGACGGACAGGCGCTTGTCGTCTGCCCGCTTCCTGAACTCGCGCAATGCCTTTTCGGCGAGCTGCACGTTGCCGCTGCACAGCGCCGCGATGTCGAGCGGCACGTTGCCCGACCGGTCGAGCGTGAGGAGGCGCACGTCCGCGACCGCATCGCCGCGGACCACCACGCCGTATGCCGCCCCGGACTTCTGCGCCGCCTGCAACTGTGCGTTGGTGCGTTGCGTGGTGAGCTTCTCGGCGCTGATCGGGTAATCCACCGCCGCGCCGAGTTCGCGCAGCGCGGCCGCCACCGCCAGCACCCGCGCGACCGTGGCCTCGGGGCCGGCGACGACGTAGAACTCGGGCGCCTGCGCCGCGGCGGGCATCAGCCCGCGATCCTTGAGCAATTCGCCGAGCACGACGTCGCCCATGCCGAACCCGAGGGCGGGCAGGTCCACGCCACCGAGGTCCTTGAGGAGGTTGTCGTACCGGCCACCGCCGCAGATGGCGCGCAGTTCGCCCTTCGCGTCGAATAACTCGAAGACAATCCCGGTGTAGTAGGCGAGCCCACGCACGATCGAAAGATCCACGTCGATCCAGTCGCCGATGCCAAGGGCGCGCGCGTGGGAGAGGTACGCGTCGAGTCGGGCGAGTGCGGCGGCAACGTCCGGGTTCCCGCCGTGCGCGGCACGCACGCGATCCAGCGCGCCGGCCGTGGTGAGCCCGACGACCGCATCAACCGCTGCCGGGGGCAGCCCCGCTGCCGCGAGCTTCTCCCGCGCCACCGCCTCGGGTTGCCGTCCGGTCTTGTCGAGCATCGCGTACGCCGCACCGATCGCGTCACCCCCCACGCCGATCGCACCGAGGATCGCGTTCAGCAACCGGCGGTCGCTCACCCGGGCACGCACGTCCTGCGCGGTGAGTCCGAGCTCCTGCATGATGCCGATCGCAACGGCGAGCAACTCCGCGTCCGCCACCTCGCTCGCCTCGCCCACGATGTCCACGTTGAGCTGGAAGTGCTCGCGCAACCGGCCGCGCTGCGCCCGCTCGTACCGGAAAAGCTGCGGAATCGAGAACCAGCGCACGGGCTTGCGCAGGGCGTTGGCCCGTTCCGCGACCATGCGGGCGAACGTGGGCGTCATCTCCGGGCGCAACGCGACCTGCCGGCCGCCCTTGTCCTCGAAGTTGTACAGCTGGCCGACGATTTCCTCGCCGCTCTTCTTCGTGTACAGGTCGAGCGGTTCGAGCGGCGGCCCGTCGTACTCGACGAACGCGAACCGACGGGCGACCTCGCGCCACGCCCGGAAGATGTGGGCGCGATGCGCGAACTCGTCCGGATAGAAGTCCCGAAACCCGGGAAGCGCTCCGCCCGCCATCCGGGAAAGCTACCCGCCGGTCGGAGAGACCTCCAGACGGGACATCGCGTCGCCCACCGTGTGGAACGAGCCGGTCACGAGCACCGTACCGGCATCCTCGGCGGCACGTACGAGCGCGCGGTCGAAATCGCGGGACACGACGGCCCGCCATCCACGCTCACGGGCATAGGCCAGCGGCTCCGGCAGGCTCCAGGTGCGACTCGGCGGCGACGTCGGGGCCACGGTCAGCACGAACCGCTCCACGAGCGGCCCGAGCGCGTCCATCATCCCGCGCCAGTCCTTGTCCGCCAGGACGGACAGGACCGCCACGACGGGCTGCCGTTGCGGCGCCGCGCCGAGGGTGTCGGCCAGGACGCGGGCGCCAGCCGGGTTGTGGGCCACATCGAACACGTATCGGCCGGAGCGCTGGAACCGTCCGGCGAGCACCGCGCGCGCCAATCCGGCTTCCGTGGCGGCATCGTCGGCGGGGCGAAACCGGTTCGGCAGGGCGCGCGCCATTTCGATCGCCACGGCGCCGTTGGCGGCCTGGTGCCGGCCCACCAGCGGCGACCGCCAGGTACGCCCGCCGTACTGGAACGTCGTGGCGTCGGCCCAGACGGAGACCGCGGTCGGGCCATCCCCGCCGAACACGCGGAGGATCGGTTCCGCCCCGCGCTCGTGCGCGAGCGTCGCCAGCAGGTCGGCGATCGGACGGTCGGGTTCGCCGACGACGGCCGGCACGCCGCGTTTGAAGATGCCTGCCTTTTCCGCGGCGATACGCTCCCGCGTGTCACCGAGGTACTCGACGTGATCGATGCCGATGTTGGTCACGCCGGCCACGAGCGGCGTCACGACGTTGGTCGCGTCGAGCCGCCCGCCGAGTCCGGTTTCGATCACCGCGACGTCGAGTTCTGCCTCACGGAAGAACGCGAACGCCATGGCGGTGGTGGCCTCGAAGAACGTCGCCCCGAGGCGCTCGACCTCGGGCGTCCAGCGCTGCACGAAGTCGACGATCCGCTCCGGTTCGACGGGGGCGCCGTCGATCACGAACCGCTCCCGGAAATCCACGAGGTGCGGCGACGTGTACTTCCCGACCCTGAGGCCGCGCGCGCGCAGGATGCCCTCGAGCCCGGCGCAGACGCTCCCCTTGCCGTTGGTGCCGGCGACGTGCAGCGCCGGGACGGCGCGATGCGGGTTGCCCAGGAGCGCGAGCAACTCCTCGACCCGTTCGAGCCCAAGCTTCCACGCGCCGGTGGTGCGCGCGAACAGGAAGTCGAGCGAATCCTGATACGACGTCAGGCCGACGCCCATCCTGTGCCGGCCGGCTTGCCGCTCATGTGCCGCAGGAGCTGCCCGACGGTCATCTTCAGCTCCTTGCGGTGCACGACGGCGTCCACCATGCCGTGGTCGAGGAGAAACTCGGCCGTCTGGAAGCCTTCGGGCAGGTCCTGGCCGAGGGTCTGCTTGATCACGCGCGGCCCCGCGAACCCGATCACGGCGCCCGGTTCGGCCAGGATGGCATCGCCGAGCATCGCGTAGCTGGCGCTCACGCCTCCCGTCGTCGGGTTCGTCAGGATGGACACATACGGAATCCGGCGCTCCGAGAGCTGCGACAGCATGGCCGACGTCTTGGCCATCTGCATGAGCGAGAGCACGCCCTCCTGCATGCGGGCGCCGCCCGACGCCGACACGATGATGAGCGGAAACTTCGTCTCGAGCGACCGCTGGCCCAGCCGGGCGATCTTTTCCCCGACGACGGACCCCATCGAGCCGCCCATGAAGGCGAAATCCATGACGCCGAGATTCACGGGCACGCCGTCCATGGTGCCGCTCGTGGTCAGGATCGCGTCGGCTTCGCCCGCATTGGCCCGCGCCTTCTTCAGGCGCGCGGGATAGTCGGGGAATCCGAGGGGATCCACGGAGCGCACCGCCGGCTCCGTCTCCTCGATCGATCCTTCGTCGAGCAGGAGCGTCGCGTATTCGATGGCGCGCAGGCGGCGGTGGAAGCCGCACGCGGGACACACGTTGAAGTGCCTGGCGAACGTCTCGCGGATGTCCGTGTGCCCGCACGACTCGCATTTCTCGAATGCGTCCGGCGGGATGTCGAGCTTTGCCGGCAGCGGCTTGCGCGGCTTCTTTTCCTTGCGAAACCAGGCCATGCGGAAATCTACCGCTCCGGCACGGCAACTGCCGCCGGTCAGATCACCAGGGTATCGGCCTGCCCGCGGCCCTCGAGCGACAGGCGGATCAGCAGGCCGACCGCGATCCAGCACGCGAGCATGAACGACCCGCCGTAGCTGAAGAACGGCAGCGGGATGCCCGTGATGGGCATGACGCCGATGGTCATGCCCACGTTCTCGATGACGTGGAAGAACAGCATCGCGACCAGGCCGAACGCCACGAGGCTGGCGAACGGATTCTGCGAACGCGCCGCAATGCGGATGCACCGCATCATGAGCCAGGCGAACAGGCCCAGCGCGACGACGACGCCGACGAACCCGAGTTCCTCGCCCAGCACCGGGAAGATGAAGTCCGTGTGCTGCTCGGGCAGGAACGCGAGGCGCTTCTGCGTGCCGTGCGTGAAGCCCTTGCCCAGCCAGCCGCCGGACCCGATGGCGACCTGCGACTGGAGCACGTGGTAGCCGCCCCGCAGGGGGTCGCTCGACGGGTCGAGGTACACCAGGAGCCGGCGCTGCTGGTACGCGCTCAGGTGGTCCCAGAGGAACGGGGCCACCACCCCGAACGCGAGGTTCGCCGCCACCACGGCCACGCTCTCGCCAATGTGCGGCCGCGACCAGTAGATGAGCAGGACGATCAGGATGAACCACGCGCCCCAGAGCCGCGTGCTGAACGCCAGCGCGAGGCTGACGACCGGGCTCGCCACCATGACGAGCAGCTGCCAGCTCGCGCCCGCCCAGTACAGCATCGCGAAAAAGATGGCGATGAAGACCAGTCCGGTGCCGAGGTCGGGCTGCAGCATGATCAGGACCCACGGCACGGCCACCACGACGGCCGGCTTCCACAACTCGGGCAGCGTCTTCGGGGCGTCACCGCGGGCGAGCACCTTCGCCAGCATGAGGACCACCGCAATCTTCGCGAGTTCCGACGGCTGGCCGATCGACACGTCCCCGATGTAGATCCAGCTGTGCGTGCTCTTGCCCGTGCCCGCGCCGCGGCCGATGAACAGGAGGAGCAGCAGGACGAATACGGCTCCTCCGTACACGACCGGCGTGAGGTTGTCGAGGAGCCGCACGCGCGCACGGCTCACCACCCAGGCGGCGCCCAGCCCGAGCGCGAGGTAGAGCGACTGCATGCGCCAGAGGCCCGCCAGGCTCGTGGAGACGTCCGTCTGTCCCGCCGAGTACACGGTCGCGATGCCGAATGCCGACAGCACCAGCGCCAGCACGACGAGCGGGTAGTCGGCGTCCGTGAGGCGCCTCAATCGCCCTCCGTCTTGATGAACTGGAGCGGCGTCACCTTGAGGTAGTGCTCCATGATCTTCGACGCGATGTGCGCCGCGCGCGGCCCGTGGCCGCCGAACTCGAGCATCACCACGACGACGATGCGCGGCACGTCTGCCGGCGCAAAGCCTGCGAACCAGGCGTGGTTCTGCTCCACCCCGCCGCGGAACACGCCGGTCTGCGCCGTGCCCGTCTTGCCGGCCATCACCACGCCGTTGATGCGTGCCGACTGGGCCGTGCCGCGCGACACCACGCCCATCAGCGCCGTCCGCAGGGCAGCCAGCGTCGTGCTGTCGAGATCGAAGATCTGGCGGGTGTCCGGCGTGCCATTGACGACGCGCGGCGTGGCGGCCGCACCGTTCTCCGCAAGCGCCGTGTAGAACTTTGCGACGTTGACGACGGTCTGGGAGTTCTCGCCCTGGCCGATCGCGAGGTTCAGCGCATTCGACTGGTTCCAGCCGCGCGGACCGTAGCGACGCGTGAAGTAGTCGGCCGCCGGGTCGCTCGGGTAGAGCGGCCGGTTGTCACTGGGCAGGTCGATCCCGCTCTTCCCGCCGGAGCCGAGCTTGAGCCCGCCTGCCACGAGGCCCTGCAGGCCGATGCGCTGGGCAAGCTGGTAGAAGTACACGTCACACGACTGCTCGATGGCCTGCCCGAGCGTGAGATCACCGTGGCCGGCGGCGAGGTGGCACTTGAACACGCGGTTGCCGACGGTCAGCCCCCCCCGGCAGGGCACCGGCATGTGCTCGTCCATCTTCACCACGCCCATCTCGAGGGCCGTGATCGCCGTGGCAAGCTTCCACGTCGAGCCCGGCGGATACCGCCCCTGCGTGGCCTTGTTCAGCAGCGGCAGGCGCGGGTCGTCGAGCAGCGACTTGTAGTACGCGGACGACACGCCGCCGATAAACCGGTTCGGGTCGTAGATCGGCGCGCTGTGCAGGGCGAGCACACCGCCGGTGGCGGGGTCCACCGCCACCGCCGCGCCCCGCAGCGAATCGCCGAAGATGCCCGCCATGTACCGCTGGAGGTCGAGGTCGATGTTCGTGACGAGCGGCGGCGCCGGCTCCGGCAGGACCGTGGAGGTCGAGTCCGCGTCGCGCACCACGCGGCCCCGCGCGTCCACCTCCACGAATCGCACGCCTTCGGACCCCTTGAGGCGGGACTCGTACTCCCGCTCGAGTCCGCTCTTGCCGACCTGGTCGCCCGGGGCGTACCCGGCGTATGCGCTCGAAGCGAGCTCCTCCTCCGTCACCTCGCCGGTGTATCCCACGACCGCCGCGACGGCCGCCCCGTCGGGATAGTAGCGCCGCGGCGCCTCCTGGACGATCAGACCGGGGAAGAGCGTGCGATGCTCCTCGAGGCGGCTCACCACATCGAACGTCGCACTCGGCAGGATCACCGTCGGCCGGTTCAGGTTGCGCCGGAACCGCTGCACGATCGCCTCCACCTGGCCGTCCGGGAGTGGCGTTACCGTGGCGATGCGTCCGAGCACGGCCCGGAGCGAATCCGCCCGCGACACGATGATTGACACGGAATAGCCCGGAACGTTCTCGGCGAGGATCGCGCCCGTGCGGTCCTTGATCATGCCGCGCGGCGCCGGCAGCGGCACTTCGCGCAGCCGGTTGCCTTCGGCCTTCGCCACGTAGGCGGCATGCTGCAGCACCTGCGCCCGGAAGAACGACCCCACCAGGAACACGAACGTCAGGAAGAGCGCGGCCGCAGCGCCGCGCGAACGTCGCTGGACATCGTTCGGGTGGAACTTCATGCGCGCCTCCGCACCGAGTCCGTCCCCGACCAGACGAGCACGCCGATGCCGACGGCCGCCGTGAGCCCTGCCGACAGCGGTGACCACCAGACCAGCTGCACCAGCAGGTCGGCCGCGTGCATCCGCCGCTGCGCCACGAGGTACACGACATCGAACGCCCACTTGCCCGCAAAGACGAATACCGCGTTGAGGGCGAGGTTCTCGGTGAAGAAGGCCGCCTTCAGCCAGCTTGCGCCGAACCCGACCAGCGTCATGGCGAGTGCCCCGGCGCCAAACGTCTCAGGCGTGAGCGCGTCGGTCCCCGCGCCGATCGCCAGGCCGCATACCGCCGCAACGGCGGGCCGCGCGCGCACCGCCACGAGCAGCAGGGCGACGATGAGGAAGTCCGCCTGCACGCGCCAGCCGAGGAACGGCCGCAGCGTGTAGTGGGCCAGTACCAGAACGACGATCCAGAACGCCGTCACGAACGGCCGCGATCGGTTCATGGCCCACGCCGTCCCGGGACGCCCGCGCGCGCGCGCGCCGTGTCCATCGGCGCACGGCGCTGACGCACCGTATTGGAGTCGCCCGTGAGGCGCGCGATGGAGTCGATCGCCGCCACGACGCGCCGCGCCGCCGAATCGGCGCCCACCGCGCTCGCCCACACGTTCGGCACGCCGGCGTCCGCCCGCTCGCGGCTGAGCACGAGCACCGATCCCGCCTCGGAGAGCGGCACCGCCGGACGCACGAGGTAACTCCGTGCCCACTGGTCGGGCGTGCGGAGCTCGGACACGACCGTCCCGACCGGGATCCCGCGCGGGTACACGCCGCCGAGACCGGACGTCACGATCACGTCGCCGGGCTTGAGCTGCGCGCGGAGCAGAACCCCGCGCATCTCGAGGAAGAACCGGTTGGCGCCGGACCCGCCATGCGCCTGCACCATGCCGTATGCGTCGCCGTTCGTCGACATCGCACTCACCCGAAAGTCCGGATGCTGCCAGAGGATCACGGTCGACAGGTTCGCGTCCACACGATCGACCACGCCCAGAAGCCCATCGGGCGTGACCACCGGTGAAAGCGGCTCGATGCCCTCGCGCCGCCCCACCGAGATCAGCATTGTCGGGTCGTCGCCTACGCCGCGCCCCCCAAGCGCCTCGGCGGGCACGAAGCCCCACCGGAGCGCGGCACCGAGTCCGAGGAGGCCGCGCAGGTGGGCGTTCTCCTGCTCGATCCCCGTGAGCCGCAGCGCGCGAAGCGCCACCGAGTCAGCGACCTGGGCCGCGACGTCATGACCGCGGAGCGTGCGCCGACCCAGTTCCGCCCGCTCCTGCAGGCGCAACAGCGGCGCCATCAGCGAGGACCGCAGGGCACCGGCGACGGCGTCCCGCGTGGTGGCCGGCAAGGCCAGGCACACCAGCGCGGCAACCACGCACGTCGCGGCCGCCGCCAGGTCGAGTCGTGGATCCGTGCGTGTTACGCGGGCCACGGTGGCGACACCGTCAGGTCGCCAGCACCGACCAGTACTTCTCTTCGTCGTCGAGGATGCGCCCCGTGCCCCGCACGACGCACGTCAGCGGATCCTCATCCACGTGAATCGGCAGGCCCGTTTCCTGCGTGAGCAGGATGTCGAGCCCGCGAATCAGCGCGCCCCCGCCCGTCATGACGATGCCGCGGTCGACGATGTCGCTGGCCAGCTCCGGTGGCGTGATCTCCAGCGCGCGGCGCACGGCGTCCACGATCTGCTGCACCGGCTCCTGGATCGCCTCGCGGATCTCCGCCGAGTGCACGCGCACCGTCTTCGGGATGCCGGAAACGAGGTCGCGCCCCTTGACCTCCATCTCCTTCTCCTCGCCCATGGGGGCCGCAGACCCGATCTGGATCTTGATCTGCTCCGCCGTCGGCTCGCCGATCAGCAGGTTGTAGCTCTTGCGCATGAACTGCACGATCGCGGTGTCAATCTCGTCCCCACCCACGCGAATCGACGTATCGCTCACGATGCCGGACAGCGCGATGACGGCGATCTCCGTCGTCCCGCCGCCGATGTCGATCACCATGTTGCCCGTCGGCGTCTCCACCGGCAGGCCGACGCCGATCGCGGCCGCCATCGGCTCGGCGACCATGAACACTTCCTTCGCGCCCGCGCCGAGCGCGGAGTCGCGCACGGCACGCCGCTCCACCTCGGTGATGCCCGACGGCACGCACACGATCACACGCGGCTTCACCGTGAACACGTGCTTCTTGATGATCAGCTCGAGGAAGTACCGGAGCATCTTCTCCGTCACGTCGAAGTCGGCGATCACGCCGTCCTTCATCGGCCGCACCGCGACGACGCCCTCGGGCGTGCGGCCAAGCATGCGCTTCGCCTCGAGTCCCACGCCCTTGATCTTCTTCGTCTCCCGATCCATCGCGACGACGGACGGCTCGTTGAGCACGATGCCCTCGCCCTTCACGTACACGAGCGTGTTCGCCGTGCCCAGATCCACGGCGATCGCGTTGACCGGAATGAAGGAATCGAACTTGAAGAATGGCCAACGCATTCAGGTGGCGGCCCGTGCGGTCACCGCGATGGCGACCGGTGCGATTTTGCGACGGCAGGATTGCGGCAGGTGACTGAAACCTATCCACCGCCCCCAAGTGGAGCAAGCTATTGGTATTTCAGAACCTACGCCGCACCAGTCCCGGAGCCGTTACAGACGAAGGGCGGCGAGCCAGACCGCTCGCCGCCCTTCTATCGTCTATCGTCTATGGTCTATCGTCTATCGTCTATCATCTCAGAGGAATTTCGCGGGATCGTGGAACTTGAGCCCGAACGCGTCTGCCACACCCTGGTACGTCACCTTCCCGGCGACGACGTTCAACCCCTTGAGCAGCCCCGGATCCTCGGCCAGCGCCGCCTTCCAGCCCTTGTTCGCCAGCTTCATCGCGTACGGGAATGTGGCGTTCGTAAGGGCCAGCGTGGACGTGCGCGGCACGCCGCCCGGCATGTTCGCCACGCCGTAGTGGATGATCCCGTCGACGACGTACGTCGGGTTCTCGTGGGTCGTCGCCTTGATCGTCTCGACGCAGCCGCCCGGGGCGATCGCCACGTCGACGAT
>CAZKYG010000061.1:0-9327 GCA_964556915.1 uncultured Gemmatimonas sp.
CACGCCAGCGCCGTCACGATCGCCGCGCCGGCCGTGAACGCGATCGTCGTGAGGCTCACGTGCACGGTCGCGATGCGCGGAACGCCCGGCGGCGCCACCGCCACGGCCAGCGGCAGCACGACCCGCGCGAGCGCCACGGCCACCACGCCCGCGGCGAGCGCCACGATCACCGACTCGGCGAGTTGCAGGCGCATGAGCTCGCCGCGGCCCGCGCCGATCGCGCGCCGCACGGCCATCTCCCGGTGCCGGCCTTCGGAGCGCACGAGGAACAGGTTGGCCACGTTCGCGCACGCGATGACCAGCACGATGCCCACGGCCGCGAAGAGGATCCAGAGCGCGCGCGCCGTGTCGCCCAGGATCTGCTCGCGCAGGGGACGCACCACGGCATGGAACTGGCCGATGAGCTTCGCGTAGTTGGCCGAGCCGCCGAAGCGGTCGGGCAGCCGCTTGGCGAGCGTCGTGAGCTCGGCGGCGAGGGCCTCCGGCGTCACGCCCGGCTTCATCCGCGCGATCATCCCCTGCCCCAGGTTGCCCGGCCGGATCTGCGCGGCGTGTGTCGCGTACGGCACCCAGACCTGCGTCCCGTCGTTCGGGAAGTTGAACTCGTCGGGCAGCACGCCGATGATCATGCGGTTCTGGTAGCTGATCGAATACGTCTTGCCGATCACCGAGGAATCGCCGCCGAACCAGGTCTGCCACGTCGCGTGGCTGATGAGGGCGACGTTGCCCTCGTCGCCGGCGACGGGGAGGCGGCCGAGTTCCGGCTTCACCCCGAGCACCGGAAACATCTGCCACTCGGGGAACCCCATGCGCACGCGTTCCACGCGGTCGCCCACGCGCAGGGTGGACGTTCCACCGCCGAAGACCGCGGCCCCCTCGATGAGCTTCGACTGTTCGCGATACTGCAGGGCGAACTCATCGGCGAGGCCGAAGTTCTGCGGCAGCTGCGAGCCCGGCGCCGTGCCGCCCACGTACACGAGGCGGCCCGGGTCGCCGAACGGCAGCGGATCGAGGATCACGCGATTGACGACGCTGAACATGCCAGCGTTCGCACCGATCGCGAGCCCCAGGGTGCCGATCGTGACGGCCGCGAAGCCGGGCGAGCGGCGGAGCGTGCGCATCGCGTGGCGGAGGTCGCGCATCCAGTCGGTGAACGATCCCATCGTGTCTCCTGCGGGAGGTGTGGGCAGAGCGGGTGTGGCGATCGACGGACGGACGCGTTCGGCGACCGCCGCGCGGACCTGGTCGAACGCGGTGGCGAGGGTGAACGAGAGCGTGGCCGGCGGGCCCGCGGCGCGCGCGGCCGCGTGGTCGCGCGCGATGTCGGCGCGGATTTCGGCGCCGAACTCGTCGCGGAACGGCCGGGGCAGGACGCGGACCAGAGCGTGCAACGCGCGGAGCGCCATGTCAGCGCCCTTCCGCGGTGCCGAGCCGGCGGGCGGCGACGGCGGCCGTGCCCTTGAGGCGCGCCGCCTCGGCGCCGAGCGCCCTGCGACCGGCGGCGGTGAGCGCGTAATAGCGGCGCTCCAGGCCCGGGTGGGCGGGCGTGCCGCGGAGATCCGCCTCCTTCACCAGGCCCTCGGCCATGAGCCGCGCGATGACGCGATAGAGCGTGCCCGCGCGCGGGGTGTGCGCGCCGGCGGAATCGGCCGCCACGGCGTCCTTCACGCGTAGCCGTGGAGCGGGCCGGAGGCGAGGGCGAGGAGGACGTGGTATTCGAGGATGGACATGACAATTGCTCAGTTGGAGCAATTGACACTACGAACACGCGATTCGTTGGTTTCGACGCCAGGGTCATCGCGTATTCCTCAGCGCCGCGCGTCAACGCCGCGGCGACTTCCCGCCGCTCAGCGGAGCCATGCCCTGACTTTGGGGCGCCCCGTCGCGCCACATTCATATACGCAGGCATCCGCACGCCACTTGGAACGCACGCCACTCGACATGGAGCGGACACCACGCGGCGTAGAACCGACGCCACGCCACGTATCACGGACACCCCGCGGCGCAGAGCGGACACCATGCCACGTATAGCGAACGCCCCGCGCCGTAGAGCGGACGCCATGCCACGTATAACGGACGCCGCGCGCTGTAGCACGGACGCCGCGCGCCGCGGCACGGACGCCGCTCAACGTATAACGGACGCCACTCGGCGTTTACCGGACGCCACTCCACGTCGACTGGCCGCCACCCAGCGTAGAACGGACGACGCCTGACGCAGAGCGGACAACACGCAGCGTAGAACGGACGCCACGCGGCGTAGAGCGGACGCCACGCGGCGCAGAACGGACGCCACGCGGCGTGGAACGGACGCCACTCGACGTAGAACGGACGCCACGCGGCGCAGAGCGGACGCCACTCGACGTGCAACGGACGCCACCCACCGTGCACCGGACGCCACCGGGCATATAACGGGCGCCACCGGGCGTATAGCGGACGGCTCGGGGCGTATCGCGGACGCCTCCGGGCGTATCGCGCACGCCTCCGCGTGGGTAACGGGCACCATCGGGCGCGGAACGGACGCTACCCGCCGTGAACGGACACCACCGGGCGCAGAACGGACGCGACCCGCGGTTGAACGGACACCACCGGGCGCATAACGGACGCCACCTGCCGTTGAACGGCCGCCACCGGCCGCAGAACGGACGCCACCTGCCGTTGAACGGACACCACCGGGCGCAGACCGGACGGCGAATGTCGTTCAACGGGCTGCGTCGGGCGTAGAACGGACCGCAACCAGCGTAGAACGTCTCCCCAATCCATCCGCTCGTACTCCACGCGCGAGGCCCTGCGCGGCCTCGCGTGCATCCTGCGGCACGCCGGCTGCTATGGCATCAGGACGAGACCGCGAACGTGCCGCGGGCGAACGGCGGCGAAATGGCGGCGGTCGGTCGTGAGCACGGTCCTCGCCGCGAGCCGTTCGGCCGCGGCCACGATGGAGGCGTCCACGAAGCCGAGCGGGAGGTCGTCGTAGCGCTCCATGATGTCTGCGGCGCGCGCCATGTCGTCGTCGTCGAGCGGCTCCAGCGTGAATTCGTCGGCCGCGCATGCGCGCACGAACGCCAGTTCGGCGGCCGGGCTCACGCGCGTCTGGAGCAAATAGGCGACTTCTGGCAGGACCGTGACCGGCACCACCACCGGTTCCCGGTTGGCGCGCCACCACTCCAGCACCCGCTCGTGCCAGGCGTCGTCCGCATCGACGAGCGCATACAGCGCGCCGGTATCGGCGACGATGGTCACTCGTGCGGATCGCGACCGAGCAGTTCGTCCACTCGCTCGGAGGTGTCGGCGTGGCCGCTGGCAAAGGCACCGGCAACCGACGGCAGCGAGCCCGCGGCAGGCCGAGCGACGTACGCGGCCATGGCCTCGCGCACCACGGCCGCCACGCTGACGCCGTCGCGCCGCGCCACGCGCTTGAGGTCGCGGAGCAGTTTGTCGTCGAGAAAGACCGTCGTCCGCTTCATGGCATATATATGCTGTGACACGTATGCCTACGCAACACCAGCCGCTGTCAGCGCTCAGCCGAAGCGCTATTGACCAGTCTGACCAGGTGGCCTATCGAACGCCCCATGCGCCGGGAAGTCTCGCTCTACGAAGCCAAGGCCCGCCTGTCGGCGCTGGTACGCCAGGTGCGGGAGGGCCGCACGGTTGTCATCACCGTGCACGGGAAGCCCGCTGCGGAACTGCGTCCGGTCGCGGAAGGCGAGGCGGCGCAGTCGCTGGCCGAACGCCTGGCTGAGCTCGAGGCCGACGGCCTCACGGCGCCCGCCGAGCGCTCGCCGCGAGACTATGAGGCGCTGTTGCGTGCTGCCGGGGTGCCGCGGCGGCGCGGCGCCGTGCGGCGCTTTCTCTCGGGCCGTGACTAGCGGCCCGGCTCCGTGCGCGCCGCCTACCTCGACACGTCGTTCCTGCTCGCCGAAACGTTCGGCGACGTCCCCGGCCGCCGAAAGCACCGGCTCACGGACTTCGACGTCTTGTTCGCCTCGCGGTTCCTGGAGGCGGAGTTTCTCAGCGCGTTTCGTCGCGAAGGCCTGGTACCGCAGCGCGACCTGCTGACGCCCATTCAGTGGGTTGACGCCGGCCGTTCGCTCGGAGAGGAACTGGGGAGGGTGCTCGCGGCGGGTCATGTGCGTGGCGCCGACTGCTGGCATCTGGCCACCGCACTCGCCATCGCGCCCGATCCGGGCGAACTCACGTTTCTGACGCACGACGCGCGGCAAGCCACGGTGGCGCGAAAGCTGGGCTTCAAGGTCTGACTCAGCCGTGCCACTCCTCGCAGTTGCCCGCCGCTGTCCACCATCAGCCGGGAACGCGAGCGCCGTCGGCGCAAGGATTTCGATGCCGCCACCCCCCTCGCCCGAGCAGTATCCGAACGTCGCGCGTAATCCTGACATGGCCCAGTCCATCCGCTCGTACTCCACGCGCGAGGCCCTGCGCGGCCTCAAGTCCATCCTCCAACAGGCCGACCGCGACGGCCACGTGCTGCTCCGCCGGCACGACGGCGCCTGCTACGTGGTCACCCGGGTCCCCGGCATTCCGGACGCCGCGACGGTGGCCGCGACGCGCCTTGCGGGCGCCGGAGGCCGCGGGCGCCGCGGCCGGGGGTCAACGCCGGACGCGGTGCTCGCGCTGCTCCAGCCGCAACTCGCCACATTGGCGCCGTCCGTCCAGGCGGGCCTCAGGCGTCATGTGGCCGAGCCGCGGAGCCTGAGCGTACCGAAGTTCGCGCGGTCGGTGGGCATCATGCGGCGCACGCTGGACCGCCGGGTGCGCCGGGCGGGGATCGATGGCACGGCGCGCCTGCTCAAGGGCGGCGCGACGGCCGCGATCTGGGACGTGCTCGTGGCGAACGACGGCGACCTGAAACGCGCCGCGCGCCAGACACGGTTTCCCAAGCGCGTCATCCAGCGGCTCATGCGCCAGTACGTGGGCGCGTCCACGCGCCGGTCAATGATGGAACTGACGAACGACCAGATCGCCCGGCGCATCGCGCGGAACATCGCGGCGTCGTAACGCGGGCCGGCCAGGGCCGGCGCCGTGCGAGCGGCCGGCTAGGGGCGCGAGAGCACGAAGGTGCGATTGACGGTCGCGCGATCCGTGAACGTGATGCCGTCGAAGTACCCCTGCCCGGGGCCGCTCGCCACGGTGTAACCGGCCGGCGGCGTCACATAGACGCCCCAGTCGTGGTCGCACGGGAGGTCCACGACCGTTGCCACTCCGGACGCCGGCGTGGTGGTGGTGCGATACGCGACCCCGCCGGTATAGACGACCAGCTGCGCCCCCGCGACGGCGGCTCCGGCGTTGTCCGTCACGCTGATCCGCAGCGCGCCCCGGCATGCCACGTACTGCGGGCGCAGCGCGGCCGTCCGCGAGGCGTTGCGGTGGATGAAGATGCCGTCAACGAAGCTGGCCCCGCGCCCGGCGACGAGCGTCCACCCGATGGGCACGGCGGCGAGGCGCACACCGATGTCCTGGCACGCAAGGCCGGTGAACGTGTGCGCGCCGGCGGAATCGGTGGCCGCGGAGTCCACGTCCTGCCCGGCGTGATATACGGCGAGGCGCGCCCCCGCGACCGCGTGTCCGAGGTTGTCGGTCACGCGGGCGAGCACGGTGCCGGCGCACGGCACGAACGTGAACGGCGCGCTGGCGAGGCTCCCCTCGTCCACGAGGATGCCGTCGCTGTACACGACCGGCGCCTCGGCGCTGTCGAGATACCGGGCGGACTTGACCGCCGAGATGCCCCAGTTGCCGAACGGTACGTCCGTGAACGAGAACGACCCCGACGCGTCCGTTACGGCCTGGCGCGCGACCCCCGAGCCGCCGGAGTAGAGCGACACCGCGATGCCGGGCACGCCGGCGCCGCCGGTCTCGGTCACCCGGGCCGTGATCGTCCCCGGCCCTTCCTTGAGCAGCGTCAGGTCAGCCGTCGCCGTCCCGCCGGCCACGACCTGGATCTTGTCAACGTGGTCGGTGGGCGGGCCGGCGCGCACGATCTCGGGGCGCGAATAGCCGGGGATCAGCTTGTCGAACACGCCGTACGAGCCGGCCGGCAGGGACCGGAAGGTGTAGGTGCCGGCGCTGTCGGTGGTGCCGATCGCCAGGTTGCGCGAAATGAAGTAGGCCGTGACGGGCACGCCGGGAACGGGCGTGCCGTCGCGCCGCGTCACCTTCACCTGCAGGGATCCGTACACCGACGGAGTCAGGAGCGAGTCGCACCCCCACACGGCCACGACGGCGAACGATGCGGCAACGAAACGAAGCGCGCGGGACACGGGGGGAATCAAGCGGCGCGGCGGTGAGGGGGCAAGCACGTTTTGTTCAATCCCGGACCGCAATCACGACCTGCTGGTCCATGCCTTCCGTATGGATGTCGCGGATGGAGAACCCGTTCGCCGAGAGCAGGTCCCGGATGACGGGCAGCTCGTACGCCACGGCGGCTTCCGGGTAGCGCAGGCTCTCGACGCGGCAGTTGCCGGCCTCGTGCGCGAACGTCCAGCGGTCCCCCAGCCGGTCTCCGAGCAGGTCCATCAGGAACAGGCTCATGTGGAGGTGGCCGCCGGGCGCGAGCACGCGCGCGCACTCGCGCACGTAGTGCGCGGTGTCGTCGTACAGCAGGTGCGTGAACACCGAGAGCGACACCACGAGCGAGGTGGAGCCGTCGCCCGCCGGCAGGCGGTAGCCCGCGCTCGACGAGCCCGACGGGTTGTACACCTTGTTGTAGATGTTCGCGTGATGGAACGTGAACCGGTCGTTCTGGAGGTGCTGCTGGCACCACCGGATCATCTCCGCGTCCACGTCCTGGCCGGTGTACGCGCCCTCCCCCGCGAGATACTCGCCGAGCGCCGCAGCGATGCGCCCGCACCCGCAGCCCAACTCGAGGACGTGCGACGCCGGATGGACGATGCCCCAGCGCACGAAGTCCGCGACGATGCCGCGCGCCGACTCGATGAAGAACTCATGGTTGCGCAGGATGCGGTTGCGCACGCCGATGCGCATGCGCAGCGACGCCGGCGGCAGCCTGGCCCACTCGGGATGGCGCCGCTTGATGAAGCCGTCGGCGACGTCGAGCACGGCGGCCATCGGCGTGCGCGAGAGCACCGGCACGGAGGGCACCAGCATCCTGAGGAACCGGTCGCGCGCCATGCCCGGCCCTATCGCACGACGGCGGTCGTCAGCTTCACGCCCACCGTGTTGTTCTCGATGTCCACGCCCTTGTGGTACGGATCGTTCGCGTTCGGGCGGTCCTGGAACAGGTAGTCGAGGCGCGTGTTGTGCGCGAAGTCCACCGCGAGCCGGGCGCCGCGCCACGTCACGCTGGCGCGCAGGCCGCCGATGAGGCTCAGATCCTCGGACTTGGGCTCCGGCACGATGCTCGTCCACACCGTGGCGTTGTCGAACCGGATGCGCTCGAGATACGCGCCGATGGTGTAGCGCGGGGCGAACAGGTCCACGGCCAGCCACTGGCTCGACGACCCCGGCCCGATGGCCGCGCCCAGCGACTGCCCGCGGTTCGTGTAGCCCTGCGGCACCACGCGGCTGGTGTACGTGGTGCCCACGGGGCGCACGCGCTGCGCGGGATCGGGCTCGAGGTACGTGCCCTCGGCCTGCACGCGGAGCCGCGCGTCCTCGCCGCGCACGCGCAGCGGATGCCCCCACTGCAGGCCCACGGTGTACGCCTGCGAGTGCTGCGGATACTCGATGAAATCGGCGAGCGAGGCGGGCTGCTCGAAGCGCGCCCACTCGGCGTACGCCTCGAACCCCGCCTGCGGGAATATCCAGCGCCCGAAGAACGAGAGGATCTGGTCCCGGCGGCCCTGGGCGGGCGTGGCCGAGGAGTCCGTATCGGGCCGCCCCACGCCGCGCAGCACGTCGAGCGCCGCGCCCAGCGGCACCGACGCCGTGGTGTTGGCCCACACCGTGCGCGCCATGCCCACGCTGAGCGACGAGTCCGCCGCGGGGGTCCACACCACCACGAGCCCGCTCAGCGACCGCGTGTTGTTGCTGCTCGTGCTGTCGAAGAAGTCCGACTCGCGCAGCGTGCCGAGCACCCATTGCGCGTCGAACCGGCCCACGCCCGTGCGCCAGCCGTCGGCGCCGGTGCGCACGAACGCGTGCGGGAATCCCGGCGCGTTGTTGCTCATGACGATCGCGTTCTGTGCCCCCGGGCCCCACCACATGTTTTCCGTGCCCGCGCCCGCCACCACACGGCCCAGGTCGGCGCTCAGGCTGCTCTGCCCCGGGTCCACACCGGAGAGGCGCTGGTCGCCAAAGCGGTACGGCAGGTCAATGGACGACGGCCACGGGTGGAACGGATTCGACCACGGGCTCCTCCCGTCGGAGACCGTCGGCAGGTGCTGGATCACCTGAAAGTCGCGGTTCTCCGCGGACCAGAACTGCGGCGCGAGGATCGCGGTGAACCGCCCCCACCGCGCGGTCACGCCGGTGGTGACCAGCGTGTTGAGCCCCCGCCCTGCCCACAGCGGCCCGTCGTTCATGGAAAACGGCAAGGCGGAATTCCCGATGACGTCCATCTCCGGGGCGATCAGCGCCACGCGCAACTCGCCGGTCGCGCTGGCGGGGATGGCGGACAGGGTGGACGCCGAGCGGATCAGGAAATCCGGCGTGTGCGCGGCACCGGCCCCGAACAACTGGTCCAGCCGCGTGCGATCCTCGGCCGCCGACGCGGGCAGCACGAGCGACGGTCCGATGTCGATGCGCGGAAGCTGCGCCCCGACTGGCGAGGCCACCGCGACGAACCCAAGGAGCGCGGCGGACGCGGCGGCCAACCGAAGACGTGTAGCGGTCGAATGCACCGGGAGGCAGTCGGGAGGGTGAAGTGGCCGCGCGCCGACGCCGTCGACTATACATTCCGTCGCCATGCGCCAGCCAATCCGTCGCGAAACGTACCCGATGCAACGCACGATTGCACGGGCCGCCGTGGCGATCGTCGCGCTCGCCGCGGGCGCGACACTGGCAGCGCCGCGCACGGCGCATGCCCAGTGGCAGGGACCGTCGCGCATCGACGCCGGCGGCGACCTGCAGGTGGGCGGCGAGGCGGAACGCTACCTCCGCGTGATCGAGCTGGCTGGGCTCGCGCCGCAGCAGGCGTGGACCATCCGGCCGCTCGCGCCTCCTGCCCTCTTCGGCAACCACCCGTGGAGCGACCACTGGAACGGAGCCGCATCCGGCGACTCCGCCGGGCCCGGCCTGCAGTGGCGCTGGCTGCGACCCTCGGCGGTCGGCGCGCTCAACACGACGTTTGCCTACAACGTGCTCCCGGGTCCCGCGTGGGACGGGCGCGGCCTCACGGTAGCGATGGACGGCGGCATC
>CAZKYG010000062.1:0-2954 GCA_964556915.1 uncultured Gemmatimonas sp.
CCGGTGCGTCTCGACAGACCGCCGAATACCCCACTGTCGCTTTGAGCTGACGTCGCGGCTTGGTCCGCGCACGCCCGATTCAAGCTTCAGTCGAGGTTATCCATGTCCACGCATCTACGTGCGGCGACCGCTGCCATTTCGGCGGCAGGAAGCCATTCTTTGCGGGCCGGCATTCCGGCCTCCGTTCTCACGCTGAGCATCCTGTTGCTGACGGGATGCGCGAGCAGCGAACGGCTGCCGGTCGCAGGCAACGATCCCTCTGATCCGTCGGCGCCGGTGCGCACCGTCGGCTACCGGTCCACGACGGCTTCCCATGTGAGCCAGCGCCCCGTCGCTCCCGCGCCGTGGCGGCCTCAGAACGAACGTGTCGCGCCTCAACCCAAGTTCGAGCAGTAGGAGCGGTCCGTGCCGATCACCGCAGTGGCATCCGTTCGTCCCCTTCTCTCACCGTCCGTGCCCAGACCGGCGCGGATCGCGGCCGCGTTTTCCCTTTTCGCATTCCTTGCCGGTTGCGCGTCCTTTTCGCCGGACGGCGGGATGACGCCGGTCGCGCTGTACGCGGGTGACATCCTCCAAAAGGATGTCGCCGTCATCCGTACTCCTGAAGATGCGGAGCATTTCCTGGAGACCGTGCGGAACCTCCGCCGCAAGGTTCTGACGGCCGACGCCGCCGTACAGATCGCGCTGCTGAACAACCGCGGGCTCCAGGCCGCGTTCAATGAGCTTGCGAGTTCGGAAGCTGAAATGGTCGGCGACAGCCTGCCGCCCAATCCGACCTTCTCTATTTCGCGCATCACGGGATCGGGTTCGGTCGAGATCGAACGTCAGGTCGCGATCGACGTTCTCGCCCTCGCTACGCTTCCGATCCGGTCTGAGGTCGCCGCCAAACGTTTCCGTCGCGCCCAGTTGCGGGCAATGGAAGAAACGCTGCGGCTCGCGGCTGAGACCCGCCGCGCCTACTACAGGGCAGTTGCGGGCGCCGAGCTTTCGGCGCTGCTGACGCGGGCCCAAGACACCGCCAAGACCACAGCGCAGCTTGCCACCAAGCTCGGTGAAACCGGCTCTCTAAACACGCTCGATCAGGCGCGCGAACAGGTCTTCTATGCCGAGACGACGGCAGATCTCGCGACCGTCCGGCAGGAGGCCGCAAGCGCCCGCGAACGGCTCGCCCGCCTTCTCGGCTTGTGGGGCAGCGATCTCGATTTCCGGCTGCCGTCGGCCCTGCCGTCGCTGCCGGCGCAGGCGGCGAGTCTGCCTTCGATCGAAGTCGACGCCGTTTCGCGGCGCGTGGACTTGCAAGCGGCCCGGATCGAATTGGAGGCGCTCGCGAGATCGTACGGTCTGACGCAGGCGACGCGCTTCCTGAGCATGCTGGAGGTGGCCGGCATCTCGAAGAAGACGACTGAGCCGGGGGCGGGCTCCATCAGAGAGCGCGGCGTCGAACTGCAGCTTCAAATTCCGATCTTCGACTTCGGCGAGGTGCGGGTCCGTCAGGCCGAGGCGGCGTACATGCAGGCCGTGAACCGCCTGGCCGAAAAGGCCGTCAATGTCCGGTCCGAGGCACGCGATGCCTACCGCACGTACCGCGCATCCTATGACATCGCCGCCCATTACCAGCGCGAGGTTCTCCCCCTTCGAAAGATCATCAGCGACGAGACCCAGCTGCGGTTTAGCGCGATGCAGATCGACGTGTTTGCGCTCCTGCAAGAAGCCCGGCAGCGGATCGCGGCGTCGCGCGCCGCGATCGAAGCAAAGCGCGCGTTCTGGCTCGCCAACACGGAGTTGAGTGTCGCCATCAACGGCGGCGGGTCGGGAACGGAAAACACCCCATCGCAAACCACTTCGGCTGCTGCGGCTCCCACCGCCGGCGGCCACTGAAAGGAGAAGCGAATGCTTTCTCGCAGAGGATTCATCGGAAGTGCCGCAGTGCTCGCCAGCGCGGCGGCCGTAAGCGGCCGGACGCAGGCGGCCGCCATCCCCGAAGCGCCGATGATGGAGAAGGCCGCGACGCAACCGCCCATTATTCCGTCATCGGGCCCCGACTACCAGCCGTCGGTGACGCTGAACGGCTGGACAATGCCATGGCGCATGAACGGCGATTGGAAGGAATTCCACCTCGTCGCCGAACCGGTCGTTCGGGAATTCTCCGAAGGCATGAAGGTCAACCTGTGGGGCTATAATGGCCAAGCGCCAGGCCCGACGATCGAAGCGGTCGAAGGAGACAAGGTCCGCATCTTCGTTACCAACAAGCTTCCCGAGCACACCACCGTCCACTGGCACGGGATGATCCTGCCGAACGGCATGGACGGCGTCGGCGGCCTGACGCAGCCGCACATCAAGCCCGGTCAGACCTTCGTCTACGAATTCGTGCTGACTAAGAGCGGCACCTTCATGTACCACCCACACTCCGACGAAATGGTCCAGATGGCGATGGGCATGATGGGCATGTTCGTCGTGCATCCGCGCGACCCCGCCTTCCGGCGCGTCGACCGCGACTTCGTGTTCATCATGAGCACCTATCTCGTCGATCCTGGGACCTATCTCCCGAAGGTCAACGAGATGACGGACTTTAATATGTGGACGTGGAACAGCCGCGTCTTCCCTGGGATCGATCCGCTGCCAGTGCGCCTCGGAGACCGCGTGAGAGTCCGCATCGGAAACCTCACGATGACTAACCATCCCATCCATCTTCACGGCCACCACTTTGCGGTGAGTTGCACCGACGGCGGCTGGGTGCCGGAGAGCGCCGCCTGGCCGGAGACAACGACCGACGTGCCGGTCGGCGCGGTGCGTGCCTTCGATTTTCTCGCCGACAATCCGGGCGACTGGGCGTTCCACTGCCACAAGTCGCATCACACGATGAACGCGATGGGGCACGACGTGAAGAACCTCATCGGAGTCGACCGCAAACAGCTGGCCGCGGCGATAGGAAAGCTCGCTCCCGACGCGATGGT
>CAZKYG010000063.1:0-6946 GCA_964556915.1 uncultured Gemmatimonas sp.
GCTCCGCGTGACCGCGACCGCGGTGGTGCGCGACGCCGGCGCGTTCGCGGCGCGCCATCCGCATCTCGCCCCGGCCGTGGCGCTCGTCGCGGGCGACGTGCGAACGGCGGCGGTGCCGCGGTCGGCCACGCACGTGGTGCACTGCGCGTCGGCGGCATCGCCGGCGATGAACGCCGAGCGCCCCGATGAGGTGGTGGACATCATCGTCGCGGGAACCGACCACATGCTCACCGCCGCGGAGCACGCCGCGGCGCGCGGCGACGGCGTGCGCTTCCTGCACCTGAGCTCGGGGTCGGTGTATGGTCCGCAGCCCGCGACACTGGAGCGGATTCCCGAGACATTCGCGGGGCACGCCGATCCGGCGAGTCCCGCGCAGCGGTTTGGCGCGGCCAAGCTGGCGGCCGAGCGCCGCGGCGCGATTGCCACGTCGCGCGGCGTACGCTTCACGGTTGCGCGCGGGTTCGCGATGATCGGGCCGCGCCTCCCGCTTGACGGCGCGTTCGCGATCGGGAACTTCATCGGCGACGCCTTGGCGGGTCGGCCGGTCGAGGTTCGCGGCGACGGGACGCCGGTGCGTTCCTGGTTGCACGCCGCCGACGTCGCCGCATGGTGCTGGACGATCCTGGCGTGCGGCGCGGCGGGCGCCGTGTACAACGTCGGATCCGACGAGGCGGTCACCATCGGCGACGCCGCCGCGCGTATCGCGGCCCGGGCCGTGCCGCCGGTGCCGGTGCGGTGCCTCGGCCAGGGTGCGCCGGGCGCGCCGCCATCGCGCTACGTGCCTGATGTCGAATGCGCGCGCCACGCACTCGGGCTCCGCGTGCGGATTCCGCTCGACGACGCGATCGCGCGCACGATGGCCTGGTGGCGGCAATGACGTCGCGCGAACGCCACATCACGATTGGCGGCCGCCGAATCGGCCCCAACGAGCCGTGCTACGTGATCGCCGAGATCGGCGTCAACCACAACGGCGACCTCGCGCTCGCCAAGCACCTCGTGGACGCCGCCGTGGCGGCCGGCGCCGACGCGGTGAAGTTCCAGAAGCGCAAACTGAACGAGACGTACCGGCGCGAGATCCTCGACCAGCCGCGCCACGGCGAGCAGGGGCTCCAGTACCTCGTGCCGCTGCTCGTCGAGTTCGAACTCTCCGACGACGCGTTTCGCGAACTGCACGCGTACTGCACGGCCCGGGACATCACGTTCATGTGCACGCCCTGGGACCGGGCCAGCGTGGACTTCCTGGAGACGATGCGGCTCGACGGCTACAAGATCGGCTCACCCGACATGACGAACTTTCCGCTCATCGAGTACGTCGCCGCCACGGGCAAGCCGCTGCTGGTGAGCACGGGCATGAGCACCGAGGACGAGATCCGCCGCACGCTCGCGTACCTCGAGTCGCTGCACGCCGAGTACGCGCTGTTCCACTGCGTCAGCACGTACCCGGCGGCGCCGGAGGAGATCAACCTCCGCTTCATGCTGACGTTGCGCGAGTGGAGCGGACGTCCCGTCGGCTATTCGGGGCACGACGTCGGCACCACCATCTCGCTCGCGGCCGTGGCGATGGGCGCGCGCCTGCTCGAGCGCCACATCACGCTCGACCGCGGCATGCGCGGCCCCGACCACAAGGCGAGCCTCGAGCCGGCGCAGTTCGCCGAGCAGGTGCGCGCGGTGCGGGAAGTCGAGATGTCGCTCGGCGCGCCCAACCGGTGGATGACCCGCGGCGAGACGCTCAACCGCCGGGCGCTCGCCAAGAGCCTCGTCGCGGCCACGGCCATCCCGGCCGGCACGCCCATCACGCGCGAGATGGTCGTGAGCAAGAGTCCCGGGCTCGGGCTTTCGCCGCAATTCGTCGACCAGCTCGTGGGTCGCGCGCTGCGCCGCACCGTGGCCGCGGACGAGATGTTCCTGCCGCAGGACATCGTGGACGCCCGCGCCACGCCGCGCGAGACGCGCCCGATCGACACCGGCGCGGCGTGGGGCGTCGTCGCGCGGTTCCTCGATCTCGCGCCGCTCGAGGCGCGTTTTGCGCCGCTCGGGATGCGGTTCATCGAGTTCCACGTCAGCGACCGCGACCTCGACGCCGGCGCCGCCGGGTACACGGCCGGCGACAAGCCGTACGGCCTCGTCGTGCACGCCCCGGAGTACGCGCACGAGACGCTCATCGACCTCTGCGCGGCCGACGATGCGCAGCGCGCCCTCTCGGTCGCGCGCATCCAGAAGACGATCGACCTGACGCGCGCCATCGCCCCGCACTTCCGGCTCGATCCCGCGCTCTTCCCCCGCGGGCCCAAGATCGTGATGCACGTCGGCGGCATGTCGCAGAAGCCGGGCGGGTACGACGTCCAGGCGGCCACGCGGCGGCTCCTCGCGGCGCTGCGCGAGCTCGACACCGCCGGCGTGGATCTGCTGCTCGAGAACCTCCCGCCCCACCCGTGGTATTTCGGCGGGCGCTGGTTCGGGCACATCATCTGCGACCCCGACAACACCGTGCGCCTCTGCGAGGCGTCGGGGCTCGGCCTCTGCTTCGACACGTCGCACGCGGCGCTCGAGTGCGCGCGCAGCGGCGCGAGCCTCGTCGAGTTCGCCGCGCGCGTCGCGCTGTTCGTCCGGCACCTGCACGTCAGCGACGGCGCCGGCACCTCCGGCGAAGGCCTGCAGATCGGCGAGGGAAACGTGAACTTCGTCGACGTGCTCCCGCCGCTCCTGGCCACCGGGTGCACGATGATCCCCGAAATCTGGATGGGACACCACGAGGTCGGCGAAGGCTTCCGCGTGGCGCTCGAGCACCTCACGGACATCCACTGGGCGGGCGACGCGTTGCGCCGCCCCGCCGACCGGCGCGCGCGGGCGGACCTCGCCGCACTGACCGTGGCCGACAGCGCGACGGTGTTCGCCGCCCTCCGGGCCATCGACGCCAACCGCATGGGCATCGTGTTCGTCGTCGACGCGGATCGGCGCGTGGTCGGCGTCCTCACCGACGGCGACGTGCGGCACGCGTTCGTGCGCGGCTTTGGCCTCCACTCCCCGGTCGCCGACGTCATGACGCGCGAGTTCGCGGCCGGCACCGTCGGCATGTCGCGCGCCGAACTCGAGGCGAAGCTTCCCGGACGCACCCGCGTCATGCCGATCCTCGACGCCGACCGCCGCCTCGCGGACTATGCGAGCGGCACGCACCTGCCCGGGACGCGCGCGTGACCGTCAAGCTCTCCGACTACGTGTTCCGCTTCGTCGCCGGCCTCGGCGTGACGCACGTCTTCGAGGTCACCGGCGGCGGCGCCATGCACCTCAACGACTCGCTCGGCGCCAATGCGGACCTCGAGTACGTCTGCATGCTGCACGAGCAGGCCGCCGCGATGGCCGCCGAGTCGTACGCCAAGGTGCGGAACGACATCGGCGTCTGCCTCGTCACGACGGGACCCGGCGGGACCAACGCGCTCACCGGCGTGGCCGGCGCATGGCTCGACTCGACGCCGATGCTGGTCATCTCCGGCCAGGTCAAGCGCGCCGACCTCAAGGGCACGACCGGCGTGCGGCAGATGGGCGTGCAGGAGGTGGACATCGTCGCGATGGCGACGCCCGTCACGAAATACGCCGTCACCGTCACCGAGCCGGAACGGATCCGCTACCACCTCGAGAAAGCCGCGCACCTCGCGCGAACGGGGCGGCCGGGGCCGGTGTGGATCGACATTCCGCTCGACGTCCAGGGGGCGATGATCGACGAATCGTCGCTCCCGGGGTTCGTGCCCGACACACCGCCAGACGTTGCCGCCGGCGACGACATCAGCCTCGCGGGGGCCGTGCGCGAGACGATTGCGCTCCTCAACGCTTCCGAGCGCCCGGTGCTCCTCGTCGGCAACGGCGTCCGGCTCGCGCACGCGCGCGCCGGGTTGCGCGCACTCGTGGACGCCCTCGGCATCCCGGTCCTGACCACCTGGCCCGCGCACGATCTCGTGCCCGACGATCACCCGCTCATGATCGGCCGTCCGGGGCCCGTGGCGCCCCGCGGCGCCAACTTCGCCCTCCAGAACAGCGACTTCGTGCTCGCGCTTGGAGCGCGTCTCGACCTGGTGGTCACCGGCTATGCGCCGGCGAACTTCGCGCGCGCCGCCCGCAAGGTGATGGTGGACGTTGACGCGGCCGAGCTCCGGAAGATGGGCGACACGGTCACGTTGCCGGTGTGCGCGGACGTCGGCGCTTTCCTCGAACGGATGCGTGCCGCACTTCCGGCGGTCGCGACCCGCGACCGGTCGTCGTGGAACGCCCGCTGCCGCGACTGGAAGGCGAAGTACCCCGTCGTGCTGCCGGAGTACCGGAACCTGCCGTCCGGGGTCAGCACCTATGTGCTGGCCGAAGCCGTGGCTGCCGCGTCCGCGCCCGACGACGTGATCGTGTCGGGGAGCAGCGGCGCCGGCATCGAGATCTTCTGCCTCGCGGTGACGCTCCGGGAGGGCCAGCGCATCTTCCTCACGACCGCGCTTGGCGCGATGGGCAACGGCCTCCCGGCCACGATCGGCGCGTGCCTCGCGCACGGCCGCCGTCGCGTGATCGCCGTGGACGGTGACGGCGGGCTCCAGCTGAACATCCAGGAGCTCGAAGTTATCCGGCGCCTGCAGCTGCCCATCAAGCTGTTCGTGCTCAACAACGACGGGTACGCGTCCATCCGCACGTCGCAGTCACGGTACTTCGGGCGCCTCGCAGGCGCCGACGCCACGAGCGGGGTGACACTGCCGCCGCTCGAGGGCGTGGCGCGCGCATACGGGGTGCCGTACGCGCGCCTCGAGCACGACCGCGACCTCGTGCGCCAGGTACGGGCGATGCTCGACGCGCCCGGCCCGCTGGTCGTGGACGTGGTGACGCCGCGCGAGGAGCCGCGCGCCCCGAGTCTTGCGTCGGCGCGCCGCCCCGACGGCTCAATGGTGTCCCGGCCGCTCGAGGACCTCTGGCCGTTCCTTCCGCGCGAGGAGTTCCGCGCCAACATGATCATCCCGCCGCTCCCGGAATGACGTGCGCGTCCTGATTGCCGGGCTCGGCGCAATTGGCCAGCGCCATGCGCGCAACCTGCGCGCGCTGCGGCCGGACATCGAGCTGCACGCGTTGCGGGGTCGGCGGCTTCGCCACGTCGTCACGGACACGCTGCAGCGCGACGACACGCGCGACGTCGAGGCCGACCTTGGCGTCACCGTCCACGGCACGCTCGATGACGCGCTCGCCGTGCGCCCGGACGCCGTGTTCGTCTGCACGCCGTCGGCGCTGCACGTGGACATTGCGCTTCGCGCCGCCGCCGCCGGCTGCCATCTATTCATCGAAAAGCCGGTGTCACATACCATCGACGGGCTCGGCCGCCTCCAGCGGACCGTCGCGGAACGGAAGTGCGTCGCCGCCGTGGGATGCCAGTGGCGGTTCCATCCCGGTGTGCTGCGCCTGCGCGAATTGCTGGTCGCCGGCGCGCTCGGCATCGTGCGCAAGGTCGAGATACAGTACGCCGAATATCTCCCCGACTGGCACCCGTACGAGGACTATCGCACGTCGTACGCGGCACGGGCCGACCTCGGCGGCGGGGTTGTCCTCACACAGATTCACGACTACGACCTGGCCTGGTGGCTCTTCGGCACCGTGCGGTCGGTGCACGCCACCGGCGGTCACCTCAGCGCGCTCGACGTGGATGTGGAGGATACCGTGCGGGCGCAGCTCGACACCGCCGCGGGGCCCGTGTTCGTCGCGCAGACGTTCGCGGAGCGACCGCCGCGGCGCACGGTGACCGTCCACGGGGAGGCGGCCACCGCCACCCTCGACCTCCGCGAGACCCGCCTCACGGTGGACCCGCCGGTTGCGGAGGGCCTCGTCCTCGTCGACTATCAACGCAACGAGATGTTCCGTGCCGAGGTGGCGGACTTCCTGGGGTGCGTCGCATCGGGCGGCATCCCCCGCTCGCCGCTCGCCGACGGCGTGGCCGTGCTGCAGGTGGCGCTTGCCGTGAAGGAATCGCTGCGCACGGGACGTCCCGTCCAGCTGACGTGAGGATCCGACGATGACTGCATCCGGCGCGCCCGGCGCCGACTTCTCGCTCTCCGGCCGCGTCGCCGTCGTCACCGGCGGCGCCGGTCTCCTCGGTCCGAAGCACGCCGAGGCCATCGCGGCCGCCGGCGGCATTCCGGTCATTGCCGACCTTCGTGCCGCGGACGCGGATCGGGTTGCCGGCGAGCTCGCGCATCGCTTCGGCGTGCCGGCCATGGGGGCGGCGCTCGACGTCACCGACGAGGCGTCCGTCGCCGCGCTCGCGGCGCAGGTGCACAAACTCTTCGGGCGCGTCGACATCCTCGTGAACAACGCCGCCAACAACCCGCGCGTCGAGGATGGCGCGCGGGCGTTCGCGCGGCTCGAATCGTTCTCGCTCGCGCAATGGAACGCCGACCTGGCCGTGGGGCTCACCGGGGCGTTCCTGTGCGCCCGGGCGTTCGGCACGGCCATGGCGCAGGCCGGCCGTGGCACCATCGTCAACATCTCGAGCGAATACGGCGTCATTGGGCCCGACCAGCGCCTGTACCGCGTCGAGGGCGCCGCCGACGCGGAGCAGCCCGCGAAGCCCGTCAGCTACACGGCGGTGAAGGCCGGCCTGCACGGGCTCACGCTCTACCTCGCGACCTACTGGGCGGCGGCCGGCGTGCGGGTGAACACGATCACCGTCGGCGGCGTGGAGAACGGCCAGGACGCCACGTTCCTGGCGCGCGCGGCGTCGCGCATCCCGATGGGACGCATGGCGCGCGCGCACGAGTACCAGGGCGCCCTGGTGTACCTGTGTTCCGACGCCGCTTCGTTCGTCACCGGCGCGAACCTCGTCGTGGACGGCGGCAAGACCGCGTGGTGAACCCGGGTGGTCCCGCGCCGGGCGGTACGACGGCGAGTCCGGTTCCCGCCGCGCGCGATCGGGGCGCGGCGCTGGCCGCCG
>CAZKYG010000064.1:0-60727 GCA_964556915.1 uncultured Gemmatimonas sp.
GGGCGGCGCGGGCGGGTGCGTGCGGGGCGGTGGGGGGGGGGGGGGGCGGGTCAGGCTTGGGTGTGGGTGGGGGGGGGGGGGGGTGACCGGGTGATCCCGGGATTCTAGCGCGCCGGGCCGGTGTTGGTGAGGCCGACGTAACCGTGCCACACTCGTGTCGCGCGCCAACTTACGCTCCAAGTTGCGGCGTGCCACATTCCGGTGTCGCGTGACCGTCCAGGCGCGCGCCCACCCCAAACGCGCAGACCTCTCCGATGAATCACTGCTTCATGTATCACGGCGGCTTTGAGCGCAACTTTCCAAACCTCAAGCCCGGGGCGACGACGTTCGAGGGAACCGACGGCGCCACGCACCAGATTCCGCCGTGGCCGGCCGGCGCCGATGGCGTGTGCTTCGGCTACATGGAAAAAGCCGGCAAGAAGTTCATGGCGGTGCGGGTGGTCCATGGCGCAACGGACGTGGTGCTGCCGGACGCGATGATCCTCGACGGCGCGCGCCACATGGGGCACGGCAAGCGGTTCGGCGCGGCCCCGACGCTCGTGGACGACGACGGCGTGATCATTACGCTGCTGGAGGACATCATGAAGAAGAACCCCGGCACGGCGAACGCGCTGATGCCGGTTCGCATGAAGCTGAAGGCGCCGCCCAAGAAGAAGTAGGCCGACGGGTCCCGGGGGCGACGGCATGCGCGGTGCGAGCGTGAAGGTGGTCTGTTCCGCACTCTTCCTCGTGCCGGCGTGCGTGCTGGCGCAGCGCGGTGCCGCATCGCCCGCGCGACAGACCCAGGCCGACGACTACACACGCTACGAATTGCTCGCGCCGGGCTCCGCGCGGTTTCGCATCCTGTACGAGGTGACGGCGACGACCGCCGGCGCGACCGAGTTCTACAACGCGATCCGGAAGGGCAGTGTTGCGAGCGACGAGGCCGTGTACGACCGGATGACCGGCGCACGCCTTGCGTTCGACGAAGTCGGGCAGGACGTGGCGCGCGCCGGCGGCGTGGGCGGCCGCGGGGCGATCGACCCCGAACAGAAGTACATCCGCGTGAAGCTTGCCCGGCCGGTGCCCGAGGAGGGCGAGGGCCGCGTCCTGATCGACAAGACGTACTACGACCCGAAGAGCTACTTCGAGGAGAACGGCGAGATCGTTTTCGACCGTCCGCTTGGCATCAAGCGCAATGCCGTGGTGCTGCCGGCCGGATACGAACTCGTCAGTTCCAACTATCCCGCACAGGTCCTGCAGGAAGCGGACGGACGCGTGGCCGTCGCCTTCTGGAACAACACCCCGGCCGAAGCGTCGCTGCGGCTCCGCGCGCGCATGGCACCAGGCATGGCCGGCGGGGCACCGCCGGCGAACCGGCGCGAACCAGCCGATCGCCAGGCCCGGCTCGACGAACGCGCGCACCAGAACCGCGAGATCGTCTACTTCCTGCAGCAGCCCGAGACGCACGCCTTCGATCTGTATCACGACTACACGGAAGAACGCGAGGGCGTGAGCTACTACGTGAATGAAGTGCGCGCCGGCAGTTCGGTGTCGAATCCGCGCGCGCGTGTGCTCGACACGGGCGAGGAGCTGAAGTTCGAGATCATCAAGGGCGAGGCCATCGCGCGCGCGAACGTCGGCGTGCGCGACGTGACGCCCGAGAGCGAGATCGTGGTGTTCCGGTTCGCGCCAGTGCCCCGGGGCGGCTCCACGCGCCTGCGGATGTACGAGACGTACACCGACTCCGCCCGGTATCGGCTCCTCAATGGCGAGCTGATCTGGAACCGGAGTTTCGGCCGGCCGTTCAATGCCGTGGTCCTGCCGCCGGGCTGGGCGCTCACGAACAGCTCGATTCCCGCGACGGTGAGCACCCAGCCCGATGGTCGCGTGCGGCTCGATTTCATCAATGCACGGACGGACAACATCGACGTGCTGATCACCGCGCGCCGGCGTTGACCCGTGCCCGCGCGACGATCCCGGCGGCGGTGGCTGGGGTCGGGGGCGGGTCATACAATTAGATGCCCGCAGGACTCCCTCCCCACCGGGACCCTCGAGAGTTGAGTCAAATCCGCGAGCAGTTGCAGGCTACGCTCGGTGCCGCGTACACGCTCGAGCGCGAACTCGGCGGCGGCGGCATGAGTCGCGTCTTCGTTGCCGAGGAGACGGCGCTTCGGCGGCAGGTCGTCGTGAAGGTGCTGCCGCCCGAACTCATGGCCGGCGTCAACGTCGAGCGCTTCAACCGCGAGATCCTCGTCGCGGCCAAGCTGCAGCACCCGCACATCGTGCCCGTGCTGTCGGCCGGCGAGACGCAGGGGCTGCCGTACTACACGATGCCGTTCGTCGAGGGCGAGTCGCTGCGGGCGCGGCTCGGGCGCGGCATGCTCCCGATCACGGACACCGTCGGCGTGCTGCGCGACGTCGCGAAGGCGCTGTCGTACGCGCACGAGCGCGGGATCGTGCACCGCGACATCAAGCCCGACAACGTGCTCCTCACCGGTGGCTCGGCGACGGTCACCGACTTCGGCATCGCGAAGGCCATCAGCGCATCGCGCGCCGAGGTGCCCGGCGGGACGCTCACCCAGGTGGGGACGAGCATCGGCACGCCGACCTACATGTCGCCGGAGCAGGCGGCTGGCGACCCGGCGGCCGACCACCGCGCCGACATCTATTCGTTCGGCTGCATGGCGTACGAGCTGCTCGCGGGGCGTCCGCCGTTCGTGGAAACGTCGCCGCGCAAGCTGCTGGCGGCACACATGGGCGAGGTCCCCGTTCCGGTGACGCAGCTGCGTCCCGACACGCCGCCGGCGCTCGCCGACCTCGTGATGCGCTGCCTCGCCAAGGAAGCGGACGACCGTCCGCAGCAGGCGACGGACCTCGCGCGCGTGCTCGAGACCGTCACGAGTTCTGGCGCGGGTCAGGCGATCCCGGCCGTGCTGCTCGGCGGCCCGGGAATGTTCCGCAAGGCGCTCGCCGTCTACGCGGCGGCGTTCGTGGTGGTGGCCGTGGTGGCGAAGGCGGCCATCGTGGGCATCGGGCTGCCCGACTGGGTGTTCCCCGGTTCGCTGATCGTCATGGCGCTGGGCCTGCCGGTGGTGCTGTGGACGGGCTATGTGCAGCGCGTGGCGCGCCATGCGCTGAGTGCCACTCCGACCTACACACCGGGCGGCTCGCCCGCGATGGTGCGGGGCACCATCGCGACGATGGCGCTCAAGGCCGCGCCGCGGGTGAGCTGGTACCGCACGGCGCGCGGCGGGATGTACGCGTTCGGAGCGTTCATCGTGATGGTCGCCGCCTTCATGGCCATGCGCGCGTTCGGCATCGGGCCGTTCGGGTCGCTGATCGCGACCGGCGCGCTCACGGGTCGCGACAAGCTCATCATCACCGATTTTTCGGTCAGCAACTCCGACTCCACGCTGGGTCGCGTGGTGGGCGACGCGATCCGTGCCGGCCTCGGCGATTCGCGGGTGTTCACGCTGCTGACGCCCGCGGAAGTGGGCGGGGCGCTGCAGCGCATGCAGCGCGCGGTGACGTCGCGCGTGGACCTGAAGACCGCGCAGCAGATCGCCCTGCGCGAGGGCGCGAAGGCGATCGTGGACGGCGACGTGAGCGTCGTGGGCACGAGCTACATCGTGGCGGTGCGCCTGGTGACGGCCGACTCCGCGCGCGCCCTGGCCGAGTTCCACGGCACGGCGTCGAGCTCGGACGAGATCATCAACACGGCCGACAACCTCTCCCGCAAGCTGCGCGAGAAGGCGGGCGAATCGTTGCGCCTGGTGCAGGCGACGCCGGCGCTCGCGTACGCGTCGACCAGCTCGCTCGAGGCGCTGCGCAAGTACAGCGACGCGGTGCGCGCGAACGACGCCGAGCGCGACTACGCGAAGGCGATCACGCTGTTGCGCGAGGCGGTGGCCCTCGATTCCAACTTCGCGGAAGGATGGCGCAAGCTCGCCGTCGCGATCCGCAACCAGGGCGGCAGCGCGCCGTCCATCGCCGACTCGGCCATCCGGCGGGCGTTCGCGCTGAGCGGACGCATGACGGAGCGCGAGCGCGACGCCGTGCTGGGCTACTACTACCAGTTCAGCCCCGGCTACGACCGGGCCAAGGCCATCGCCGCGTACGAACGCATGCTCGGACGCGGGGACAGCAGCGTGGCGCTGGTGAACCTGAGCACGCTCTACGACGGACGCGGGGAGTTCGTGAAGGCCGAGAGCCTGCTGCGTGCGAGCGTGCGGTTCCAGCCGGGGAACCAGACATCGTTCTCGAACCTCGTGGTCAACCTGGAGGACCAGGGGCGGCTCGATGCGATGGATTCCGTGGTTGCGATCGGCCGGGAGCGGTTCCCGAACTCGACCAACTTCAACAAGCTCGCGATCCGGATCCTCGCAGACCGCGGGCGCCTCGACGAGGCGAAGGCAGGCCTCGACTCGGCGAAGAAGGCCGGCGACCGGATCGATCCCAGCTGGGCGACGATGTTCCTCGCGAACTATGCCGACGTGACCGGTCGCATGCGTGAACATCGCGCCTACCACCAGCAGCAGGTCGCCATCGACTCGGCGGCCGGACGTCGCACGCCATGGGCGTTCTATGCGGCCGACGTGCTGACGTCCAACGCGGATGCCGGCGTGCCGATCACTGAGGCGCTCAAGGACTTCGACCGCGCCGTGGACGCCATGCACATCGAGTCTGCGCCGGTGACGGACCGTCCGTACCTGCAGTTCGCGACGGTCTACGCCCGCGTCGGCCAGGTGGATCGGGCACGCCAGCTGATCGCACGCTACGACGCCACGGTCCGCGACACGGCCACGCGACGCTGGGACGAGCCATCCCAGCAAGCAGCCCAGGCAGAGATTGCCCTCGCCGAGAAGAAATTCGCCGACGCGGCAGCGTTGTTCCGCAAGAGCGAACGACGGGCGGACGGCCTGGTGGACGACGATGTCGGACGTGTGCCGCTGGCGCTCGTTCGCACGTTCGCGACCGCCGGGATGGCCGATTCCGCGATCGCCGCGTACGAGGCATACCGCAAGACGCCGTTCGGAGGTCGTCGCCGGGAGGGGCCGGACTATGCGGTGCCGGGCGGCACGCTCGAGGTGCTGGCGAAGATGTACGACGCAAAGGGCAACACGGCGCGTGCGGCCGAGCTGTACCGCGATTTCGTCGAGCAGTGGAAGGGCGCTGACGCCGAGCTCCAGCCGCGGGTTGCCGCGGCCCGCACCCGCCTCAAGCAGCTCGAATCGGTCGAGAAGCCAAAGCCGTAGGAGGTCCGGATGGCGGCAATCAACACCGGGAGCGTCGTGAAGGCCGGCCTTGTCGCCGGTCTGGTGCTCAACGTGATCGATTTCTTGTCGAACACGTTCGTGCTGGGCAGGGGGATGGAAGCCGAGCTTACGGCGATCAACCCGTCACTGTGGGCGTCGATGACCGACCCGAGGAACAATGTCGTCTTCGTGGCGATCGACTTCCTCCTCGGCCTGCTCCTCGTGTGGCTCTACGCGGCGATGCGGCCGCGGTTCGGCGCGGGCCCTCGGACGGCGATGCGTGCCGGCGCGTTCACCTGGGCGGTCGCCACGCTGATGTGGGCGTTCTTCCTGCTGATGGGCATCACGTCGTTCGCCAGCTACACGCTGGGCGCGGTGATCTCGCTCGCCAACTTCCTCGCGGCAGCGTGGGTGGGCGGCCGGCTGTACACCGAGGCCGACGCGTAGGGCGCGCGACCCGCGTGCCCCCGCGCGCCGGGCCGCGACTACCGGCCGGACCGGCCGGGCCGGGCGTTGCGGCGTGTGACGCTCACCAGCCGGACGTCGCCGTCCACGGTGAGGCCGATGCCCGGGCAGTACTGCTTGTATTCCCTCGTGCCGGGCTCGAGCAGTGAGGTTTCTTCCGTGCGCACGCACTGGCGCTGGACGCCCATGGCCGTGTTCACCGAATCGGTGGTGCTCACGACCTCGGCACGATCCATTGCCACGCCACGGGCCTGCTCCTGGTAGTAGCGCATGCCGCGCGCGGGGTGTGCGGGCATCATGAGACCGAACCGCGCTCCCTTCACGCCTGACCGCCACGATCCTGCGTGGTTGGCGATCTTGCCGTTGCGGTACGTGTCCACGTCCTCGCCGAAGTAATAGACGGCGCTGTCGGCCGGGTTGAAGGCGAAATAGTTGCGCGACACCTCGACGAGCGATCCGGCCTCGGTCTCGCGTTCCTCGACGACTCGCGTGCGAACGCCGTCCACGCGCTCCGTTGTGTCGAGCACCGTGATGACGAGGCGCGTGCGCCCGCCCTCAAGCGTCACCTGGCGGCCGGGTTCGAGCCTGAAATAGGCGTTGCCTCCGGTGTCGCGGAGGCGCGAACGCGAGACCGAAAAGCCCGACTGCCATGACGCATCAGCCTGCTGCCGTGCGCGAGACATGTGCGGCAGCGCCGCCGCGAGGCTTCCGACCAGCATTGAGGCTCCGAGACGCGTCGACATGGCCCCGGGAATAGTCGCGGTTCGTTCACCACGCCGAAAGGCGTGCGGCCTGACCGGTGACGCACGGAGTCGTCGTTGTCAGCACGCAGTAAGCATGCCGTCAGCCGA
The DNA here is from genome assembly GCA_964556915.1 of uncultured Gemmatimonas sp. GTDB lineage: Bacteria > Gemmatimonadota > Gemmatimonadetes > Gemmatimonadales > Gemmatimonadaceae > Fen-1231. Next base: position 6,554 of record CAZKYG010000064.1, read on the forward strand.
CGGTCATCTTTGTCGACCCTGCGTGACGAAGTCATGAACCATCAAGCGGATGGCGACGCATCCGCAACGCGATGGATGAACCGCCGTGACACTGGCGAGCGAGGTTCGCGACCCGTACTCCACCCTCTCATACAAGAGGCACTCGCCATGCCATTGGCTGTGGTCTTGAGGTCGCGCCCTATCTGCATGCTGACGGTTCTGGTCATCGGAAGCGCCGCAACGCCCGCGCTGCTGCGGGCGCAGTCCGCGAACGGCACGATTGCGGGCCACGTCCGTGCGCACAACGGGCGTCCGCTCGTCGGCGCGACAGCCGACATCGAGGGTTCCACGCAACACGCGGTGACCGACGCATCGGGCTACTTCCGGCTCGCCGGGGTGCCGGCAGGACCGGCAACGGTGATCGTCCGGTTCATCGGCAGCATGCCCGATACGCTTGCGGTCACCGTGACGGCCGGCCGCACGGAAAGCGAGGACGTGATCCTCCAGGGTGCCGCCGTGGCGCTCGCACCCGCCGTCGTGCGTGAGCGTGTCGAGGGGCAGGCGCGGGCGCTGATGGAGCAGCGCACGGCAAATCGCATCGTGAACGTGACGACATCCGACGTCATCCAGAGTCGGCCCGACGCCAATCTCGCCGACGCCGTGGGACGCCTTCCCGGTGTGTCGCTTGAGCGAGATGAAGGCGAAGGCAAGTACGTGCAAATTCGCGGCACGGCACCGAGCTTCAGCAACGTTACCATCAATGGCGCGCACGTGCCGTCGCCCGAAGGCGACACGCGCACGGTGAAGCTGGACGTCATCCCTGCAGCACTCGTCAGTGAAGTGCAGCTCAGCAAGACGCTCACGCCGAACATGGACGCCGATGCGATCGGCGGGTCGGTCAACCTCACGACGAAAACGCCCGAGCGCGGGGATCCCGTCGCGCAGCTCACGGTCCTCGGCGGCCACACCGACCTGCGGAGCAATAGCGCGTACAACATCAACGGTGTCGTGGGCGGACGCTTCGGGCCGGAAGACAAGGCCGGCTTCCTCCTGACCGGAAGTTTCGATCGCAACAATCGACCGATCGACGATGTCGAGCCGGTGTTCGACGTCGCGTCGCTCGGCGGAAAGGACGTGCCGATTGTCGCCGAGCTCGACCAGCGTCTCTACAGCTACCAGCGCGAGCGCCAGGGGTTCGGTGGCACGCTCGATTACCGGATGAACGACCAGTCGTCGGTGTACCTGCAGGGACTGTACAGCGGCTTTCACAACTACGGCACCCGGTACCGCGCCGACCCGGTGCCGTCTGACGGCGACGTGACCGCGACGACGCCGACCACGGGCACGGCCACCGGCGGCACCATGTCGCGTGAGGTGCAGACGCGGCGGCCCGCCGAGCAGATCTACAGTTTCGTTGGCGGCGGCAAGCACGCCTTCAACGACTTCACGCTCGACTACTCGGTGTCGTACTCGCACTCACAGCAGCGGGTGACGAACGGCCGGAACACCGTCTTTGCGATGGACGGCATCGACTACAGCTACGACGCGTCCCAGCCGAACTACCCGAAGGTGGCGGTGACGAACGGCGCACCGACGACGACTCCCTCGGCGTTCGCGTTCGACAACTTCGACATCCAGAACAACCTCACCACGGATGGCGAAACGGCGGCGCAGGCCAACGTCGCCATGCCGCACACCTGGAACGGCAACAGCGCGACCTTCACGTTCGGCGCGAAGGTGCGCGACGAGAGCAAGGAACGGGCGAACTCGGATTCGATCTGGAACGGGTACAACGGCGACTTCACGATGGCCGACGTCCTGTCAGGGATCAACGACCCGTCGTTCTACTACGATCACTATGCGATCGGTCCCGTGCCCGACGCGGCAACGGCCGACGCGTTCGAAAACGTCCATCGCAGCAGCTTCGTGTTCGACCGCGGCAAGTCGCTCGCCCGCACCGAAGGGGCGAACTACAGTGGCTCGGAGAAGGTGTACGCCGGGTACGGCATGGAGTCGGTGGACATCGGCGCACTCAACGTGCTGGCCGGCGCCAGGGTCGAGGCGACGCAGGCCGACTACACCGGCAACGTGGTGCAACTGGACGCGAAGAAGAAATACGTCGGCAGCACGCCGGTGTCCGGATCGCATAGCTATACGAATGTCTTTCCCACCATCGCGCTCAAGTACGCGGTCGATGCGCGTTCCAACTTCAGGGTCGCGGCGACCGAAGGCATCGCGCGTCCCGCGTTCGCCGACCTGGCGCCCTATCTCGTGACGTCGCAGGGCCTCAAGACGCTGACGCAAGGCAACCCCGACCTGCAGCCCACGCATTCCGTCAATCTCGACGTCCTGTACGATCATTACGACGCGGCGGTAGGCGTCTTCTCGATCGGCGCGTACTACAAGAACATCACGGACTTCATCTTCGTGCGGCGGCAACTCCTGAATTCGGGGCAGTACGCCGGGTATTTCGCGTCGCAGCCGCAGAACGGCGACAACGGCCACATTCTGGGCGTCGAAGCCGAGTACCAGCACCGCTTCACAGCCCTTCCGGGTGGCTGGAGCGGTCTCGGCATTGACGGCAACGTGAACTTTGCGGATTCCAAGGCCACCGTTCCGACCGGCGACGGCACCTCGCGCGACGCGGCGATGCCGCGCCAGGGCGCGTTCAACGCCAACGCCGAGGTCACGTACGACCGCGGCGCGTACAGCTTCCGCGGCGGCCTCACGTACAACGCGAAGAACGTCTGGGAGTACGGCGACGACGCCAGCTCGGACGTGTACCTCGACAACCACCTGCAGTTCGACGCGAACGCCACAATCGCCCTTTCGTCGCAGGTGCACCTCGTCATTCAGGCGCTCAACGTCACGAACGAGGTGTTCGGGTTCTATCAGGGGTCATCGGCCACGCCGATCCAGCGCGAGTTTTACGGCCGGACACTGTTCCTGGGGTTCCGCTACTCCAACTGACCTCACGGCGGGCGGGGCGGCGTCACTGTGCCGCCCCGCTCGCGGTACGCACTGCAGTCATAGTGCCGTCAGGTAGGGCCCCCATCTTGGGTACAGTTCATCCACGCCGGAGATTTCATGCGCACGCGCTCCCTCGTCGCAACCGCACTGTGCCTGCCCCTCGCCCAAGGCGGATCGTACGCCATCACGCACACGTATGCGCTGGGTGGCGCGGGCAGCTGGGACTACATCGTCCCCGACGTGCCGAACCATCGCGTCTTCATCGGCCGGCAGGATCGCGTGATGGTCGTCGACGAGAACGACGGGCGCCTCCTGGGCGAAGTCGCGGGCATCAAGGGCGCACACGGCACTGCGATCGTCCCGGGGGCGGGGCACGGCTTCGCCACATCGGGCAACGACAGTTCCGTGGTGATGTTCGATCTCTCATCGTTTCGCGTGCTTGGCCGCATCCATGCGGCGGAGGACGCCGACGCGATCATCTACGACGCCCGCTCGAACCGTGTGTTCACGATGAATGGTGACGCGCACTCGTCGACCGTCATCGATCCAGTCGCGGGGAAGGCGGTCGCCACCGTGGACCTCGGCGGGAAGCCGGAGTACGCCGTCTCCGCCGGAGACGGCAAGGTGTACGCCAACCTCACGGACGTCGCGGAGGTGGTGGAGATCGACGCGAAGGCCGCCACCGTGACGAGACGCTGGCACACGGCGCCGTGCGCGAACCCCGTGGCCATGGCGATCGACACGACCCACAAGCGCCTGTTCAGCGGGTGCCGCAGCGGCGTGATGGCTGTGTCAGACTATCGCGCCGGGAAGGTCATTACGACCGTGCCGATCGGTCAGGGCGTGGACGGTGTCGTCTTCGACGCAGCGCGCGGCGATGCCTTTGCCGCCTGCGCGGATGGGTCGCTGACCGTGATCCATCAGGACACGCCGGACGCGTACCGCGTGGTGCAGACGCTGGAGACGATGCCGTTCTCGCGGAACATCGGGCTCGACCCCGTCACGCACCGCCTCTTTCTCGCAGGTGCGAAATTCTCGGCAGCCTCGCCAGGCGCCGGCTCTCGCGGACGGCCACCCATGGTGCCCGAGTCATTCGTCGTAATGGTGGTCGAGAAGAAATGACTCGGTAGTCGGGAGCCTGCCTGGACGCGGCCTCGATCACCGACGCGGTGGCTTCTTCCTGGCCGGCGCGGTCTTGGTGGCGCCCTTGGCGGAAGCTGCCTTGCCTGCCGCCGCCTCTGCCTTCTCGGTCGCCTCGCCCTCGTGCCCGGAGCCGATCACGGCGCCGGTGACGGCGTCCACGTGGACTTCCTCAACGCCCTTCCTGCCGGCCACGACGATGTCGTATGAGTAGATGAGCTTGCCGTCTTCCTCCTCAAGCTCGGCGGCCGAAATCCTGCCGCCGGGCACTCGAGCCAGTGCGGCAGACGCGGCCTTCGGCTCGGAGACCCTGGCCCGCTTCACGAGCGCGGGCGGCAGTTCGGCCTTGTAGGCGGGCTTTGCGGCGGAAACCGTCTGCTGCCGGGCCGGCGACGCAGACGCAGGGGCCTGGGCCGCCGCGCGGGCACCAACCAGAACCGCAGCGCACAACAAGCGCGAAACGAACACGACGACTCCTGTCGGGAATTGCGATCCAACCTACGCGCACGACCTGACACATCGATGACAGGAGCCCGGAGCCGGTTCCGGCGCGCTATAGATTCGTCGCCATGCGACTCCTGCTTGTCGAAGACGACAAGGAAATATCCGCTGCGCTCGTGGAGGGCCTGCGGGAACGCGGGCTCCGCGTGGACACCGCCGACTCGTTCGACACGGGGCGGATGCGCGCGCTGGCGGCGACCTACGACGTCATCGTGCTCGACGTGATGCTGCCGGGCGGATCGGGATTCGAGCTCTGCCGTGTGTTGCGTCGCAGCGGCGTGGCGACGCACATCCTCATGTTGACGGCACGGGACGCGGTCAATGATCGTGTCGAGGGCCTCGAAGCCGGCGCCGACGACTACCTGACCAAGCCATTCGCCTTCGCGGAACTCATTGCCCGCATTCGGGCACTGACGCGACGGCCGCTGGGGATCGCACCGGAGGTGGTTCGCATCGCCGACCTGGAGGTGGAGCTCGGCGCCCGCCGCGTCATGCGCGCCGGCCGGCCCATCGAGCTGACGGCAAAGGAGTTCGCGTTGCTCGAGTGTTTCATCCGGTACCGCGACCGAGTGGTGGACCGCGCGGCGATCACGGCATACGTCTGGGATGAGAACCACGACCCCTTCACGAACGTCCTCGAAGTCCTGATTCGCCGCCTGCGACGCAAGATCGACGAGGGCTATGCGCCGCCGCTGATCCACACGGTGCGCGGCGCCGGCTACCGCTTCGGCGTCTGATGACGGTCTCCGGCCCGACTTCGGTCCTTCACGGACTTCGCCTGCGCCTCACGGCGTGGTACGTGGGCACGTTCGTGGTGATCCTGGCAGTGCTCGGCGGAGGGCTTTTTGCCACGATTCGCGGGCAGATCAGCCGAGAGCTCGACCTCTCGCTTTCCAGCGCCACCGCGGAGATTGCGCGCGCCGCCGCGACCAGGGAGGTGGAGGCCGCGACGGTTCGCGGGCAGGTCGTGGACGCGGTCGAGGAACTCCGCATTCCCGACCGCCAGCTGTACCTGTTTGATCGTACGGGCGCGCCGCTCGTGCCGGCGGCGCCCGAGGCATGGATCCATGTGGCGGCGCAGGCCGCGGCTCGCGACAGCCTCTATGTCGGCACCCATCGCGTGGCGCGCGAGCACTCACTTCGGATTCGGGCGGAACGGTTTACGCTTGGCAGCGGCACACAGGTCATTGCCGTCGCGAGCGCCGACCGCATCGAGCTCGACGATCGCTACGCATCGCTCATCGCCGCGTTCGGCGCCGCGGCCGCGGCCGGCCTCGTGCTCGTGGGCGTCGGCGGGTGGCTCCTGATGCGCAAGTCCACCGAGCCGGCGGAGGCTGCGATGGAACGCATGCGCCGCTTCATGGCCGATGCGGCGCACGAGCTGCGTACTCCGGTGACCGTTCTTCGCAGTCGTGCCGACGTTGCGCTGCAGCGGCCGCGCGGCGAACAGGAGCTTACCGACACCGTGCGCGTCATGGGCTCGGAAGCCACGCGGCTCGGCCGGATCGTGGACGACCTGATGACGCTTGCGCGCGCCGACGCCGGCGAACGGCCTGTCGAGCGCCGCCGGCTCGCGCTCGACGATGTGGTGCTCACGGCGGCCGACGCGGCACGCGTCATGGCCGACATGCGCGGCGTCGCGCTGGACGTGGGCAGCTACGAAGAGGCGTGGGTGGACGGCGACGAAGGCCTCCTGCACCAGCTCCTGATGATCCTGCTCGACAACGGCATCAAATTCACGCCGGAAGGAGGGCGCGTGACGGTCGCGGTGGGCGTCAGCGAGGGCAGGCCAACGGCTTCCGTGCGCGACACGGGCCCTGGAATCGCGCCGGCGGACCTTTCGCGGATATTCGAACGGTTCTTTCGCGGCGATGTGGCTCGTGCTCGCGCGGCCGGTGCCGCTGGCGGCGCCGGGCTCGGTCTCGCGATTGCGAAGTGGATTGCGGATGCGCACGGCGCGACGATCGCGGTGCAATCAACGCCGGGGCAGGGCGCAGAGTTTCGCGTCGCTTTCCCCTCCGCGCCCGCCGGCGGCAACGCAACCTAGAAGTCGCGGTCCCGGAACCGGATCGCCGCCGCCAGCAACGTCACGGCGGCGAAAGCTGCCGCGTACTCGATTGCGAGCCGGCTGGGGATGGACACGTTGGCGAATGGCGAGAACGACAATGATCCCGCCAGGGGCGTCTGCATTTCGTACGCCGCGCGCCGCCAGAGGGACTCGCTCGGCATGGCCAGGCTCGTCACGACACCGAGCGTCACGATATGCGCGCTTTGGGAAAAGCCGCTCACCTGCTCCAGCCACCCGCCAAGGAATGCCGTCGCCTGGAGGCCGAGTGCGACGATGCCTGCCGGCAGGGTGGCAAGCCTCGTGCCCAGGTAGAACGTCACGGTGAGCACGAGCAGGCATTCGGCCACGATCAGTCCAAGCCCCCGCAGCGGGTGCTCCGGTGTGACGCCGGTAACGGCCCACGACACGGCAACGGTTCCCGCGAACGTGATCGTCACGTATGCCGTCGCCGTCGCCGCAAATCCGAGGAACTTGCCGCCGAGGATCTCCCAGCGCGCGAGCGGCTTCGTGGCGATCGCCTGGATGGTGCCCGAGGCGATCTCGCCGGCGAGCGTATCGACGGACGTGAGGATCGTCACGACGACGGCCAGGAGATCGCACGTATACAGCCCCACCATCAGCATCCCGCTCTCCACCTGATAACGGACGAAGGGCGACATGGAGCGGCCTTCGAACTCCAGCACCTGAAAGCGGAGGGCGACGGCGAACACGACGAGCAGGAGCGCGGCGGCGCCGAGCGCAGTCCAGAGAATGCGGCGCCGCGCCACCTCGCGTAGCGTGACGCCGGCCATGAGGCGGAGTCCGGTCAGTCCGTTCACAATGCGCGATCCTCGCCCACGATGTGGATGAACGTCTCCTCGAGCGACGTCGCCGCCGTCGAGACGTGGTGGATGCCGCCGCCAGCCTCGACCGCGAGCCGCACGACAGTTGCGACGACCTCATCGGTGGGCGCCTCAAACCGCAGGATGTCGCCGTCCTGTCGCACGCCCGACGCCACACCGCGAAGGCGAGTCGTGAACTGCGCCGGGAGCCCGGTGACGCGCAGGAGGGCCTCGCGAACCTCGGCGCAGCCGTGCAGGTCCCGGTGCGCGACGATCTCACCGTCCTTGATGAACGCAACGCGGTCGCAGGTGACCTCGATTTCGCTCAGCAGGTGCGAGTTGAGGAACACCGTCACGCCGCGGTCGCGCAGGCCGCGAATCACATCGCGCACCATGCGGCGGCCCATCGGATCGAGGCCGGACGTCGGTTCATCAAGGAAGACGAGATCCGGTTCGTGGATGACCGCCTGCGCCAGCCCGACACGCTGCAACATCCCTTTGGAGAAGCCGTGAAGGCGGCGCGCGGCGTGCGGGGTGAGGCCGACGAGTTCCAGCGCCTCGGGGGCGCGTCGCCGGGCGCGAACGAGATCCAGCCCGGCAAGCCGCGCGTGCAGCTCGAGAAGCTCCGATGCCGTGAGCCAGTCGTAGAACCGGAAGTCCTCGGGGAGGAATCCGATCTGGCGGCGCACCGCCACGGTCGCCCACCGGCGCGCCCAGCACGAACGCCTCGCCGCCGCTCGGGTGCGTGAGGCCGAGCAGCATCTTGATCGAGGTGCTCTTGCCCGCGCCGTTGGGCCCGAGAAACCCGAAGATCTCACCGCGCCGGACAGCGAGCGACAAATCGCGCACGGCGATACGCGCACCAAATGCTTTTCGCAGGCCGCGCGTTTCGATGGCGAGTGTTGCCGCAGCAGGCGCCGTCATCTCACCGACCCCGCGAGCCGCACCGCGTCAGAAGGGGAACCGTAGCCGGTGAGCGTGTACACCATGTCGCCGTTCACCCAGGCGAGCGTGTACGACGGGCCCCGGCGCCCACCGGATATCATCAGCATTGCCGGCGCGTCACCGACCGAGACCGTGTCGTAGGAGCGGAGGAATCGTGGCGGTGCAATTGCCAGCATGGCATGCCAGCCCAGCACACGACGGAAATCGCGGGCCTGGTTGGGGCTCATGCCGGTCAGTTCGAGGGCGAGTTCGGCGACCAGGGTCGTGTCGAGTCCATCGGGGATGCGCGCCGTCGGCACGGGGCGCTGTGCGAGCATCACACAGTTGCCGTTGTCGGCCGTCGGCGGGGGTGGTCCGTTGACCTGGGCCCGGATCGTGTTCGCGACCGGCAACGGGCAGTTTCCGTATTCCGAGCGAACCCCCCTGCGCACGTCCAGCGAGACCGGCGCGCCGTCGAGCGATACGGGAACGACGGCGGACCGCAAACCCGCCTCAGCGAGCAGAGTGGAAAGCTGCGCGCGGCTCACGTTGAGCTGCAGCGACTGCGTGCCCTCGAGCACACCGGCGGTGACGTCGTGCCGGGCCGCGAGCGAACGTGGCGTGAAGCCCGCCGCCGAGGCGGCGGGGCAACGGCGGCGAATCTCGTCTCGGGTTCGTCGACGGCAACGGACGCCGTCTCGGCGAGAATGCCCGCGACAATTCCCTGGAGCCGGCGCGAGGCGCCGGCATTCGTCAGGGTCGTCGTGCCCGGCGTCACGGCGGCCGGCTTTGCGATTCGGAGTGCATCGAGCAAGCGAATCCCCGCCGACCCGCCGGGCAGGGGCACCAGCGCGAACGCGACCAGCACCGCCAGCAGCGGCGCGATGGGCACCGTTCGTCGACGCCGGGCGTCACTCATAGCGCAACGCCGCGATGGGGTCGAGCGCGGCCGCCCGCATGGCGGGCCAGACACCAAAGAGCATGCCGACGAATCCCGAAAAGCCGGCGGCCAGCAACGCCACGTCGGGCCGCACGGCCGCGTTCCATCCGAACGAACGGTGCGCAACGATGGCTGCGCCGGCTCCCAGCGTCGTGCCCACACATCCGCCAATCAGGCACAGCACCATCGCCTCCGCGAGGAACTGCAGGAGGATGGATCGGCGAGTCGCACCGAGCGACTTGCGAATGCCGATTTCGCGCGTCCGCTCCGTGACGGTCACGAGCATGATGTTCATGATTCCGATGCCTCCCACGAGCAGGGACACCGAGGCGACGCCGCCAAGAAGCAGCGAAAAGGTGTCGGAGGTCTCGCCGAGAATCGTGAGGAATTCTTCGCTGGAGCGAATGCGGAAGTCGTCAGGTTTGTCCTCGGGAATGCGGTGGGCGCGGCGTAGCAGCATCTCCACCTCGATCAACGCGTCGGCCGCGCTGGTTTCGTCGAGCGACGTCACAAAGAGGTCGTTGAGGTATGGCGTGCCAAAAAGCCGGAATCGGCCCGTTTCGAATGGAATGACGATCTGGCTGTCCGGTTCGCCGAACCCGCCCGTCGAGCCTTTCGCGGCAAGCACGCCGATCACCGTGAACTGCTGACCAGCGATCCGGATCGTCTCGCCAATCGCCTCGTCGGCCGACGGCATGTTGAGCAGCGTGACGGCGTCGGCGCCGAGCACGGCGACTCGCTGCCGTGCGGCGTCTTCCCGAGCCGTGTAGAACCGCCCTGCCTGCAGGTCGTATCTGCGCACCGAGAGGAATGCCGGCCCCGCACCCGTGATCTGGACGTTGGTGTTCTGGTCGCGCCAAACGACCTGCGCGTTGCGATCCTGCTGGGGCAGGACTTCGGCGATCGTCGTTGCCCGGTCGGCAAGGAAGAGGGCGTCCTTCTCCGTGAGGCGCACGGGATTCGCGACGGCCACGCCACCCTGCTGGACGCGCGCGGCGTCGATCTGCAGCAGGTTGGTGCCGAGCTTCGCAATTCGTTCCTGGACGCTCGCCTTGGCGCCATTGCCCAGTGCATTCATCGCGATGATCGCACCAACACCGATGACGATGCCCAGCATTGTCAGGGACGATCGCAGGGGATTCATCCGCAGGGAGCTCAGTGCCGAGCGTACCACCTCACCGAGTTGCATCTACCGTCGAGACGAGCAGGCCATGCGCGCAATCTGCCGCCGGCACCTGACGTGTCGGTGACAGCGAGGCGGTGCGCTGCACGACCGTGACAGGTGCCTGTCAGGTACCAGCCGGTAGTATGCCTGCCTTTGTGATATCATCCATCCGCGCCATGTACCGTCCCAGGGCCATCCTCACGCTCGTGGCATTGGCTGCCGTACGGGCGGGCGCCCAGGCGGCGCCCGTGAGCAGGGCGGCCGCCGTCGAGGCAGCGCTCGCGCGGGGCCCGCGCCTCGCGCTCGCCGCGGCCGACACGAGCGTCGCGCGCGGGCTCCTGCTCTCAGCGCGCGCGTTCCCGAATCCGGACCTGACGGCGTCGTACACGGAAGACACGCCGCAATACCACGTCGGGTTCGACCTGCCGGTGGACTATCCATGGCTGCGCAGCACGCGTGTGCGCGCCGCGGAGGCAACGCGCACCAGCGCGCTGCACCGGTTCACGCTCGAGCGCGCCGCGGCCGCACTCGACGCGGACACGCTCTACACGCTCGCGCTCGCCGGGCGCGCGCGCACGGACATCTCGGCGCGCAACGCGCGCGCGGCTGACTCGCTCTACCGCATCGTCGTCGCGCGCCGCGACGCCGGCGACGTGAGCACGCTCGATGTCGAGGTCGCATCGCTCTACTCGGGCGAGCAGGCCAACGCCGCGGCCGCCGATTCGCTCGACTTCCTGACGACGGTCCTCTCGCTCCAGGCGGTGATGGGCCTGCCGACAGATTCGGTACGGATCGCCCTCGCCGACTCGCTCACCCCGCCGGCCGCGGGCGCCACGACGGCTCCCGTCGGTACGCCACTCGGCATCGCGTCGGCGGAGGCCGCGGTCGAAGCCGCCGACCTGCTCGCCCGCCTCGAGCGGCGCAACGTATGGGCGCCGCCGGGCCTGAGCCTCGGCTTCGACACGCGAGACCCCGGCGGCCACGAGAACAAGCTGCTGCCGGCCATCGGGATCACCCTGCCGCTGCCACTGCTCAACCGCAACAGCGGACCAATCGCCCTCGCCGACGCCGAACGCGCGCGCGCACGGGCCGAGCTCGCGTTGGCGCAGGCCGAGTCGCGCGCGGCCATCGCCCGCACGTTGCGCGACCGCGATCTCGCGCTCGCGCGCGTCACGCGCGACCAGCAACTGCTCGGCAGCGCCAATCGCGTGGCGACGATGTCCCTCGCGGCGTACCGCGAGGGCGCCGCACCGCTTGCCACCGTGCTCGAGGCGCAACGCACCGCGCGCGACGCGCTCGCCGCCTACGTCGACGACACCGCGCGCGCCTGGATCGCGATTGCCACGGCGCGCGTCGTCACCCTCACCGCAACACCGGACCGGCCGCAATGAACCGAATCGCCAGGCGCTTCGGCCGCGCGGGCGTGCTCGCGCCACTCGTGCTCGGGCTGCTTGCCACGGCTTGCCGCAAGGAGGAAGCCGCCGAGGAAGGCGGCACGCCGATGGTGAACGCGACGACCGGCCCGGTGAGTGCCGGGCCGTTCCGCGAAACCATCTCCGCCATCGGGGCCGTGGTGCCGCGCCCCGGGTCGGTCGCGTCGCTGAGCGCGCCGGCCGGCGCGCGCGTGGCCAGTGTGCTGGTGGTGGCTGGCCAGGCGGTGAAGAAGGGCACTCCACTCATTGAATTCGAGCGCGGGCCGTTCGACGCGCGCGCGGCGAGCGCCGAGGCCGCGCTGCAGTCGGCGGAGCGTGCCCACGATCGGGCGCAGCGCCTGGTGGAGCAGGGCATCGCCGCGCGGAAGGAGGAAGAGCAGGCGGCCGCGGACCTCGCGAAGGCGCGCGCCGATGCGATCGAGGCGCGGCGGGATGCCCAGCTCGCCCACCTCGAATCGCCCATCGACGGCGTGGTCACGAAGGTCAACGCCGTCCTCGGCGCAACCATAGACGCGACGCAACCCGTGGTGGAAGTCGCCGACCCGACCGCCTTCGACGTGGTGGCGAACGTCACGCCGGAAGATGCGGCCCGTATCCATCCCGGCGCGCGTGTGACGCTCGCGTCGGCCGCGGGCACCGACGGCGAGGCGCTGGGCACCTCGGACGTGCGCGACGTAGGCGGGGCGGTGGACCCCGATACGCGCGGCGTCGTCGTTCGCGTGCGCGGCGCGACCACGCGCCGGCCGCTCCGCATTGGCGAGAGCGTGGTCGCGGACATCACGGTCGCGGAATACGCGAAGGCCGTGACGGTGCCGGCGCAGTCGCTCGTGCCGAACGGCGAGGGGTTCAAGGTGTTCGTGGTGGACGAAGACGGCATCGCCCACGAGCAGCCGGTCACCATTGGCGGCCGCACGAAGGCCGCCGTCCGCATCGTGAGCGGGCTGGTCGCCGGGCAGATCATCGTAATCGACGGCGCGTTCGGCATGACCGACGGCGCGAAGATCGCGGGCATCGCCGACGAGGACGACGCCCCCGAGCCCGGCGGCGATGCCAAGGAGGCGGCCAAGGACGCGGCCAAGGGCGCCAAGGCGGACGCGAAGGCGGCCGCGCCGGACGAGAAGGCCGGAGCCGCGAAGAAGCCGTGACCTCGCCCGTTTCCCGCCGCTGGTCGCTCTTCGGCCTGCTCGCGCAGCAGCGCCGGTTCGTCTACCTCGCCGTCGCGCTGCTCTCGGCCACGGGAATCTGGGCGGCGTCCACGCTGCCCTCCGCGATCTATCCGGAGCTGCAGTTCTACCGGATCACGATCGTGGCCGAAGGCTCGTCGCTCGGCGCACGGCAGCAGATGTTCACGGTGACGCGGCCGATCGAGGAGGCGGTGAGCATCGTGCCCGGCGTCTTCCGCGTCACGTCGCGCTCGATCCGGGGCGGCAGCGAGGTGCAGGTGTTGTTCTCGCCGACCACCGACATGGTGAACGCGTTGCAGCAGGTGCGCGCGCAGGTGGCGCAGATCGAGTCGGGCCTTCCGAGCGGCCTCGAGATCCAGACGGAACGTCAGGTGCCGTCGCTCTTCCCGATCCTCTCGTACAACCTCGAGGGCGGCGACCCGGCGACGCTGTACGACATCGCGCGCTACCAGGTGAAGCCCGTGTTCTCGCGCGTGACCGGCGTGGGCCGCGTGGATGTGCTCGGCAACGACATGCGTGAGATCGAGGTCGTGGCGGATCCCGGGCGGCTGGCCGCGCAGGGCATGACCTACGCCGACCTGGCCGACGCAATCGCCAAGGCCACGTCGGTCGCCGCCGTGGGGCGGATGCCGGCGAACTACAAGCAGTACCTGATCGTGAGCGCGACGGAAGCGCACTCGCCGGACGACATCGCCAACGTCGTGGTCGGCCACGGCCTGCGTGTGCGCGACCTCGCGACGGTCATTCCGGGCACCGAGGACCACACGCGCATCATCGCGGGCGACGGCAAGCCGGTGGCCGAGATCAACGTCACGCGGCAGGTGGGCGGGAGCACGCTCGAAGTGGCCGACAGCATCGCCGCGCTCGCCCAGGGCCTCGCCGCGACCCTCCCGCCCGGCGTGCGCCTCAAGCCCGTGTACGACCAGGCGTCGCTGGTGCGCGATGCCGTGCGTTCGGTGCGCGACGCGATGCTCGTGGGCGCGGTGCTCGCGGTCATCGTCCTCCTGCTCTTCCTGCGGCACGTCCGCATCACGGCGATCAGCGCGTCGGCCATCCCGCTCACGATGTCGATCACGATCTACCTCATGTCCGTGACGGGGCAGACGTTCAACCTCATGACGCTGGGCGCGATGGCGATCGCGATCGGCCTGGTGATCGACGACGCGGTCGTGATCACCGAGAACATCGTCCGCCACCTGCACCTGACGCGCGATCGCGGCGCGGCGATTCGCGAGGCGGTGCAGGAGCTCATCTGGCCGGTGACCACGTCGACGCTCACGACGGTCGTGGTGTTCCTGCCGCTCGGCTTGCTCGAAGGCGTGGTCGGGCAGTTCTTCAAGGCCCTGTCGGTGACCCTCACGATCGCCGTGCTCGTCTCCCTGGTGCTCGCGCTCACGATCATCCCGCTGCTGAGCGAGCAGTTCCTCACGGTTGGCGACGCGGAGTTCGAGGGCGGCGCTCATGCGGAAACGCCGCCACAGGCGCGTGGTCCCCTCGCGGCCATCGGGCGCGCGGTGGATTCGCTGGCGCAACTCTACGAACGGTCGCTGGGCGGCGTGTTGCATCATGCGCGCGTGATGATCATTGCCGGGCTGGTGCTGATCGTCGGCGGATGGTTCGCGTACAACGCCGCCGAAACAGGATTCATGCCCGAGATCGACGAAGGCGCCTTCGTGCTTGACTACTGGAGCCCCGGCGGTACCGCACTCGCGCAGACGGACAAGTTGCTCCAGCAGGTGGATGGCATCCTCGCGGCAACGCCCGAGGTCACCGGCACGTCACGGCGAACCGGCGCGGAGCTCGGACTCTTCGCCACGGAACAGAACCGCGGCGACTACGTCGTCCGGCTTTCGCCGGAGGGCGCACGCGACCGGTCGGCCGCCGAAGTGATCGACACCGTGCGCACGCAGATCGAGAAGGAAATCCCGCGGCTGCGCGTGGAGTTCGTGCAGATCCTGTCCGACCTCATCAACGACGTCGCGGGCGCGGCGCACCCGGTGGAGATCAAGGTCTTCGGTTCCGACATCACCGCGCTCGAGTCGTACGCGCAGTCGCTCGACTCGGCGATGGCGAAGGTCGGCGGCCTCGAGGACTACTTCAATGGAGTGGCCGAACCCACGGCCGAGATGGAAATGTCCATCAATACGGCCGAGGCGAACCGCGCCGGGGGCACGCCCGCGGCCGTGAGCGACGTGGTGAGCAGCGCGCTACTTGGTGCCGACGCCGGCGAGATCCGGCTGGACGACCGGTCCGTCGGCGTGCGGGTGCGCGCGCCCGACTCCGTGCGGTTCAATCCCGCGCTGCTGGGCTCGCTCCCGATCGTATCGCATGAACGCGGCGCGGCCGTGCCACTCGGCTCCATGGCGCGCTTCACGCCCACCGACACGCGGTCCGAGCTCCTGCGCGAGAACCAGCAGCAGATGATCATGATCACGTCCGACCTCGGCAGCCGCGACCTCGGATCCGTGATGGCCGACGTGCGCGACGTCCTGGCCAGGCATCCCGCGCCGCCCGGCATCCGGATCGAGCTCGGCGGCCAGTACGCCGGCCAGCAGGCCGCGTTCCGCGCGCTGCTGCTCGTGCTCGGGCTCGCCGCCGCAAGCGTGGTGGGCGTGATGGTGATCCAGTTCCAGTCGTTCGTGGAACCGGCCGTGGTGCTGCTCGCCGCGCCGCTGTCGTTCGTCGGGGCGATGGTCACGCTCCTGCTCACGGGCACGCCGCTCAACGTGTCGTCGTTCATGGGGCTGATCCTGCTCGTCGGACTCATCGTGAAGAACGGCATCATCCTGCTGGATTTCACGCGGCTGCGCATGCGTGAGGGCGGGCTCGAGCTCGAGGCCGCGATCCGCGAGGCGGCGCGCATCCGGCTCCGGCCGATCCTCATGACCACGTTGTGCACGCTGTTCGGCCTGTTGCCGCTGGCGCTCGGCATAGGCGCCGGCAGCCAGATGCAGCGTCCGCTGGCGCTCGCCGTCATTGGCGGGCTGGCGCTCTCCACGCCCATCACGCTCTACCTTGTGCCGACGCTGCTCGTGGCCGTGCGCGGCCGCCGCTATCGCCTCCCGGCGACCGGGGCCTGAGCCCCTCCGCATAACCGCCGTCCCTCACCGTCCAACCACCGGAGCACCTTCTCATGAAGCCGTTTCGCAGGGCGTTCTTCCTCGCCGCCGGCGCCGTCGCGCTCACGGCGGCGGCCCGCCAGGGCGCCACATTCCACGTCACCAGGACCATTCCGCTCGGGATCGACGGTGGCTGGGACTACCTGACGTTCGACGGTGACGGCGGCCGGCTCTTCATTTCGCGCGGCGGCGCGAGCCTCGTGCAGGTCGTCGACCTCAAGACCGGCAAGGTCGCGGGGACGATCGACTCGACCCGCGGGGTGCACGGTATTGCGCTGGCGCCCGAGCTTGGCCGCGGATTCACGAGCAACGGCGGCGACTCGACGGTCACGATCTTCGACCTCAAGTCGCTGAAGCAGGTCGCGAAGGTCACGGTGACAGGACGCAATCCCGACGCGATCCTCTACGACCCGTATTCGAAGCGGGTGTTCACGTTCAACCACAGCGGGCACAACACGACGGCGCTGGATGCCGCCACCGGCAAAGTACTTGGCACGGCAAAGACAGACGGCACGCTCGAGACCGGACAGTCCGACCTCGCCGGCACCATCTTCGTGAACGACGAGGAGGGGAACCGGCTCTTCGTCTTCGACGCCAAGTCGCTCGACGTGAAGGCCACATGGCCCATGACCGGCTGCACCGCGCCCACCGGTCTCGCGATCGACCGGGCGCACAAGCGGCTCTTCGCCTCGTGCAACGAGAGCAGGACGATGGCCGTGGTGGACTACACCACGGGGAAGACCGTTGCGACGCCCCCGATCTGCCAGGGCGCGGACGCCGCCGCGTTCGACAACGGGCTCCAGCTCGCGTTCGCGTCGTGCGGCGACGGCACCATCACCGTCATTCACGAGGACTCGCCGGACACGTACACCGTCGTCGGCACCGCCACGACCGAGACGCGGGCTCGCACGATGACCATCGACGAGAAGACCCACACGCTGTATACGGTGACGGCACAGTACGCCGCGACGAGCCCGGCGCCCGCCGGAGGGCGCGGCCGGGCGTCGATGGTGCCGGGATCGTTCCACGTCCTGGTCCTCGGGCGGTAGTGCCCGCCGGGAGGAGCTGACCCGGTTGGATCGCTGAGGGCTTCGGAACCGCCGAAACCGTAACCACGGACGCGGTCGTAGGTTCGGGGTGGCAGGCCGCGCGCTGCGCGCGGGACCTGCCACCCCAACGATTTTCGGGACCCCCGTGTCGAATCCTGCGAGACCGATGCTGAAAGCCGTGAGCCCCCCCGGATCGGCGGCCGTGGATGAGCGGGCGCTGATCGCGAGGGCGGCGAATGGCGACCGGACAGCCGCGCGCGAGCTGTATGACGCGCACGTCGAGCGGGTGCACCGGATCGCCTACCGCATCAGTGGGGACGCGGACCTGGCGGACGATCTCACGCAGGACGTGTTCGTGCAGGTGTTCCGCCGGCTGGACCAGTTTCGCGGCGAGTCGTCGTTCGGCACGTGGATTCACCGCGTCGCCCTGACGGTGTCGCTCAACGCGATGCGCAAGGTGAAGCGGTTCCACCAGCGGGAGACGGTGCTGGAGGACACGCTCCACTTCGAGGACGAAGGTGAGGGGATCGAGCCGGACCTGCGTGACCGGCTGAAGGCGGCGATCGACGCGCTGCCGGACGGCATTCGCGCGGCGCTGGTGATGCACACGATCGAGGGCTACTCGCACGCGGAAATCGGTGCGATGCTCGGGATCGCGGAGGGGACGAGCAAGGCGCGCGTGTTCGACGCACGCGCACGACTGCGCAAGGCGCTGGAACCGCACTTGAAGGAGCGCAACTGATGGACGACCGGGAACTCGACAAGATTCTTGACTCCGCGCTCGACGACGCGCGCCGCACGTACCACGCGCCGCCGGCGCCGGACATCGAGACGATCTGGCGGAACGTGGAAGCGCGCGCCTTCGCCGCACCCGGCCGCCGCACGGGCGGCGGGCATACGTGGCGCGTCGCCGGCATGGCCGCCGCGGCGTCGCTGCTGATCGGCGTGGCCGCAGGCCGCTGGAGCGCGGGCAAGACCGCCACGGCGCCGGCAACCATGGCGGCCGCCCCCGCCCTGCCGACGGTGTCGGCACCATACCAGCAGGCTACCGAGGACGTGCTCGGCCGCGCCGCCGTCCTCATCGCCGCACTCCGCACCACCGACGCGCGCGGCGCCGTGAACGGACAGCTCACCGCACAGGCGACGAGCCTCCTGGGCTCCACGCGCCTGCTCATCGATTCGCCGGCGGCCACCGATCCGCGGATGCGTTCGCTGCTGCTCGACCTCGAACTGACCCTGGCCCAGATCGCGCGCATCCAGCCGGCGCGTGGCGAGACCGACCTGAACCTGATCAACGACGCCGTCGCCGAGCGTGACATCGTGCCGAGGATTCGCTCGGCCGTGGTCGACATCTCGGGCGGTTACTAGGAGAATCCATGCGTACCATGCGTTCGACGCTGATCCTCGTCGCGGTGTGCGCCGCGACCGCCGCCGCACAGCAGGGCGCCCCGCGCCCGGCAATCGCCCCACGGGCCTCGGCTCCTCCGGCTGCCGGCCAGGGCGCTGCGGCACCCGTGCCCACGCCGGGACCGGCGCCACGGGCCGCGTGGGCGGCGCGGCCGCCCATCGACGGATGGGGCGAGCCGTTCGAGCTGATGGCGCCCGAGGCGCCGCTGGCCCCGGAGGCCCCGCTGCCACCCGAGCCGCCAATGGCTCCGTTGGCCCCGGCCGCGCCGATGGCTCTGCCCGCACCGATGGCACCCATGGCGCCGGTCGCGCCGGAGCCGTTCTTCTACCAGGGCCGCGGCAGCGCCGTCACGATCGACCGATCCGAGATCGACCGCATCGCGCAGGAGGCGCGCGAGCAGGCGCGCGAACAGGTGCGCGCCAGCCAGGACATGATTCGCGAACAGGCGCAGCAGGCGCGCGAACAGGCGCGGATCGAGAGTCAGGCGATCCGCGAACAGTCGCTCGCGATGGCGCGCGACATGGCCCGCGGCGCGCAGGGCTTCGGCAAGGGCTTCGAGGACTTTGGTGGCGACTTCGGCAAGGGCTTCGGTCCCGGCTTCGCCTACAGCTTCAAGTCGTCGGGCACGCCGCCGGCCCCGTGGGCGCAGCGCGACCCGGCCGACTCGCTGTACCGCGCCGCGTACGAAGCCATGAACAAGGGCGACTATCGCCGGGCGGCCGACCTCTTCAAGCAGATTCCCGTGAAGTTCCAGTACTCGGCGTACGCCGCCGACGCGATGTACTGGACGGCGCACGCCCTCTATCGCGTGGGCACGACCCCCGACCTGCAGGATGCGCTGCAGACGCTGGAACAGCTGAAGCAGAAATACCCGAACTCGCGGCTGCGCAACTCGCAGAACGACGTGGCGGCCCTGCAGGTGCGCATCGCCGGCGTGCTGTCGGCGCGCGGCCAGGGCGGCTCCGACATCGTGAAACGCGCGCTCTCGCAGAACACCAACGTGTGCGACAGCGAGGAGCAGCAGATTCGCGCCGCGGCGCTGAACGCGCTGATGCAGACGGATCCCGACGCCGCCGCCGACTACGCGCAGAAGATGCTCGCGCGCAAGGACGACTGTTCGCGCGACATGCGCCGCACCGCGCTGTTCCTGATCGGCAACAAGGGCGACCCGAAGGCTGCCGCGACGCTGATCTCGGTCGCCAAGACGGACCCGTCGGTGGACGTGCGCACGACGGCCGTGCAGTACCTCGGGCGGATGCCGGGCGACGACGCACTCGGCGCCCTGCAGCAGCTCGCGCAATCCGACACGGAATCTCAGGTGCAGCGCGCGGCCATCCAGCAGCTCGCCCGCAACCCCGACCCCCGTGCGCGCAACGGCATCAAGGCACTCGTCGAACGCAACGACGTGTCCGAGAACCTCCGCATCACGGCGCTCGACGCCCTCGACCCCGAGCGGTCCACGCAGGACGACGTGGCGTGGCTGCAGGCCACCTACGCCAAGGTGGAGAGCCCGCGCATCCGGTCGCGCATCATCAGCGCGATGGCGCGGATCGGCGGCGCGCAGAACGAGAAGTGGTTCGTGACACTCGCGAACAACGAGAGCGAGTCGATCGACGTGCGCGTCGAGGCGCTGCGTCGCGCGGGGCAGGCCATGGACATCGGCGCGCTGGGGCGACTCTACGACCAGACGGGCCAGCGGCGGCTGCGCCAGGAGCTCGTCCGCCAGCTCGGCAACCGGCGCGAGCCCGAGGCCACCGACAAGCTCGGCGACATCGCCAAGAACGGCACCGACGTCGAGGTGCGACGCCAGGCCGTCGAAGCCCTGTCGAATCGCGCCAGGAATGACGAGCGCGCGAGCAAGCTCCTGCTGCAACTGATCGACCGGCCATAGGAGGCGCCCATGCGATTCATCGTGCGTCACCCGGCCGCCGTCGCGCTCGCATCCCTCGCGGGCGCGGCGCTGATGGGATGCGCGACCGCCGGCGCGCAGGGCACGCTCGAGCGCCGCATCGCCGCGCTCGGCGACGGATCGGCCCAGTTCAACTTCGCCTCGCGCGACGGCGTGTGCGGCAACGGCCGGACGTTCTTCCGCGTGGACGACGACGGATGGTACCAGACGTCGTCCTCGGGCATGACCTTCTCGTCCGACGGCGTGCGCAGCGACAACGTGTGCGCGCGCGGACCCGTGCGGGTGGTGATCAGCAAGGCGGGACGCGACATCGTGAAGATCGAGACGTATGCGGGCCCGCTCGCCACGGATCCCGAGGCCGGACGCGACCTCGGCACCGTGCCGGCGCGCGAGGCCGCGCAGTACCTGCTCTCGATCGCGGCAACAGCCGAGGGCCGGCCGGCGCGCGAGGCCATGACACCCGCGATGCTTGCCGACAGCGCCGCGGTGTCGGCCCAGCTCCTGGCGATCGCCACGGACAAGACGCGCTCGCGCGACCTCCGGCGCAGCGCCATCTCGTGGGCGTCGCGCCGCCGCGCGGAACCCGGCGGTCCTGGGGCGCCGGCCGTGGCCAGGGCGCTGAACGACATCGTCCGCGACCGCGACGAGGGCGAGCCGATCCGCCAGCAGGCCCTCGCGACGATCTCCTCGTTCAACCGCGGCGAGGGCATCCCGACGCTCATCGGCTTCGCCTCGGACGCCGATGTCTGGATCGCCACGCAGGCCATGCGCACGCTCGCGCGCTCGGGCGATCCGCGCGCGCGTGCGTTTACGCGCGAGATCGTGAAGCGTGACGACCTGCCGGACGAGGTGCGATCGGAGGTGATCCGCGGGCTTGGCGGCGACTACGCCACCGGCGCGGACTATCGCCTGTTGCGCGAACTCTACCCCAGGCTCACCAACGACCGTGACCGCGACGCGGTGATCAGCACGCTGGCGAGCGCGGGCGGCCGCGAGAACGCCGACTGGCTCGTGACCCTGGCGCGCTCACCGACCGAGACCGTCGCGCGCCGCCGCCGGGTGATCAACGCGCTCGCCAAGTTCGACGATCCGAAGATCAAGGACGCGCTCAAGGACCTGATCAGCAAGTAGGAAGGCAGATGGCAGGTGGCAGTGAGGGCGGCGCGCCTCAGGGCATGCCGCCCTCGCTGCGTTCCGCCATCTTTCTGCCGTGTCTGCCCACCTTTCCGCCGCGTGCCTTCCGTGTTCGATGCCATCGTTGTAGGCCTTGGCGCCATGGGCGGCGCCACGGCGTACCACCTCGCCGAACGCGGCGCCCGGGTGCTCGGCATCGACCAGTACGCCCCGCCGCATGACCTCGGGTCGTCGCACGGCGAGAGCCGCATCATCCGGCTCGTGTATTACGAGCATCCGCTCTACGTCCCGATACTGCGGCGCGCCTTCGAGCTGTGGCATCGGCTCGAACGCGACACGGGCACACGGCTGCTCGAGACCACGGGAAACCTCATGCTCGGCCACGCGACGAGCGGGTTGATCGGCGGATCGGTGCGCGCCGCCCAGGAGCACGGGCTCGCCCTCGAGGAGATCCCGCGCCAGGAGCTGCAGGACCGGTACCCGCAGTTCGTGCCGCGCGCGGGTGTCGTCGCGCTGCTCGATCGCGCGGCCGGCGTGCTCGACGCCGAGCGGTGTGTGCGCGCGCACCTCGACCTCGCCGCGGCCCGGGGCGCGGACCTGCGGCTCAACGAGCGCGTCGTCAGCTGGATGCCGGCCGGCAGCGGCGTACGCGTGCGCACCACGCAGGGCACCTACGAGGCGGGCACACTCGTGCTCGCCGCAGGACCGTGGATGCCGGAACTGCTCGGCGCGATCGGTCCGCAGCTGAACGTCGAGCGGCAGACCATGGTGTGGTTCGACCCGCCCGGCGACCGCGCGATGTGGGCGCCGGGCCGGTTTCCGGTGTTCATGTGCGAGTTCGACGATGGCCAGCTGATCTACGGGTTCCCGCGCGGTCCGCGCGGATGGAAGGTGGCGGTGCACTACGAGGGAGAACCGGTCGCCGACGTGCGGACCATGCGCAGGGGCATCGAGCCGCCGGACATCGCGCGCGTGCGCGGCGCGGCGAGTCGCCTGTTCGAGTGGGTGAAGGACGCGCCGGTGCTCGACGCGGCGTCGTGCCTCTACACCGACACGCCCGACCTGCGGTTCGTGATCGACTTCCTGCCCGGCATGCCGCAGGTGCTGGTGTCGAGCCCGTGTTCGGGGCACGGCTTCAAGTTCGCGTCCGCCATCGGCGAGCTGCAGGCGCAGCTCGTGCTCGACAGACGCTGCGACTTCGACCTCACGCCCTTCCGCATCGACCGTTAAGAGGCGCGCCGCCCGGCGCGCGCTATTTCACGTGCGGCGTCAGATCGACCTGCTTGCCACCCTGCGCGATGGAGATGAGCAGGCGGTCGTAGCCGAGCGCTTCGGCGGTGCCCGCGGGGTAGGGGTTTTCGCGCGGCAGCGAGAGCACGAACACGTCGTCGCCGCGCTCGGCAAGCACCGAGCCGATGGGCAGCGACCCGGGACGGATGGCCGCCTTCCAGGCCTTCTGCGAGAACACGCGCACGGTCATCAGCGTCTCCTGCGGGGCCCGGGACCCACTGTCCGGAAGGAAGCGGAAAATGACGCCGAGCCGCGCGCCGTCCGTCGTGTCCTTCACCTCCTGCGTGCGGTAGTGACCGGTCCACACACCGGGCAGCGTGAGGTCGAATCCCGCCGTCGGGCTCGCGTAGTGCTCCGGGGGCAGCGACTTCGACGCGGCGACGTCGGCGAGAATCTCCTTTCCGGTCGGCGCCTTGGCCTGGGAGGCGCCGGAGTCGGCGGCCTTGCCGCACGCGACGGCGGCGATGAGGAGGACGAATGCGGCTCGTGTCATGCGCACAAGATACGCCGCGCAGGCACCGGCGGTGCGGCGTTCGTGTGACCTGCGGCACGTTCCGGTCGTGGCATGGGCACACGTTCTAACGCCCGCCGTCGGTGATCGTCAGACATCCATCACCGGGTCGCACCGTCGGCCCGCACACGGGAGCAGCAATGCAGCGACACATGGTGTGGACCGCCGCGATCGTATTTGCGGCCGCGACGCCCGCGTTGGCGACCGCGCAGAGCGGCACCAGCGCCACCAGCGCCACCGGCGACACGACGAGGCGCCAGAAGGTCGGCGCCGCGATGGTGCGGCGCGGCGAACGCGAGCAGAAGCAGGGCGCCGCGATGCAGCAGCACGCCGCCGTGCGCGACGCGCGGGGCACGAAGGTTGAGGCCCGGGGCGACCGCCGCGAGGCGAAAGGCGCGGCCGTCGCGGACTCCGGACATGCGAAAGCCGGCGCCGCCCTCGAGAGGCAGGGTACCGCGATCGAGAACCATGGCACGCGCATGCAGAACCAGGCGACGCGCATGGATACGCGCGGGACGCGGCGCTCGGCGCGGGGTACGCGCACCCAGGCGCGGGGCGACTCGGTGCTGGCCAGGACCAAGCGTCCGTAGTCGGTTACCGGCGGTGGAATTCGGCTCTGCGAGCCGATAATATTGAAACATGAATCCCGGCCCGAATTCTGGGCCGGGATTCGTGTCGACAGGGTGTATTGGGGTGTAGCTCAATTGGCAGAGCGCCGCACTGTTAATGCGGATGTTGGTGGTTCGAGTCCACCCGCCCCAGTTGCCGCCAATGGAAGGGGGCCCGGATCTCCGGGCCCCTTTCGCGTTCACGTCGGTGTGGCGCTACCGCCGCGCGTACACGCTCGTGCTGCCGTCCTTCATGAACGCCATCACGTTGTACGGCGGCTTCTCGTTGCCCTGCTCCATGCCCGGCGAACCCACAACCATCCCCGGAACGGCAAGGCCGGCGATCTTCGGCTTGTCGTTCAGCATCTTCTTCACGAGGTCCGCGGGCACATGGCCCTCGACCACGTACGCGCCCACGAGCGCAGTGTGGCAGCTCTCCATTGCCGGCGGCACGCCCGCGTCGCGCTTGATGCGGGTGAGGTCGTCCATGTCCACGACCTTCACGGTGAAACCCGCGCCCTTCACGTGCTTCACCCACTCGCCGCAACACCCGCAGCTCGGCGACTTGTAGACCGTCATCGGCGGCAGCGGCAGCGGCGCGCCCGCGCCGAATGCGTCACGCGTGAACAACGCAACGCCGGCCGACGCGACGCCAAGTGCCCCGAGAAATCCTCGCCTGTCCATGGCTCCTCCTCCGTCTCTGCTCTCTGTTGTCCTGCCTTCTGCCATCTGGCTTCTGCCATCTGCCACCTGTCAGGGCGTCACCGTGCCCTTGAGGCCGGCAAGCGCCGCCACGATGAGCAGCGCCCACTGCGGACCCTTGTACCCCGCCGGCCCGTCCTCGTACCACTCGCCGGCCGCGTGCGCGTTGCCGCCGCGACCGCCGCCGTCGATCGTCATCGCCGGAATCCCCAGGCTCATCGGCAGGTTGGCGTCCGTGCTGCTCGCCCCCACCGGCGCGTTCTGGCCCAGGGCTCGCGCGGCCTCGACCGCCGTGCGGATGATCGGCGTGCTGTCGCTCTGCGGCACGGCGCCCACCGGACGGATGCCGATCGTGTCGTAACGCGCCACGATCTTGCCGCGCGCGTTCGGCCACCGCGCGTTCTCGGCGGCCACGCCCTTCGCGATCGCGTCCTTGATCAGGCGCTCCATGGCGTCAAGGTTGCCGACCGACTCCGACCGCATGTCCACTTCCATCTCGGCGTTCGGCGAGATGGTGTTCACGGACGTGCCACCCTTGACCACGCCGACGTTGAACGTCGTCTTGATGCCGGCGGGTGGCACGAGGTCGCCGATGTTGGCGATTGCGCGGCCCATCGCGTGGATCGCGCTCGGCACCGCACCGAACGCGCCATAGCTGTGCCCGCCGGGGCCCGTGAACACGACGTTGTAACGCTTGCTGCCCACCGCGCGCGCCGTGACGCCGAACCCGGTGCCGTCCACCGAGATGAACCGGTCGATCCTGCCCTTGTAACCGTGCGTGAACAGCTCGCGAACGCCACGCAGGTTACCCGGCCCCTCCTCGCCGACGTTGGCGACGAGGATCACGGTGCCCCTTGTCTGGATCTTCGCTTCGTTCAGCGCACGCGCGAGCGTGAGGATCACCGCGAGGCCGCGGCAGTCGTCGCCGATCCCGGCGCCGGTGTAGCGCTCGCCGGTCCTGGTCACCTTTACATCCGTGCCTTCCGGGAAAACGGTGTCGAGGTGGCCCGAGATCATCACCGTCGGGCCGCCGCCCGTGCCGGGCCGCTCCGCGATCACGTTGCCAGCCGTGTCGATACGCGTGTCGGGATAGCCAAGCGCGATCATGCGCTTCCGGAACTCGATGCCGCGCGCCTGCTCGTGGAACGGCGGCGCCGGCACCTGGCAGATGGACACCTGGTTCTCGAGGATCCACGCGTTCCATGACTGGATCGACGCCAGCGCGCGCTGGATGCCGGGGTCGTTCACCGGCACGCGATCCTGAGTCCGATCCTGGGCGCGATCCTGGCCGCGCACAGGTAAAGCAACGGTCACGACGGATGCGGCGGCGAGGAGGCGGGCGACGCGGCAGTGCATATTCACGAGGATGAGGGAATCGAACCGGAACGATCGCGCACTTCTGTCGGGAAAGGTACCGACGGCGGGTGAGGGACGGCGACCGCCCCCTTCCGGTGGCGCGTCGTCACGAATGTCGCGCCGCGCGGCGGCTGGCCGGCTCGCCACGATCCTGGCGACGGGCGCGGCCGTCGTCGTCGCCGCGTGCGTCTCCACGCCGGGCGCGCCGGCTCCGGCACTGCCGCAGCGCGTGCTCCTCGTCTCGCTCGATGGCTTCCGCTGGGACTACCTCGACCGTCCGGGCGCGGTGCGGCTCCGCCAGCTCGCGGCACGCGGCGTGCGCGCCGAGCGCATGGTGCCGGCGTTTCCCTCGAAGACGTTCCCCAATCATTACACCATCGTCACGGGGCTCTATCCGGAGCACAACGGCGTGGTGGCGAATCACATGATCGACCCCGTGCTCGGCGAATTCGGGATGGGCGACAGTCCGAGCGTGCGCGACGCACGCTGGTGGCTCGGGGAGCCGATCTGGGTGACCGCGGAGAAGCAGGGCGTGCACGCGGCGCCGTACCTGTGGCCCGGGGTGGAGGCGCCGATCGAGGGCGTCCTGTCAAAATGGTACGTGAAGTTCGACGGCACGAAGTCACGCGCCGATCGCGTGCGCGACGCGCTGGCCTATCTCGCGATTCCCGGCGACACTGCCCCGCGGTTCGTCACGGACTACTTCAACGATCTCGACAACGAAGGCCATCACTACGGCCCGGCATCGCCGCAGGTGGACTCGGCGATCGTCAAGGTGGACAGCGCGGTGGGCGCGCTGGTCGATGGCATCGCGCGACTCGGGCTCGCCGATCGCGTCAACATCATCGTCGTGGCCGACCACGGCATGGCGCCGCTCTCGCGCGACCGCGCGATCTACCTCGACGACTACATCGCGATGGACAGCGTCACGGTGGCCGACTGGACGCCCGTCGCGACGATCATCCCGACGGCGGGCGCCGACGCCTACGTGTTTCATGCGCTCAGCCGCGCGCCGCACCTGTCGGTGTACCGCCGCGGCACGTTTCCGGCACGGTGGCACTACAACGACAGCCCGCGCATCACCCCGGTCACGGCCGTCGCCGACGAAGGCTGGAAGATCACGACGCACGCGCGCGCCGCGACGTCGCGGCCGGCGGACTGGGGCGGCGACCACGGGTACGACAATCAACTGGTGTCGATGGGCGCGGTGTTCGTGGCCGCGGGACCGGCGTTCCGGCGGGGGATCGTCGTGCCGCCCTTCCAGAACATCCACCTGTACGCGCTGATGGCGCACATCCTGGGCCTCACGCCGGTGCAAACGGACGGGTCGCTGGATTCCGTGCGCGAGATGCTGCGAGATCCGCGGTAAGGGGCTGCCTCACCTCCCGGAGTACCGGCACGAGCGACCCGCCCGTCCTCCGGAGACCCCAGGCCCCTTCACCCGCAATTGAAAACAGCGCGATCAGAACTCGCGCCGCTTCATCTCCTTGAAAAACTTGTCGCGCTCCAGGTCATTCTCGTCGGTGACGCGCTGTGGAGCCGTCTTGTCGTACGTCTTGGCGAACTCCGTCTTGGGGCGCGCCTGCTTCGTCATCTTCTTGACGAGGTTCTGGATCTTCTTGTCGTCGTACATCGCCATGGGCGTCCTCCGCGGTGCGCGGATGTCGATGCCCGGAATCTAGCGTGCCGGGCCGCGAGAATTGCCCGGCCGTCCGCGTGGCGCGAGATTGCAGGCGTGGACGCGTCAGCAGGGACCGCCCCCTCCGCGCCGGCATCGCCGCCGGGCAGCACCCCCCTCGTCCTGGCGTTCGCAGTCGCGGCCGTGGGCGGCGCTGTGGCGGCCGTGTCGTTTCGGGCGTTCGACCTCGACCGGTTCTTCGTTCCCAAGGAACTCGCGCTGCATGTCGCGGCGCTCATGATCGTCGTGCCGCTCACGCGGCGACGCGCTCCGGCACCGTGGACGCGCGCGGACCTGGCGCTCGCGGCGTGGCTCGCCGTGTCGGCGGCGTCGGCGGTGCTGGCCACCAGTGGCTGGCTCGCGGCCCGCGCGCTCGCGCTGTCCCTGAGCGCGGCGATGATCTTCTGGGCCGGCCCGTCCCTGTACGACGCCGGACGCGCCCGCGGTGTGGCGGCCCTCCTCGCGGTTGCCGCGACGCTCGCCGCCGGGTCATCGCTGGCGCAGGCATACGGCGTGTCGGTGGACCTCTTTTCCGCCAATCGTGCGCCGGGTGGCCTCCTGGGCAACCGGAACTTCGTTGCGCACGTGGCGGCCATGGGACTGCCGCTCCTGGTCTGGCTGACCGCCACGGCGCGGTCGGCCGGCGGTGGCGTGGTCGGCGCGCTCGCACTGCTCGTCAACGCCGCCGCGCTCGTCCTGTCGCGCACGCGGGCGGCATGGCTGGCGCTCGCGATCTGGCTGCCGCTCGTCGCGTTCGCGGTGTGGCGCCACGGCCTGCCGCGCGATCCGGGGCGTCCGGCGGTGGCACCGCGCGGCGCGCGCGCGATCGTGGCGGGCATCGCCGGCGGCATCGTCATCGCAGTGGCGATTCCCAACACGCTGGACTGGCGCAGCGATTCACCGTACCTCGACTCGGTGCGCGGCGTGGTGAACTACCGCGAAGGCAGCGGCGCCGGCCGCCTGCGCCAGTACGCGAACTCGCTCAAGCTCACGCGGGCGCATCCGCTGTTGGGCGTGGGGCCCGGCAACTGGGCGTCCGAATATCCCGCTGTCGCGTCGCGCAACGATCCGTCGATCTCGGACGCGACGGGCATGGCCTCGAATCCCTGGCCGAGCAGCGACTGGGTGGCCGCGATGGCGGAGCGCGGCGTGCCGGCCGCGCTCGCGCTCGCCGCGTTCGTGCTGCTCCTGCTCCGGCAGGCATGGCGCACCTGGCGTGCGCCGGAACGCGCATCGCACGAACGCCTCGCGGCGCTCGCCGGCGGGAGCGTCGTGCTGATCGGCGCGGTCGAGGGCATGTTCGACGCCGTGTCGCTGCTGGCGTTGCCGTCGGTCATGCTGTTTGCCGCCGCGGGCGCGCTCATCCCGCGCGGGACGGCGGTGGCCACGCGGGCGGCGGCCACGCGCGCGCCGGCCACGCGCGCGGTGCTCACGGCCGCCGCCGCGGTGTGCTGGCTCGCGATCGTGGCGATGACGGCGGCCCGGCTCGATGCGATGCGCCGCTATGCGCAGGGCACGGCGGCGTCGGTACGCATGGCGGCAGCGCTCGACCCGGGGTCGTACCGCATCCAGATGCGCGCGGCCGACATCGCGGCGGCGCGCGGCGACTGCAAGGCGGCGACTCGCTATGCGACCGCCGCGCGCGGCCTGTTTCCGCACGCGGCGGCGCCGCAGGCCATTCTCGCGCGCTGCCGGTAGGCTACGCCCGCAGGGCGCGGACCACCGCGTCGAGTGCCGCGCGGTCCGGCACCGTGCCCTGGGCCACCCTGGGATTTCCGCCGCCGCGCCCGCCGTGCGCGGCGAGCTGGGCCTTGAGTGCGGCGCCCGCGTCCACGCCGCTATCGGCCGACGCGGCCAGCATCACAGTCAGTGGCGCGTCGCACGTGCCAATGAAGACCGCCTTGCCGAGCGCGGCGACGGCGTGCGCGAGCGCGCGCAGTTCATCGGCGCTGCCCGAGGCGACGACCACCCGGCGCGTGCCGTCGGCGCCAGGGGTCGTGGCTGTGTGCAGCTCGCGCGCGCGGTACGTCGCGAGCGACTCGGTGAGTTTCTTGCGCTCCGATTCGAGCGTGCGCACCGCGTCCGCGTTGGAGGCCACGAGCTTCGGCAGGTCGTCGATGCCGGCGGTCAGGGCAGCGGCCATCTCCGTGAGCACGTCGTAGTCCGCGCGGGCGCGACCAATGGCGCGCGTGCCGCACAGGAATTCGATGCGGGTCAGCTGCTTGTACTTCTCGAGGCGGCGCACGAGTACCGCGCCGATCTCGCCCGTTGCGCGCACGTGCGTTCCGCCGCACGCACTGCGGTCGATCCCGGCGATGGTCACGATGCGGAGTTCGCCGGCGCGATCGCTCGGCTTGCGCAGGCCCGTGGCGGTGGCCGCGTCCTCGAAGCTCACCTCGACGGCGCGGTTCTCGGCCACGACGGCATTCGCGCGCGCCTCGACCTTCACCGCGGCGTCGTGCGAGATCGTCGCGTCCACGTCCAGCGTGCATGACGCGGCGCCGAAATGCACGCTCACGGTCGGCGCGCGGCAGAGGTCCTCGAACAGCGCCGACAGCAGGTGCTGGCCCGTGTGCTGCTGCATGTGGTCGAATCGCCGCGACCAGTCCACGACGCCGCGCACCGTCTCGCCGACACCGAACGACGGCGCACCCTCGAGCACATGCGTGACGTCGGCGCCGTCGTCCACCACGTCCACGACGCGCGCGCCGCCGAGCGTGCCGAGGTCGAACTGCTGGCCGCCGGACGTCGGGTAAAAGGCCGAGCGATCGAGGCGCACGCGCGGCCCGTCAACGGCCGTCACGGCCGCCGAAAAATCCATCAACCGGGCGTCGCGGTAGTAGAGGCGTTCCGTGGGCATGACGACAGGCGTCGGGGGCGGTGCTGCGCTAGCGCTCGTACTTCCAGTTCCGCGACTTGCCCGCCGCCATCCACGCGATGGCCTGGGCCAGGCGGCGGGCGCGCGTCTCCTGGCGCTTCGCCTCGGTGATCCACTCGAGGTACTCGCGCCGATGCGACGGCGGCAGTGCCTCGAACGTCGATCGCGCCTTCGCGTTCTTCGCGAGCGCCGCCGTCACGTCCGCTGGCACGGGAATCGGCCTGCGCTTCCGGCGATTGGCCATGTGCGGCGCCTTCACGCCCTCCGCGTTCAACCGCATCGCCCTGCGGACGAGCTTCACGATGGCCGGGCGCGAAGGCACCTCGGCCATGGACGTGAGCCGGCCAGGTGTCCCGCGGTCGCGGCGGCCCTGGCCCTTCGGCATCACCAGCTCGTGCTTCCAGAACGTGAGCGACACGTGCGCCGTGAATGCCGCGAATCCGCAGAGCATGCCGCGATACTCGAAGTGCGGCGCGCTCCATTTGATCGTTTCGGTGATGTCGGGGCTCGCGGCGTGGATGGCTGCGCGCAGCTCCTTCAGGATGGGCTGCGCGAACGGCGCGGCCTTCGCGATGTAGGCGTCGATGCGGGGATCGGGATGGCGCATGGCGGCGACCCCAATATGGCGGGCCACGCGCGGAAAGGTGAACTTGCAGCCGGCATCACTCCCAGAGGCGTTTCGTGCGCATCATCCGTCGCGGAGCCGCCGTCGCATCGGCGTCCGTCGTGCTGTCGGTCATCGTCGCGGCGCAGGCGCCGCCCCGCCGCCCGCTGTCGCTCGAGGACTACTATCGGCTCACGTCCATCGGCTCGGTGACGCTCTCGCCCGACGGACGCTGGGTGGCGTTCACGGTCAGCACGCCGGAAGAGATTTCCAACGCCAGCACCACGGAGATGTGGCTTGCGCCGTTCGACGGCGGGGCGCCGGCGCGGCGCGTGAGCAGGGCGGGCGTGAACGCGGCGATCCCGTGGTGGCGCGACGACGGCCGGCTCGTCTTCACGCAGGATGGGCAACCGGCCACGCTCGATCCCGCCAGGCCGGACAGCGTGGAGATCGGCGGGACTCCCGCGCTCGGCGGTCGAGGCGAACGTGGGGGACGCGGAGGTCGTGGCGCCGCGGTCGGCGTCGAGGTCCAGAGTCCCGACGGCGGATGGTACTTCGTCGTGCGCAATACGCCGTTGCCCAAGCCAATGGCGCCGGCGGAAACGGACTTCGAGAAGCGCAGCCGGGCGCGGTTCCAGGGCGTCGAGTTCGACTGGCTCGACTTCCATCGCGATGGCCAGCAGTTCCCGCTGCCCAACACGAAAGATCCGCAGGTGAGCCCGCCGCAGGAGATCTTCGTCGCGCAAAGCGTGGGGCGGAACGGCGGCGCCGAATCGCCGCTCACGAAGCTCGGCCTGCGGCCCACCGGCGTGCAGTGGGGGGCGGACAGCCGGACGATCTACTTCACTGCCGACTCGCTCTACCGCGCGGAGCGGTCGTATGGGTGCTCGCAGGTGTGGGCGGTGCGCGTGCCCGACGGCGCGGTGCGGCGCGTGTCGCCGAGCACCGACTACGACTACGAGGGCGCGCAGCTCTCGCCCGACGGCAAGTGGATCCTCGCCACGCGCCAGCTCACCACGGACTATGTGATCGCGCACAAGCTCGACCACGGCGGCGCGACGGACCTCGTCCTTCTCTCCACCGGCGGCGGTGGCGAGCGTAACCTCACCGCGGACTGGGACTACCTGCCGGCCGGCGCGCGTTGGAGCCCCGACTCGAAGTACGTGTACTTCACCGGCGGCGTCGGCGGCACGGTGCATCTGTTCCGCGCGCCGGTGGGCGGCGCGGGCGGCGGCGCGGTAGAGCAGCTCACGACGGGCGAGCGCCGCATCGGCGACCTGCAGATGGACAGCGCCATGACCCGCATCGTCTATACGTCGAACGTGTCCGACGCGCCGGCCGAGTTGTGGAGCGCGAACATCGACGGCTCGAACGAGCGGCAGCTGACCCACGTGCACGACGACTTCACGCGCGAGGTTGCCCTCTCCGAGGCGAAGCGCGTTCAGTTCAGGAGCGCCGATGGATGGCCCGTGGAGGGCTGGCTCACGCTGCCGTACGGGTATCGCGATGGCGGCGCACCGTTCCCGCTCATCGTCAGCAACCACGGCGGGCCGCACAGCGCCATCCAGTACGGGCTCAACTTCAAGAACCAGTATTTCGCAGCGAACGGATACGCCGTGCTCGAGGTCAACTTCCGGAGCTCCACTGGCTACGGCGAGAAGCATCTCTGGGGCACGTGGGGCGCGTGGGGCACGAAGGACGGCCAGGACGTGATGGCCGGCGTGGACTACGTGCTCGCGCACTTCAACCTCGACCGGAAGCGCGTCGCGAGCATCGGCCACTCGTACGGCGGCTTCATGACGAACTGGCTGATCACGCAGTATCCCGACCGGTTCGCGGCCGCGTCGTCGGGCGCGGGGATCGTGAACTGGCTGAGTGACTACGGCGACGCCGACATCCCGCGCACGAAGGAGACGGAGTTCTACGGCGCGCCGTGGGATCCGAAGGCACGGGAGATCATGATCCGCCAGTCGCCGCTCACGTACGCCGACCGGGCAAGGGCGCCGACGCTGTTCATCAACGGCGAGATCGACCAGCGCGTGCCGTTCTCGGAGAACGAGCAGATGTTCGTGGCGCTCCGGAAGAACGGTGTACCGGCGAAAATGATCCGGTACGCCGGCATGCCGCATGCGATCAGCGGCAACTGGAACATCGTCCACCGGATGCTCAACGAGCGGGAGTGGTTCGACCGGTGGTTGAAGGGTTCAGCCATTCCGTAGACATCGGGTGCGCAGGTGCGCGGCTGCCCGAGTGCCCGGCGACCGAGCCGAACCGGCAGGATACGGCGTTCACGAAGGCGTTGCACGTCCGTCGGCGTCCTACAAGAGGCCACAATCCAGCCAAATCGTTGACCTGTCGCACGGGATTCCATATCGTGCTCGGCCCGATGCGCCGCAACACACACACACACACACACACACACACACACACACACGTCCGCGGCGAATGGGGGGCCGGGAGCGGCGGACGTGAGCCGACATCAGCACCATGCGTGGCACACGGCGAATGTGATCGCGGAAGCGCTTCAGCGTGCGCGCCCGCGGCAGGTGCACTGCGGAGACCGTGCGGCGCTGGATCGCTGGTCGGCGATGGACCCGCCCTATGATCGTTCTGTGCGACTTCGCGAAGCCGATCGCCTGGAACATCCTGCGCCGCCCGGGCGGGTGGTCGTGTATGAGGGCCGGGGGGACGGGACGTTTGCCTCGCTCAGTGAGGCGTGTGCCGGTGTGTATCATCTCAATTCACGCGCGCCCCGCGTGCTTGTTGCCAAGGCCGGTTCGATTACCCCCGATGTACTCGCGAGAATCAGGGACGCGGGATTCCGGGGAGCCGTGCATGACGGGCTGTTGACCGCGCCAGATTTGCGATCAGTGCTGGCAAGCGATGCCGATCTGGAGATCGATCTCCTACGCTGGCTTGTGCGATCGAATATCGCATCCGACCCATCCGTTATCGCAGACTTCGCCGGGCTATTGCTGAATCGCGGCGGCGTGACTGATGGCGGGAGCGAACGAGAACGCCGGAGTGCGCGCGGCCGGTTTCGAAATGCCGAGATCGCGCCGCCGGGACGTTGGCTTCGGGCATTCTGGCTGGTTCGCCTCGCCGTCGCGATACAACACGACCCTGCTCTCACGGCAGACCGGTTGGCCGAGCGGTGGAAGTTCTACGACGCGGCCGGGCTGCAGCGTGCCCTGCGGGAGTGGTTTGGATGTGCGTTCGGTACGGTGCAGGAATGTCTGGGCTGGGAGTGGCTGCTCCAGGCGGCGATAGTCAGAAAGACGCTTTCGCGATAGCGACACCCCGCCCTTTCCGCCGAACGTGGTCGGCGGCGACGGAATTCTGTCATGCCGAGCCATGGTCTCGGCGCCAGGAGGATCGCATCATGCGGCTCAGGGCTTCCCATTCAACCGCATCTGGTTCGATAGGACACGTGTTCATCCAAGGCACGCTCTGTGCTTCCCTTCTTGCGACAGCGACGTTGGGCGAGTGGCATGGCCGCGCGTGGGCCGTGACTCAACCGCCAGTACACTGCATCGCGGCTGCAGCGGGTTGCCGTGTATCGGCGAGCACGCCTGCACCACCGCTGCCTCGTCCCGGCACTGGACTGCATGTGGGACCGCAGGCGATCGCTCACGGGACAAACGGAACCCTGATTCTCGGGTCGCCGGCGCGCAGCCGACAAACGACCCAAGTACCAACGCGGCCGTGCGAGCCAAAGTGGATCGCTCCGGCACCGATTGTGACTGCGACAGGTGCGCGGCTGTTTGTCCAAGCAACGTATCCAGCCAACGTTGGCGGCACAATCGTGTTGCTCGGCACGCCTACGTTCGTCTGGCGCGACTCCGATGCCGCGGTGCGCCGATCCGGCGCAGGGAGCGCTGCAGGCGGTCCCGCCCGCGTTCCGGTTGGCGTGTCGATCGATCCGAGGGGTATCGCCTCTGTCGTGCTCTCACCGCTGGCCAATGGCCTGATGGCGTGGCCGCGAGCGTTGAACGTGCCAGGCGACGCGATCGGTGTCGTGTGGGCGCGCGCCGACAGCGCGGCGCAGCTATTTGGGAGTCGGTTTGATGCACTCCAGTACGCGACGTTCAATGGCACGACGTGGTCCGCAGTTCAGACCGCCGCGTCCGCAGAACGGATTCAGATGGTTCACGGCGTCGCGGCCGCGGTTCCCACGCGTACGGGTGTCATGGTGGCGGCGCCCGCGCTCGACAACCGCGGCGGGGCCGGGCACGCTGGCGTCCTCATCGCACGGCTCCGCGGGCGGACGTGGTCGCAATCCTGGATCGAAACGCCCCCGTTGTGGCCCGGGTATGTCACGCTCACGAGTGTCGACGACACGGTAAGCCTAGCGTTCGTGGGGGGCATTCTGGACTCCACGTCCCAGAGCGTGAACGGCGTCTTCGTCGCCCGCTCCGCGAACGGCGGTGAATCATGGACGACGCCAAGGATGATTCGGCGCCTCCCCGATGGCGTGGTCGGACTATTCCCCGTCGGTGTTTCCGCCGGCGGACCGCCGCAGTTTCACCTGATGTGGATTGAGCGCCCCACCACCGTTGGCGCCGATGGCGCGCTACGGGCCACGCTGCACCACGTGCGTTCGGCCGATGGCGGCCGCACGTGGGATGCATTGCCCGAGCTGGCACTCGAACGGTCCACCGACATGCTCGATGCGGCCGGTCTGAGGACCGGCGAGGTGGTAGTCGTCGTGAGGGCGCTTGGCACCGGAACGGTCGGCATCGCCACGTGGACGCCTGCCGGGTGGTCGGCGGTGACGACGCCGTTCGAGGAGAAGGCGTTGACGGTCCCGGTCATTTCGAAACCGAGCCCCGATTCGCTCTTGCTGTTCTGGGGAACTCCGCGCCCGAGCCCTTCGAGCGGCGCGGTGGTGCCGATCCCGTACCTGGTGCGTGCGACGCGACCGACGAGCTGCCGCAAGTAGCCCATCACCTGATCATCGACCTACATAGAAGGACTGGACGCGAAACGGAGGCGGTCATGTTGTCACGGAGGCGATCGTGTGCCCCTTGTAGCTGTGTTGCTCGGCGCGACCTCGGCGTGTGCGCGCGATGTGGTGGCGCCGGCGCCCGGCGCCACGGCCCAAGCAGCTCTCACGCACGGCTCAGTGCAGCCGCGGCGTCTCCCCGGCGGCGGGTGGCTTTACTCCGGGAGCGCTGCCGACTCGATGCTTTCGGCGACGGCGGCTCGATGGGCGGCTCACGGCAACGCTGAACTGGCGGAAGCACTCGCGCGATCGCCGTGGTCGCAGGTGCGAATCGGTGATGCTCCGTCGTTCATGCGGAAGAAGCGAGATGTCCCGCGCGGACCGTTGCTGCTCACCGAAGAAGAGGAAGCCGCCGCAGCCAACTTCCGACGTTCGTGTATATAGTCGGCGGCAGTACTACTTCTTCTGCCGACGGCACGTCCGCTGTGTTGGGAGCGGCGGTGACCGTCGTCGGCGGGAATCGTGCCGCCAATACCATTACATACGGATTGAGTGGCACTCAGACCCGGGCGCCGACGGCCCAATCGCGGGACGCCGGTGACATACCGGCCGTCACCGCGTGCTTCGCAGGCGCAGAGGCGATGGCGATGTGCGCATGGACCGGCACCTACTCGACAAGCCAGACAACGACACTCGATGCGAAATGCGGCGTGACGATCACCACGACTGGATACCACGAGGCGTGGCTCGGGGTGCCGTATCTGTCCTGGGCTGTGAATCTCTTTCTCGGCATAAGCCTGACGCTTCCGTTTGACAACTACTTGCCCGCAACCCCCTACAACAGCTCGCAGGCGACCGGTCACAACGCGACGTGCATCGCGCCGATGGCGCATTTCTCGATGAGTTCGTCCGGCGATACGGAGAACGACGGCGGGACGCTGACGCCTTCTACCACTGGTGGGGCATCGGTCAGCTTCTCATCAACCAGCGATTCAGGGAGCGCCGCGATTACGAGCTACGCCTGGACCCTTGATGGGGTGAATCAAGGCGGTGGAACCGGTATGACCAAGAGCCTCAATCCTGGATCGCATACGGTTACCCTGACCGTCACGAACGGGCATGACTTGACGTCCGCTGCCGCCTCTGGCACGATCCAAGTGGCCGAGTCGTGCGACGTCTCCGACAGTGGAGCCGTTACGCGAACGGTGACAGGCGCACAGCCTTCATTCCTTGTTGCCGGCAAGCCCCAACGGCCCCGGTTCAACTGTGGCCAGAGCGGCCCGCCTGGCGGTACTAGCAGTCCACCGAGCGATCCCGAATACGGTTGCCACTGGGAGCGCGACTACGTGCTCTACACCGACGGGACGTGGGACTGGCTCGACGACTGGCAGCAAGTCTGCGGGTGGGAAGAACTCCGTGGCGATGCCACGTCGCGCGACAACGATCCGTCGGATTCGCGCACAAACCCGGCGATTCGCGTCCGGTTTGTGGGCGCCGGACCGCAGCGGAACGGGCGCGTCGCCACCATCGCGCGACTCAGCGGCGAAACTGCCGGCGCCGAAATCGTGGTCGACACGACGCGCGCCACCGCTGCGGATATCGAAAATGCGATCGCGTCGGCACAGGTTCTGATCGACGCCGGACCACGGCCCGGAGGTGGCAATCCGTTCGCCGTGATCGGCGATGCGCCGGCTGCACAGCGGAACGCTGTCAGCGCGCAAGGTTCGGCGGCGGGATATCTCCACAGTCTGCTCGCAGCTCCCGAGCGTGCGAACAGCCGAAGCGGCAAGGGCCGGACACTGGAGATTGCTGTCGAGCGGCGGAACGTGCACGTCGTTCGGCACGTGCCGTAAGACCTTCCACCTTCGCGTACGTCCGCAGGGGCGGACCTCGGTACGAGGTCCGCCCCTGCGATTTCCTGGCGTCTCCGACCGCGCGTCGATTGCCGGCCGCGACTCATGCATGTCAGATCGACCGCCGGTTGCCGAACGCCTCTCCGGCGGGCAACTTGGCTGGGCTGCGCCCGTGGGGCGGCAGCGACCTTTCCCGAGGATCACCATGCAGCTCCGATTGAGCGCCCTCGCGACGATCTGTGTCGCGTCCGGCCTTGCGGCCCAGCAACCATATAAGCCGGCGGCCGTCACCACCGCCGACTACGAGCGCGCGGAGGGCAAGCTCGCGCCCGCCGTGCAGAACCTCGTGACCGGCGGGACTGTGCAAGCCAACTGGCTGCCCGACGACCGTATGTGGTATCGCGACGGCACCGGCCCGGCGGCGCACGTAATCCTGGTCGACCCCGCGAAGAAATCGCGCATCGAGTGCGACGCGACCATGAGCAACTGTCCAGGCGTGCCGGCCGACGCCGCCTCGAACGGCGGTCGTGGCGGACGCGGCGGGCGCGGCGGATTCGGGGGCCGCGGCGGGCGAGGCGGTCGCGGGGCTGGCGGCGCGGACAACGGCCCGCCGCTCTCGATGTCGCCCGACGGCAAGCTCGGCGCCTTCATCAAGGACTGGAACCTCTGGGTGCGCGACATCGCCACGGGCCGCGACCGCCAGCTCACCACCGACGGCGTGAAGGACTTCGGGTACGCCACCGACAACGCCGGCTGGGCCGCCAGCGACCGCGCGATCCTCCTCTGGTCGCCCGACTCGAGGAAGATCGCCACGCAGCAGCAGGACGAGCGCCACGTGGGCGACTGGTATCTCGTGCGCACCGAGACGGGTCACCCCGAGCTCAAGGCATGGAAGTACCCGCTCCCCGGCGACAGCGTCGTGCAGATGGTCCACCGCGTGATCATCGACGTGCCGAGCGGGAAGATGGTCCGGCTCAAGATGGCCCCGGACTTCCACCGCGCCACGCTTGGCGACAACCTGAGCATGAACGACTACAAGTGGAGCCCTGACGGGTCGAAGCTCGCCCTCGCCTCCACCTCCCGCGACCACAAGGTCACCACGCTGCGCCTCGCCGACGCCACCACCGGCGACGTGCGCGACCTGTTCACGGAGACCGTGGACACACAGTTCGAGTCCGTCACGGGCTGGCAGGTGCTCTGGGCGTCAAACGAGATCCTCTGGAACTCGCAGCGCGACAACTGGAGCCAGCTCTACCTCTACGACCTCAACACGGGACAGCTCAAGAACAAGGTCACCAGCGGCGAGGGCCCGGTCACGCAGGTCGTGAACGTGGACGAGAAGGCGCGGACGGTGACGTACCTGGCGAATGGGCGCGAGCCGGGGCAGGACCCGTACTTCGCGCACGCGTACCGCATCGGGCTCGACGGCAAGGGGGCGCAGGTCGCACTCACGCCGGACGTCGGCACGCACGGCATCCAGCTCTCGCCGGACGGGAAGTACCTGGTGGACACGTACTCGTCGCCCGACGTTCCGCCGGTGGTCGGCCTGCGCGACGCGGCCGGCAAGCTCGTCATGCCGCTCGAAAAGGCCGACATCTCGAAGCTCGTCGCCAGCGGGTGGAAACCACCGATCCCGATCAAGGTCAAGGCCGCCGACGGCCAGACGGACCTCTACGGCCTGATGTTCGTCCCGACGAACCTCGACAAGTCGAAGAAATACCCGATCATCAACAACGCGTACCCGGGCCCGCAAACGGGAAGCGTCGGCGGCCGCACGTTCACGGCCGCGCGCGGTGACCGCCAGGCGCTCGCCGAGCTCGGGTTCGTGGTCGTGACGATCGACGGGCGCGGCACGCCCGGCCGGTCGAAGTCGTTCCACGACTACTACTACGGCCGGATGGGTCGCGACAACACCATCCCGGACCAGGTCGCGGGCATGAAGGACCTCGCGAAGCAGTATCCGTACATCGACATCGACCGCGCCGCGATGTGGGGCCACTCGGGCGGCGGTTTCATCACGGCCGACGCGATGTTCCGCTTTCCCGACTTCTTCAAGGTGGGCATCGCCGAGTCGGGCAACCACGACCAGCGGTTGTATGAAGACGACTGGGGCGAGCGCTACCAGGGCCTGCTCGACCGCACCGCCGACGGCAGCGACAGCTACGCGGCCGAGGCCAACGAGCTGCAGGCGCAGAACCTGAAAGGCAAGCTGATGCTCGCGCACGGCACGATGGACAACAACGTGCCGCCGGAGAACACGCTGCTCGTGGTGGACGCACTCATCAAGGCCAACAAGGACTTCGACCTCGTGATGATCCCGAACGCGCAGCATGGCTACGGGGCCGCGAGCAACTACATGATGCGCCGGCGCTGGGACTATTTCGTGAAGAACCTGCTCGGTGCGACGCCGCCGGAGAACTACGAGATCGGGCGGAGGACTACGCCGTGACGCGGCTCCGCCTCGCGGCGTGTGGCCTGACGTGCGCCGTGGCGTGCGGCGTGGCAAGCGGCGTGGCCGCGCCGACGGCAGGCGCCCAGACGGGTCAACGTCCCGCGCAACAGGCGCGCACGTACACCCACGCCGACTCGCTCCGCGGTGGCAACGGGCCCGGCCGCGCATGGTGGGACGCGGTGTTCTACGACCTGCATGTGGCGGTGAACCCCGCGGACTCGAGCATCAAGGGCTGGAACGGCATCGCGTACCGCGTGCTCAAGGCGAGCCAGACGATGCAGGTGGACCTGCAGCCGCCGCTTGTCGTTGACAGTATCCGGCAGGCCGGCCGGGACGTGAAGTACACGCGCGACGGCAACGCGTTGATGCTCGCGCTCACGAAGCGTCAGCGCGCCGGCGCGATCGACACCGTCACCGTGTACTATCACGGCAAGCCGCGGGCAGCGAAGAACCCGCCGTGGGACGGCGGATTCATCTGGCGCAGCGACTCGGCCGGCAATCCCTGGGTCGCCACGGCGAACGAAGGGCTCGGCGCGAGTGTGTGGTGGCCGAACAAGGACTCCTTCGCCGACGAGCCCGACAGCCAGCGCGTCGCGATCACCGTGCCGGACTCGATGATCGACGTGTCGAACGGTCGCCTCACCGGCCGCAAGCGCAATGGCGACGGCACCACGACCTACACCTGGTTCGTCAACGAACCCATCAACAACTACGACGTCGCAGTGAATGCGGGCACGTACGAGCATTTCTTCACCGTGTACCAGGGCGAAGCCGGCACGCTCTCGATGGACTTCTGGCCGCTGCGCGAGCACCTCGCCGCGGCGCGCAAGCAGTGGGCGCAGGCCACGCCGATGCTCAAGTGCTTCGAGCACTGGTTCGGCCCGTACCCGTGGTATCGCGACGGCTACAAGCTGGTCGAGGCGCCGCACCTCGGCATGGAACACCAGACCGCCGTCGCGTACGGCAACCGATTCGAGAACGGCTACCTCGGTCGCGACCTCTCCGGCACGGGTCGCGGCAGCAACTGGG
Organism: uncultured Gemmatimonas sp.; assembly: GCA_964556915.1. Lineage (GTDB taxonomy): Bacteria > Gemmatimonadota > Gemmatimonadetes > Gemmatimonadales > Gemmatimonadaceae > Fen-1231. Next base: position 48,204 of record CAZKYG010000064.1, read on the forward strand.
ACTTCATCATCGTGCACGAGAGCGCGCACGAATGGTGGGGCAACTCGCTCACCGCGAACGACGCCGCGTACATGTGGATCCACGAGAGCTTCGCGAACTACGCGGAGAACCTCTACGTGGAGTGCCTCACCGGCGACAAGCAGGCCGGCGCCGAGTACGTGATCGGCACGCGCAAGCTGATCCGGAACGACCGGCCGGTGCAGGGCGACCCCGGCGTGAACGACGAGGGCAGCGGCAACGACCACTATTACAAGGGTGGCAACATGCTGCACACGATCCGCCAGCTCGTCGGCGACGACGAGAAGTGGCGGACGATCCTGCGCGGCCTGCAATCCACGTTCCGCCACCAGACGATCAGCGGCACGCAGGTGGAGGACTACATCACGAAGGAGTCGGGCCTGCCGCTGCAAAAGGTGTTCGACCAGTACCTGCGCACGACGAAGGTGCCGGAACTGGAGTACACGCTCGACGGCGGGAAACTCGCTTACCGCTGGGCGAACGTCGTGGACGGATTCGCGATGCCGGTGCTGGCGCACGTTCCGGGGCGCGGTGACGTGACCCTGCATCCGACGACGAGCTGGACAACGGATCCGACGCCGATCGCGTCGCTCGACGGCTTCGCGGTGGACGCGAACTACTATGTGACGGCGAGGCAGGTGCCGGCCCGCTGAAACGCCAGCTGCCACCTGCCCGCTGATCAGTCGATCGTGTGCTCGTGGCCGAGCGCGCAGGTGGCGTACGTCGCTTCGTGCCAGCTTCCGCTCCACTGCGCCTCGATCGCGTAGTGCGCCTTGCAGTACAGGCGCGCGCACGGTTCGCAGTACGCGTCGCAGCCACCGGGTTGCGTGTCGCGCAGGTGCCGCACGACAGCGTCGACGTCGCCGCCCTGCAGTACCGCGAGCAGGTCGGTCATGCGCGGACCGGCGAGCGACCGGAACACGGTCACGGGTGAGAGGCTGCTCACCACGAGCTGCTCCTGCGCCTTCGGGCTCACGCGCTCGAGCATGAGCGTCACCGCGTCGGCGTCGCAGGCGGCGCACGGCAGCGCGAAGCTGCCGGCACCGGCCGTCCGCACCCGATCGGGCGCGCGCGCGGAGAGAAAACGGGCCAGCGGGCCGGCGAGTTCTTGCATCGCGCCGTCGAGGGCGGTCCGGATCTCGGCTGCGGCGGCGGCAACTTCGGCATTGTCCGCGACGTACCGGCGCCAGCCGCGGCCGCTCAGGTAGCGCGCGAGCGCCAGCTTCGCCGCGGCATCGGCGACGGCGGGTTTGGGCAGCCGAGCCAGGGCCTGGTCCGCCGCGTCGAGCGCCTGCAGGAAATCGTCAATGCGCGCGACGACCGCACGTGCCGTCTCGGGTCCGAGCCCGAACGAGCCGCTCTCGACCCGCTCGCGTACTGCCGCCAGAGCCTCGATCGTCACGGCCGGCGCGCCTGATGCACCCGCGTTCGACGCGTCTCACGCACCGCGACCGCCCCCGGCGTCGAACACGCGATCGGGCTCGGCCAGCAGCGGGTGCGCGACATCGTCCGGTAGCAGCTCCAGGTTCGCGCGCGGCGCTTGCACCAGGCGCAACGGCCATTGCGTACCGAACACGAAGCGGTCCGCGCCCATGGTCCGGAGCAGCTTGGCGAAGTGGTCCTCGGGCGGTCCCCAGATCCAGCTGATGTCCCACACGACGCGCGCCTGTTCCGCCGGCGTCAGGCCCCAGTGCACTTCCTCGATGAGGTCCTTGCCCGCGGCACACACGATGAGGCGCACGCGGTCGCCGGCCCGCGCGAGCGCGCGGATCGTGGCCCCGCTCACGTCGCCGGCCGTGTCGAGCGGGTGCCGCTGCCGCAGGTCCTCGAAGCGAACGGTGAGGATCACCGGCAGGCGACGCTCGCCGCACGCGGTTGCCAGCTCGTGCAGCGCGGCGTGCTCCGCGCCGAGCCGCCACTGCGGCGGGTACAGGCGGACGGCCACAGCCCCGGCATCGGTGGCCCGGGCCAGCGCGCCCTCCCACCCGGGGAAGTCCGGCCGGATGGCCGGCACCGGGGACAGCCGTTCGCGGTGCGGCGCCAGCAGGCGCTCGAGCTCCGCATTGCCCGGCGACGGATCGCGGTGAAACGCCGTCGGCAGGTGACCGACCCACGCGTGCGCGACTTCCTCGCGGTCCAGCACGCGGACGAGCACGTCGGGATCCGGATGCGGCAGGTGGCGGAACGGATACTGGCCGACGAACACCGACGGATCGATGCGCGGCATCAGGCCGGCACCTCCGGCATGCCAAGGCGCCCCGCACCGAAGATGCGCGTCGCGTTGCGCCACCGGATGTCGGCGACGTCATCGGGCGTCACGAGGCCGGTCGCCTCCAGGGCTCGCAGCTTGGCGAGCCCGGTCTCCATCGTGATGTCGGACCCGAAGAGCAACCGCCGCGCGCCAAGGTGGCGGATCGCCTCGTCCAGCATGCCGCGATCCACCCCACTGCCGGAGATGTCCGCGAGGATGTTCGGTGCGTCGGCGATCGCGTGGAACGTATGCTGATAGTCGCCGCCACCGCCGATGTGCGCGAGAATGAAGTGCGCCGCGGGGTGTCGCGCAGCGAGGTGCGCCAGGTCGGCGCCATCGGACGCGTCCTGGTTGGGCCAGTCGCGCGTGCGATGCTGCCAGATGTGATGGAGGATCGGCAGCCGGTGCTGCGCGGCGAACGCGCAGATGGGGTCGAGCAAGGGATCGTCCGCGCGGCGGCTCGCCGCGAGCTTCACGCCGATCGCGCCCGCCGCCGTGCACCGCTCCAGCTCGGCCAGCGCATGCGCCGTGTGGTTCGGGTTGACCGTGGTGTACATCCGCACGCAGGCGCCGTCGCGCAGGCCCTCGCGCGCGCAGATGCCGAGCATCGCGTCGTTGCCGGCCGTGACGTCGGCTGGCGACGGAAAGTACGTCGGCGACGTGTGACCGAAGCTGCCAAGGATCGACGCGACGTGGCAGGTCACGCCCATCGTGGCGCCGGCGCGCATGCGCGCGGCGTTCACCGCCTCCCAGTCGGTGCGACCGCAGCCGGCGTGGAGGAAGTGGGCGTGCGTGTCAACGAGGGGCGCGTTCACGCGTCCCCGTCGCGCATCGCCACCAGCGCATTGCTCGTGCACGCCTCGATGTCGTGGATCGTCGCGGCGTCGTGGGCGAGCGAGGCAAAGTTGTACGGGCCGCGCTTGAAGAGCACGCCGCTCGCCGCGGCTGCCGCGAGGAAGCGGGCCTCGAGCGCCGGCGACTCGAACGTCAGGAACCACATCGGGTCGATGCCCGCGATGCCGATGCCAGGCACACGGCTCGCGCGCACCGCGTTCATCACCGCCGCGCGCATGTCGGCGCCGATCCGCGCGAGCTCGGCGCACACGTCGCGCTCGGCGTGCAGCTCGAGCACGACCTGCGCGGCCGCGAGTGCGGTGGTCTCGCCCGCGAGCGTGGACGAGATCCAGGTCGTGCGCGCGGCATCCATGAGGTCGCGCCGACCGCACACGGCGGCGAGGGGCATCCCGTTGGCGAGTGCCTTGCCGAACGCCGCCAGGTCCGGCGTGATGCCGGAAAGCTCCTGGTAGCCGCCCGGTCGCAGGCGGAACCCCGTCTTCATCTCGTCGAAGATGAGGGCTGCACCGGCGGCCGTCGCGAGGTCGCGGGCGCGGTGCACCCACGCCTCCGGCGCCAGCGACTCGACCACCGGCTCGATGACGATCGCCGCGAGGTCGTTGCCCGCCGCGCCAACCGCCTGCTCGAGCGCCGCGACATCGCCGAACGGCACCCGCGTGTATGCCGCACGCACCGCGTCGGGCACGCCCGCTTCCGCCGAACACCAGTCGAGCCAGCCGAAGTACCCGCTGCCCACCACGCGTGTGCGGTTCGTGTATGCCCGCGCGAGGCGCACCGCGGCCGCGACGGCCTCCGCGCCGCTCTTGACGAACTGCACCTTTTCCGCGCACGGCACCAGCTCCGAGAATCGCTCGGCGACGTCCACCTCAAGCGCGTGCGGCAGCCCCGAGACGTTGCCGGCCGCCAGCGCGGACACGACGGAACCGGTGACCGCCTCGTTGGCATACCCCAGCGCCACGGCGCCAAGTGCCATCGTGCAGTCGATCAGGACCTCGTCGTCGGCCGTCGTGACGCGGCAGCCCGCGGCGCGAAGGTAGTGCGACGGGGCGTGGGCGTCGGGCGAGCCCCACAGCGCCTCGAACCGCTTGCTGCCCGTTGAGCTGCCGGTGGGGAGGACGGCCATCGCCCGCTCGCGCCACGAAACGTCGGCCAGCGCCTCGGGCGCCTCGGCCTCCGCGAACCCGTCGTCGTCGGCTGCGTCATCGGCCGGCGTGTCATCCGACGCATCGGCGCTGCCCTCGGCGTCAGCCGGCGCCGGCTTGTCGCCCGGCTTGAAGAACCGTGAAAAGACCATGGTGAAAAAGAGGCCGTCGCCGGTGGGGGTTCAAGGGCGCCCGTCACACCGTGAACCGGAGCAGGCGGCTGGGGTCGTGCCGATCGCCGCGGAGGTAGGCGAACTCACCGGCCGCACCGCTCATCACCAGTTGACCGCGGCGACGGGCCCGGCCCGGCGCGGCATCGTTGACGATCACGTCCAGTGCGAATTCCCGTGGTGCGACGCCGCCGCGTGGTGAGACGCGGATGCGCACCTCAAAACCGCCGGCCGCCCGCCGCCACTCCGCAACCGGCATCTCACCGGTACCCCAGCCCGGCACGCGCCGGACGCCCGCGCGCGTCCGCTTCGGATCCGGCACGATCACCCACGCACCAGCCGTGTCGGCCGAGGCGAGGTAGAGCTGGACCCCATGACCGTTGATGTCGGCCTCCTCGTTGTCGAGCGGGTTCGCCGTTCCCACGGGCACGAACACCGGCGCCGTGGTCTCGACGCGCACGTCCACGACGACCTCACGCTCCTCCACGCCAACGGCGACGCGCGCCCGCGGCTCGCCCGCGTCACGCCACGATTCCTCGGTCCGGCGGTACTCCGCCTCGCCCAGTTCGAACACGGCCCACCCGTCGCGCGAGCGTCGATCAAGGTCGGCGAACCACCGATCGTCGTGCGGCCGCACGCGCAAGGGAATGCGGTCGATCGACCACGGCGCGGCGAGCGCGGCGATCGTGGCCGCCGACGCCGTCCCATCGGTGTGGCGGTCGGCGTCGAGCGTCAGGGGGCGCAGCCGTTCGTCGGCCGCGGGCCCGGGGGCCCGGCGGGCAAAGCGGGCGCCGCCTGAGCCGGACGTGATGGTCCATGCGTCCGCCGCGGACTCGTGCACGTGCGTTTCGCCAGCGTGCACCACGGTCACCCCGCGGTCGCGGAAGGCCGCGACGACGCCCTCCCGCCAGCTCCAGACCGTTCGGATCGTGCCCGCGCGTCCCTGGCACCGGATGACAAGAAAGCGCCGCTGAACCGCCGCCGGCTGGCCCGGACCGCTCGCGCAGAACCAGGTCGCCGGCTGGTCGCACCACACGTGCGCCGTCGCGCCGTCGCCGTGCGCGTCGCCGAGCTGGACAACCGACCTGGCCCCCGACGATGCCGACGCCGCGTCGCGAACGAACCCGAACCCGTCCTCGAGGCCAGACCCGCCGTCGAGTCGCGCGGGAGTGAAGGTCATCGTGAGTGGCGCCGCGTCGTGGTGGAGCGGCAGCTCGAACCGGACGGCGTCGTCCGCCAGCCACGTCACCTCGTCGATGAAGTACCCGTCGTGCGTGACGATCGTGCGCTCGACGCGCACGCCGGCCGCGATCCCGTCCACGCGTGCCCCGATCACGTCGAACCCGGACTCGGCGCCCTGCGCGACGAGCTCACCGTCGGCCGCGAGTTGCGACGCGCCGTTCACGAGCGGCGCATTGTGCGCCAGCGTGCTGCGATACCAGTGCAGCGAGGGATCGACGTACGAACCGGTGCCGAGGTCGTCGAGCCAGCGCACCGCGCCGCGCGCGAAGAGCAGGTTCAGCCGGTCCGGATGCCCGTGGCCGCCGCCGCTCTCACCCCAATCGAGCGCGACGTACACAGTGCCGCGTTCCCGCCGGTGAACGGTGAAGCCCGACGACGTGGTGAGCGATCCCGGTGGCGCGCCGGGCTCCGGTGCGAGGCGCGGCGCCGCGAACAGGAGGGCGCGCCAGCCGAGGTCCGCCCGCGTCAGCCGCACGGGATCCACCGGCCGTTCGGCTTCGCCGCTCGATCGGGCACGGCCCGTGTCACCGGGCGCGAGGTCATCGGCGTAGATCCGCGCGAGGGCCCAGCGCAGCACCGGGTCGTCGGCGCGCGCGAGCCCGAGCTCGCACGATTCCGCGAACCGCCATTGCCGCAGCGAGACCGCGTAGCGGGAGTCCTTGCGCGCCGGATACGTGAAGTCGGGCAGCGCGGTGCGGAACGGAGCGGCGAAGCCGGCCTGGAACCGCGCGCGCGTCGCGTCCTGGAAGTCGTAGCCGAGCCGTTCGCCCAGCGTGACGGCGTACCACAGTCCCCGATGCGCGAATTGATGGTAGTTGTCACCCTCATACCAGCTGCCGTCGGCGCCGACCGCCATCGTGAGCAGCGCCTCGGTGTCATCCAGCGCGCCGCTGACCTCCGGCGAGTCGAGGGGTGATCCGAGGAACGTCCCGGCCGCGATCAGTGCCGCGTTGTTCCACACCTGCCGGTTCGAGCCGCCCTCCGGGTATCCGGCAATCAGCGCTGCGGCGGGCTCGACGATCCGGTCGCGGACGGACTCGGCCGTACGCCCGTCGCCCGCGCCCTCGAGCAGGTCGGCGGCGATCGTGAGGTGCAGCAGCCAGAGCGACTCGAGGTACGTGCTGAAGAACACGCGCGACGGGCCGAGCACATTGTCGCGGTTGGGATACGAGAGGTAGCGCTCCGCGTACCCCTGCAGGATGCCGCGCGCGAGGTCGGCGTACCGCACGTCGCCCCCGAGTGCGTGCAGCACCGCGGCGTGCACCGCGCGCTCGGCGAGCCACAGCTGGTAGGGGTAGAGCCACCAACGGTCATGCCACTCCCCGCCATGGATGCGACCGCACCGCGGGCACCGGTGCCGGCGCGGCGAGAACGGGTCGAACTCGAGGTCGGCGCCGTCCGCGTCGCAGCGGCCGCCGGCGCGTGAGAGCAGCGCCTTTTCAGCCGGGATGAGCGGATCGCGCCCGAGAAGGGGCACCAGGTCGGCCGCGAGCGAGTCCGCAAGCGGCCGCAGCGCATCACGCGCCACGGCGCGACGTGCCTCGAGGGCGGCGGGCGAGAGCAACAGCACGGTCAGCGCGGCGACGCGTGCCAGCGCGTGACGGACTCAAGCTCGCCGCGCAAGTCGAACGAGACGCCGGCGATGCGGCGCGCCACGGTTTGCATCCCGCGCGAGTGATAGATCCATGCGGCGGGCACGTCGCGCGCCAGCGCGCGCTGGACGTCGCGCCACGCGTCGGCGAGGTGGACGGCGTCGGCGCGCCGGGTGCGATCGAACAGCGCGTCGAGCTCCGGCGTGTGGTAATCCCCGTAGTCGAGCGCCCCGCCGCGCTGCCGACCGTCGTACATCGCGCCAAGGTATGCGAGCGAGATGTCGCCCGGAATTCCCGTGACCAGCATGTCGAACGACTTTGGCGTCGCGCGCGCCCGCGCGAGGAACGCGCCCATTTCGAGTTGCCGGATCGCAACGCTTACGCCGCGCGCGCCGAGGTCGGCTTGCACGAGCTGTTCGACGGCGTTGTCGCCGCTCCCGACCGTGAGCAGCTCCACCCGGAGCGGCGTTCCGTTGCGTTCGCGTCCGCCGGCGGGCACGCGCCGCCAGCCCGCCGCGTCGAGCAACGAGTCGGCGAGAACGGTGTCGCGTCGGGGCGCCGCGGCGAGCGCGAACGGACTCTCGGGCGGCACCGGCCCGGCTGCCGGCTCCGCGTATCCGGCCAGCGCGGCCCGCACGATGCGGTCGCGGTCGAGCGACGCGTCCACGGCGCGCCGCACGCGGACGTCGTCGAACGGCGGGCGGTGCGTGTTGAAGACGATCCCGTTCGAGAGCAGGATGGGGTAGTCCATGACCCGCAGCGTCGGGTCTCGCGCCGCCAGCGCCGCCATCGTCGGCGCGATGCCGGCGAAGTCGAGGTCGCCGCTCGCGAGCCCCGCCAGCTTCGTCGTGGATTCGTCCACGACGGCGATCACGAGCCGGTCGATGAGCGGCGGGCCGCCGAGCGCGGCAGGGAAGTCGGCGTTGCGGGCGAACACCCAGCGCTGGCCGGCCACGCGCTCGACGAAGCGGAACGGCCCGTTGCCGACGGGCGCGAGGTTGAAGGCGGCGCGGCGCATGTCCGCGCGCGGCACGTCGCGCAGCAGGTGCCCGGGGAGGATCGGGAGTTCGCACAACACGAGCGGAAAGAGTGCCTGCGGGGCGGCGAACGTCACCGCGAGCGTGCTGTCGTTCGTGGCCACGGCCGTGTCCACGCCCGCGAGGTCGGACCCTCGGGGATACCCGGTGCGCGGGTCGCGCGCCGCCAGGATCGTGAACGCCGCGTCCCGCGCGGTGGTGAGCGGTCCGTCGTGCCAGTGGAGTCCGCTCGTGAGCGCGAACGTGAGCGTCCGGCGGTCGGGGGACCACCGCCAGCTCCGGGCCAGGTACGGCGTCGGCGCCAGCGCGCTGTCGTACCGGGCCAGGGTCGTGAACAGCACGTACCGCTGTACCTGCCGGGACAGGCTGTGGACCGTGACGAGCGGGTTCGCCGATTCCAGGTCCGCCCCCGAAGCGAAGACCACGACGCCGGGCGGGCGTGGCGGTCCGGCGCACGCCACGACGAGGAGGGCGATTGACGCGCGAGCGCCACGCGGCAATATCAACGCGTGTCCCTCTCGCTGCTGGCACGCCGCATGGCCGGGGCTGCGGTCCTGTTCTGGCTCGTGGTCACGCTCATCTTCGCGCTCGTGCGGCTGGCGCCCGGCGATCCGGCGACGCTGCTCATTCCGCCGGGCGCGACCGCGGCGGACGCGCAACGGCTGCGTGCCGATCTCGGGCTCGACCAGCCCGTGGCCGTCCAATATGCACGCTGGGCCGAGGGACTGCTCCGTGGCGACCTGGGCGAGAGCTTCGCGTTGCACGTGCCCGTCGCCAGCGCCCTCGCCGACGCCGCTCCCATCTCGATCGGCCTCGGGCTCGCGTCGCTCTTCTTCACGTTCGCGATCGGCGTGCCCGTGGGACTCCTCCAGGCGGCGCGGCGCGGCAGCGGTGTGGATCGCATCGCGACCGTCGCGGCGGCCGCGGTGTTCGCCGCGCCCACCTTCTGGGTCGCGCTCGCGCTGGTCGCCGTCTTCACATACGGCGCGGCGACGCTTGGCCTTCCGCCGGTCCTGCGGCTTCCCGCGCTCGGCGTGCACACGCCCGGCCTCGCGCTCACCGGGTGGGCGGCGATCGGCGACCTCGCGCGTCATGCGGTGCTGCCCGTGGTCACGCTCTCGGCCGTCGGCGCGGCCGGCGTCGCCCGCTATGCGCGGACGAGCTTTGCCGGCGTGCTCGACGACGACTTCGTGCGCGCGGCCCGGGCGCGCGGTGCGCCGCCAGTGCGGGTGCTGGTACGGCATGTCCTGCGAAACGCCCTGCCCGGGATCGTCGTGCTCTTTGCGCTCACCCTGCCCGGTGTCGTGGCGGGGTCCGTGTTCGTGGAGTCCGTCTTCGCGTGGCCCGGCCTCGGGCGTCTCACGCTGTCCGCCATCGCAGCGCGCGACTATCCCGTCGTCCTCGGCGCCGGCATCTGGTACGCGGCCGCCGTGATCGTCGCCAACCTGGCCGCCGACATCGCGCTGCCGCTCCTCGATCCGCGGCAAGGGAGGCGCGCCGCATGAGCGCCTGGCGGTCGCTTGACCGGTCGGCGCGCCTGGCCGCGCTCGTGATCCTCGCGCTTGCGGCGGCCGCCATCATCGTGCCGCTCCTGGCGTCGTCGGACCCGCTCGCCATCGGCGACGTCGTCGCCCGGAAGCTCCTTCCACCCCTGACGCGCGACCCCGCCGGCGGCTTCCACCTCCTCGGCACCGACCGGTTTGGCCGCGACCTGTTTGCCCGCATGATGCTGGCCGGCCGCCTGTCGCTCGCCGTCGGCATCGTGGGGTCGGTGCTCGCGGCCGTCGTGGGCGTGGCCGTGGGCGCGGTCGCCGGGTGGAGTGGCGGCGCGGTCGACCGTATCGCGATGGCGGCGGCCGACACGATGCTCGCCGTGCCCCGCCTCGTGCTGCTGCTCGTGTGCGTCGCGCTCTGGCAGCCCGGCGTCGCGACCGTGATCGCGGTCCTCGCCGCCACCGGATGGATGGGCGTGGCACGGATGATTCGCGCCGAGGTGGCCGCGGTGCGCGAGCGCCCGTACGTGGAGGCGGCTACGGCGCTCGGCGTACCCACGCCGCGCACGATCTGGCGCCACGTCCTGCCCAACGCGATCGGGCCGGCCATCGTCGCGACCACGCTCGGCGTCGGCAGCGCCGTGATGCTCGAGACGGGACTCTCGTTCCTCGGGCTCGGAATCCAGCCGCCCGCGCCAAGCTGGGGCAACATGATCGCTGGCGGACGCGACCTGATCGTGTCGGCGCCGTGGGTCTCGCTCGCGCCGGGCATCGCCGTCATCGCCACGGTGGTCTCGGCCACGATCCTCGGCGACGCGTGGCACGACCGTCTCGCCGGTGCGCGTACGGCGCGCGTCCTCGCCGAGAGCTCCTGAAGGGCTCGCGGCGCACGCGGGGTCCGGCGCCCGATGCGCGCGCCCGCCGTCAGCGGACGACGATCGTCACCACGGCGCGCGGCCCCGCGCGAAACGCGACACGTCCGTCGGCAACGGACAGCGACTCGCCCGGCGTCTCGTCGAGGCGTGCGAGTCGCGCCTCGGACACCGGAATGCCGAGCCGCCACGCGCCCGGCTGCGCACGATCGGTGAGGTTCACGCAGCGCAGCACGAGCCACCCGTCCGCGTCGCCGGCCGTGATCGCCGAGCATGCGAGCCCCGTGCCGTCGAGCGCGACGCCGGTCGCGGGCTCGGGGCGTCGCAGCGCCGAACGCAGCGTCGCGCCGGTGAGCGGCAGCAGCACGTCGTCAGCCGCGCGCTCGATCGCGTCGATCGTGGCGTCGTCGCGCGTGCCGTGGAACATGACGGCGAGGCTGGCGCCGAACCGGCCCGTGCACTGTGCCTCGGGCGTCGCCGTCGGCCAGCCCGCGTGACCCGGCCGCTCGGGCATGTCGTTGCGCGAAAGCTCGCCCACCGACCGCACGAGCGTCACGAATACGGTGCCGTCGTCGGTCACCTCGTACTCGCCGAGTCCATCGGAATACAGCGTGGCGCCGGCGTCGTCGCCGAAAAGCGACACGTACCGGTGGAGCGGATCGGTGAGCGGCGGCCGCTCGAACGCGGCATCCCCGGCGGGAACCTGGAGGCGCTTCCGCTCGACGGGCCCGAACATTGCATCGGCGAACACGCGGGCGCCGCGCACGCCCGTGCGCAACCCGAGTCGCAACCGGTGATCCGACGCGACGTTGGTGCCGTCCACGTGCACGCGCACGAACGGCGCGTCGGCGTCCACCATGAACGCCACGCGCGTGTCGATGCGCTCACGCGCCGTCCCGAACGTCCAGCGCCCCTCGATCGTGGCGCGTACCGGACCCCGGTGCACGATGCGGGCGCCGCGAAACACCGGGACGAAGCGTTCCGCGCGGATGGACGCGGTGTACAGGTCGCCGAGGTCCGTGCGGCTCTCCCAGGCGAGGGCGTCGGCAATCGTGCGCGCGCCGTCCGCACCCGTGAACGTCACGCGTCCCGCCGCGTCCACGGAAACGCCGACGCGTCCGTTCGCGATCGCCATGCCGTCGGCACGCGCGGGATGCGGCGGCACGCCGCGCGCCGCCCGCCGGCGGTGCGGCAGGCAGCGCAGGCCATACGCCGGAACGTCGTCCACCCATGCCGCCACCTCCGACACCTGCACGATGTCGTCGTCCGGATAGTGGCGTGGCGCCTCGGTCCGCTCGTGCTCCAGGCGCCGCGCGAGCAGCTGCTGCGCGCGGGCGCCGCCCAGGGCTGGTGTGACCGGCTTCGCCGTTTCGACCGGCCCCGGCGACGCGTTCGCGCCGACCTTGACGTCGGACACGAACGACGTCACGCGCAGGATCGCCACGCCGCCACGCGCGCGCGGCGCCGCGTTGCGCACCACCACCATCGGTTCCCATGCGCCCCGTTCCACCCGCGCCACATCCGGCGCGTGCCCGGTCAGTTCGTGCAACGCATCGTCGCGGATGCCCGCGCCCTGCGCGAATGCCTCGTCCAGGCGGGCGTCCATCGCGCGTGCCACGTCGTCCGTCGAGCAGCCACAGAGCGTGTCGTGCGGGTGACACAGCAGCACGGACTTCCACGCGGCGTGCACGAGCGGCGACCGGTCCGTGCCGCCGCGCGCCCGGGCGAGCGCGGCCCACGGCTCTGCATCGCGCGTGAGCAACCGTTCCGCCGCCGCGTTTCGCCGCTTCTGGTGCGCGCGCGTCGCGAACGTACCCTGCAGCGTCCACAGGTAGCCGTACGAGTCGCGCAG
>CAZKYG010000065.1:0-8231 GCA_964556915.1 uncultured Gemmatimonas sp.
CCCCGGCATATTCGCCACGCAATAGTGCACGACCCCATCCACCACATAAGTCGGATTCGCATGCGTCGTCGGCCGAGCCGTCTCCACGCACCCCCCCTGGTCGATCGCCACGTCCACGATCACGGACCCCTGCTTCATCAGCTTCAGGTCCTCGCGCCGGATCAGCTTCGGCGCCTTGGCCCCGGGGATCAGCACGCCGCCCACCACGAGATCCGCCGTCTTGATCTGCTCGAGGATATTGTGCCGGTTGCTGTAGATGCAGGTGACGTTCGCCGGCATCACGTCGCTCAGGTACCGGAGGCGCGGCAGCGACAGGTCCAGGATCGTGACCTTGGCGCCCATGCCCGCGGCCATCTTCGCCGCGTTGATGCCGACGATGCCGCCCCCCAGCACCACGACCTTGGCCGGCGGAACGCCCGGTACGCCGCCCAGCAACACGCCGTACCCGCCGTAGAGCTTCTCCAGGTACTTGGCGCCCTCCTGCACCGCCATGCGCCCCGCCACCTCGGACATCGGGATCAGGAGCGGGAGGTCACCGTTCGCCGTCTCCACCGTCTCGTACGCAATGCACGTCGCGCCGGAGTCCATGTGCGCCCGGGTGAGCTTTTCGTCCGCCGCGAAGTGGAAGTACGTGAAGATCGTCTGCCCCTTCTTCATGTGCTTCCATTCCTTCGCGATCGGCTCCTTCACCTTGATGATCATGTCGGCGTCGGCCCACACTTTCGCGGCCGTCGCGCCGATCGTGGCGCCGACCGAGGTGTACTGTTCGTCGCTGAAGCCGCTGCCCAGCCCCGCCCCCTTCTCGACCATCACGGAGTGGCCGGCCGCCACGAGCGCTTCGGCGCCGGCGGGCACGAGGGAGACGCGGTTCTCGTTGGTCTTGATTTCCTTGGGAATGCCGATGCGCATGGGATGAACGGGGTCGGTGTGGTTGGTGTCGTGAATTATGGGCGGTTCCGGTCGCGGGCGGTACGCGTTACGGCCCGAGGTGCACGACCGTTTGCCGGTCCGGGGCGAAGAACTCCGCGCACGCCGCCCGCGCCCCGTCGAGCGTGATGTCGTCCACCTGCTTGAGCAGTTGATCCAGCGTCATCCACGGCTCGCCGAACAGCTCCGTCGCGGCGGCGCGATACATCCGCGACGACACGCTTTCCATGGACAGCGTGATCTGGCCCTTGAGCTGCCGCTTCGCCGACGCGAGTTCGTCCGCCGTGATGCCCGCGGTTGCGAGCCGGGCCAGCTCCCCGCGAATCGCGTCCACGGCGTCGAGCGCCGACTCCGGCGCCGTCCCCGCGTACACGCCGTGCACGCCGGAGTCCCGGTGGTACTGCTGGAACGTGTACACGGAGTACGCGAGCGCCAGCTCTTCGCGCACGCGCTGGAACAGCCGGGAGCTCATGCCGCCGCCCAGCAGCGTGTCGACGAGCACCAGCGCGTGCCGGCGCGGGTCGCCGTGCGGCAGCGTCGATGATCCGAACACGATGTGCGACTGCGCGGCGTCGCGCTCCACGTGGTGGATGCCCGGCCGCGTGGACGGCACCGGCGGCCGCTCGCTCGCGGGCGCCGGCGTCGCGGGCAGCTCGGCCCATCCCGTCGCCTGCAGGGCGTCCACCAGCTGCTGGTGCGAGACGTTTCCGGCCGCCCCGACAACCACGTTCGCCGCCACGTACGCGCGCGCGTGCAACGCGCGGAGGTCCTCCACGCGGAGGCCCGCCACGGTGCCGCGCGTGCCGAGGATCGAGTACCCGTACGGGTGGTCGCCCCACATGTCGGCATTGTGCAGCTCGAACACGACGTCGTCGGGCGTATCCTCGACCATCGCGATCTCCTCGAGCACCACCTTCTTCTCGAGGGCCAGGTCCTCCGCGCGCAGGAGCGGACGGAACATCACGTCGGCGACGACATCCGCGGCCTGCAGCAGGTGCTCGTCGAGCACGCGCGCCTGGAACGACGTGTGCTCACGCGAGGTGTAGGCATCAAGGGAGCCCCCGAGCGACTCCAGCGACGCCGCCACCTCGCGTGCGGTGCGCCGCTCCGTCGCCTTGAAGCACAGGTGCTCGAGCATGTGCGAGACGCCCATCAGGTCCCGGGACTCGTCCACGGACGCCGACCGGACCCACGCCCCGAGCGCGACCGACCGGACGCCGGGGACGCGCTCGGACACGACCGTGAGGCCGTTCGCGAACACCGTCCGCTCGAGGCCCGTGTCGTGGCTCACGCGCAACCCGCCGGTGGAGACAGCCGACGGTGTCACTCCTTGCGCGGGCCCCCGCGGTCCCGACGGCCACGACCACCCTCGCGACGCGGCTCGCCCTCCCCTTCACCCCCGGCGGACGCCTCGCCGCCGGCCGCGTACGTCGCGTCGCCCTCGGCCGCCGGCGCGCCCTCGGCGCCCGGCTTCGGAAGCAGCGCCTTCATCGAGAGGCGCAGGCGGCCGCGCTCATCGCGGTCAATGAGCTTGACCTTCACGCGCTCACCCTTCTTCACCACGTCCTCGGTCTTCTCCGTGCGGCCATGCCGCAGTTCGGAGATGTGCACGAGGCCCTCGGTACCGGGCATGATCTCGACGAACGCGCCGAACGCCGTCGTGCTCTTGACCGGTCCCTCATAGGTCTCGCCCACGACCGGCTCGGCCGTGATCGCCTGCACCATCTGCCGCGCGCGCTGCATGGATTCGCCGCCCACGGCCGCGATCGTGACCAGGCCCGAGTCGTGCACCGTGATCTCGGCGCCCGTCTCGTCCTGGATGCCGCGGATCGTCTTGCCCTTGGGGCCGATGAGGTCGCCGATCTTCTCCGGGCTGATCTGCACCGTGACGATGCGCGGCGCGTAGGGCGAGAGGTCCGCGCGCGGCTCGGGCAGCGCCTTCCGCATCTCGCCGAGGATGTGCATCCGGCCTTCCTTCGCCTGCGCGAGCGCCTGCCGCATCAGCTCGAGGTCGAGGCCCTGGATCTTGATGTCCATCTGGATGGACGTGATGCCCTCGCTCGTGCCCGCGACCTTGAAGTCCATGTCGCCGAGGTGGTCTTCCGTGCCGAGGATGTCGGTCAGGATCGCGTAGCGATCGCCTTCCTTGATCAGGCCCATCGCGACACCGGCGACCGCCGCCTTCATCGGCACGCCCGCGTCGAACAGGGCGAGCGACCCGCCGCACACCGACGCCATCGAGCTGGAGCCGTTCGACTCGAGCACGTCGGAGACGATGCGCAGAGTGTACGGGAACTCCTCGAACGCCGGCAGCACGCCCTGCAGCGCGCGTTCGGCCAGGTTGCCGTGGCCGATCTCGCGGCGGCTGGTGCCGCGCACCGGCCGCACCTCGCCGGTGGAGAACGGCGGGAAGTTGTAGTGCAGCATGAAGCTCTTCGTGCTCTCCTTCGGCTCGTCGATCGAGTCGAGGCGCTGCACGTCATTCGCGGTGCCGAGCGTCGTCGAGACGAGCGCCTGCGTCTGGCCACGCGTGAAGAGCGCCGAGCCGTGCGCGCGGGGGAGCAGCGCCGTGTCGATCGAGATGGGACGCACCTCGGTCGGCTTCCGGCCGTCCACGCGGAGCCCGGTGTCGAGCACCTGCGACCGGAGGGCGACGTACTCGAGGTCGCCGAGCACGCCGCCAATGAAGCCGTGCTGATCCTCCGGCAGTTCGGCCTTGAGCTTCTCCTTCACCTCGTCCTTCACGCGCTCCACGGCCTGTACGCGTGTGTGCTTGTCCGCCTGGTTGATGGCGGCCTTGATCGCATCCTCGGCTTCCGACTTCACGCGATGGATGACTTCCACCGGCGTCTCGGTCTTCACCCATTCCATCTTGGGCTCGCGCTTCTCGTCGAGCAGCTCGGTCTGCATGCCGATCAGCTCACGGATGCCGCGCTGCGCGATGCCGAGCGCCTCGACCACGTCCTCCTCGCTGATCTCGAGCGCGCCCCCCTCGACCATCACGATCGAGTCCTGCGAACCCGCGACGACCAGCTCCATGTCGGAGAACTCGAGCTGCTGGAACGTCGGGTTGAGCACCCACTTGCCCTGTACGCGTCCCACCCGCACGCCCGCGATCGGGCCGGTGAACGGGATCCTGGAGGCGTTGAGCGCGTAGCTCGTCGCCACCAGCCCGAGCACGTCCGCGTCGTTTTCCTGGTCCGCGCTGATGACGTAGACGAAGACCTGGACCTCGTTCTGGAATCCCTCGGGGAACAGGGGCCGGATCGAGCGGTCGATGATGCGCGCCGAGAGGATCTCCTCGTCGCGCGGGCGCCCCTCGCGCTTGATGAAGCCGCCGGGGATCTTGCCCGCCGCGTAGGTCTTCTCCCGGTACTCGACCGTGAGGGGGAAGAACGGGAGCGTACTGCGCTTGTCGCTCACGGTCACGCTGGCGAGCACCATCGTGTCGCCGAAGCGGACGAGGGCGGAACCGGCGGCCTGCTTGGCCATTCGTCCCGTCTCGATCACGAGGGGGCGGCCGGCGAACGTGCGTTCAATGCGTTGCATGGTCATGCCTGCTGAGGTGTGAAGTCATGTGTGTGCGGCACGGCACGCCGTGTGCGCGCCGCTGCGAAGCCGTCCAATCCTGTCGAAGCCCCGGGTGCGTCACCGCTCCCGGCACCCGGCGCCCGCCGGGAATGCGAAAGCGCGCGGTCCGCTCTGTGGCGTCCGCGCGCTCGCGATGCTCCGGCTAGTAACGCAACGCCAGCTCGTCGATGAGCTTGCGGTACGCGTCGAGATTGGTGCGCTTCAGGTAGTCGAGCAGGCGGCGCCGCTTGCCGACCATCTTGAGGAGGCCACGCCGCCCGTGGTGGTCCTTCGCATGCTGGCGGAAATGATCAGTCAGGTAGTTGATCCGTTCCGTGAGCACCGTGACCTGCACTTCGGGCGATCCCGTGTCCGTTTCGTGCCGCCGGTTCTTGGTGAGGGCGGCGGTCTTCGTAAAAGCCATGTCCTTTACCCGCGCTTCAAGCGTCGATTTTGTTGTAGCACAATAACATAACGGCCATGTATCGCCCCTTCAAGGGGCTAGCGCCAGAAGCGCAAAACCAGCGACTTGATGTCGTTGAACATCACCACCGAGAACAGGACCAGAATGAAGGCGACACCCACCTTCATGAAGGTCTCCCGGGTGCGCACCGTCAGCGGCTTGCCCCGCACCGCCTCGGCCAGGGTCAGCAGGATCTGCCCGCCGTCGAGGATCGGGACCGGAAGGAGGTTGAGGACGGCCAGGTTGATGCTCAGGAACGCGATGAGCGTCAGTAGCGACTCGAACCCCGTCTTGGCTGCCGCCACCGACGTCCGGGCGATCGCAATGGGTCCGCCGAGCGTCGAGACGCCCACCGTTCCCTTGAACAACCCGCCCACCACGTCGGTTACCGCGCCGGCCATGCTCCATGTCGTCTTCCAGCCAAGGACGGCCGACTCCACCAACCCCAGGTCTTCCTTGACGACGCGGTTGACCGGGCCCATCCCGATGCGACCGACCGTCCTCGGCACCCCCGACACCGGGTCCGGCTCCTGCCGCGCCTCGGTGCGCACGCGGAGCGTCAACGGCGCTCCCCCGCGCACGATGCCGACCGTGATGTCCTTGTCCGGCAGGTCCGACACCGTCGTGAGGAAGTCCACCCAGTGCCGCACGGCCGCACCGTTCACGGACACGATCGAGTCGCCGCGCTGGAAGCCGGCACGCTCGGCCGGGTGGCCCGCAACGACCGAATCGACCACCGCCGGCACCACCTGGCGTCCGTAGTGGGCATACACGCCCGTTGCCACGACGATGGTCAGCACCGCGTTCATCATCACGCCGGCCAGCAGGATGAACACGCGCGCCGGCGCGCGCTTCGACTCGAACCAGCGGTGCTCGGGAATCGGCTTGGGACCGTGCGGGATCATCGCGTCCGGGTCCCAGCGCGGGTCGTTGGTGTGATCACCCTCGGCGGCGGTCTCGGCGCCCCCTTCGATCCGCGCCATGGTTTCGTCGTCACGCGAGGCCATCCGGACGTAGCCGCCCACCGGCAGCCACGCGATCACGTACTCCGTTTCGGACCCCTTCGGCCGCCACCGCCAGATGGGCGAGCCCCAGCCGAGCGAAAAGCGGGGCGCATAGACGCCCATCAGCTTGGCGGCGATGAAATGCCCGAACTCGTGGACGAACACCACGAGCCCGAGAACGAGGATCGGAGCGAGCCAGGCGAGCATTTACCACATCCCCCGGACCACCGCCCGCGCGCGGCGATCGGCGTCCATCAAGGCCTCCCGTCCTGACGCGTCGGCGTCACGAACGGTTTCAAGCGCACGCGCGATGGACGTGGCAATCCCGCCGAACGGAATCTCGCCGTCGAGGAACAGCGCCACGGCCGCCTCGTTGGCGGCATTGAACACCGCCGGCGCCGCCCCGCCAGCGCGCCCGGCGGCCATCCCGAGTGCAAGCGCCGGGAAGGCCTCCATCCGCACCGGTTCGAAGGTGAGCGGCGATGCCGCCACGGGGTCGAACCGCGGCGTACCGGCGTCGTCCACCCGGTCGGGATGCGTGAGCGCGTAGAGAATCGGCACCTCCATGGACGGTACCCCCATCTGGGCCAAAACGCTCCCATCCACGAACTCGACCATCGAGTGCACCACGCTCTGCGGATGCACCACCACCTCGATGCGCTCATACGGCAGCCCGAACAGGAAGTGCGCCTCAATCACCTCGAGGGCCTTGTTCGCGAGGGTCGCGCTGTCCACGGAAATCTTGTTGCCCATGTTCCATGTGGGGTGGCGGAGCGCCTCCGCGCGCGTGGCACCGGGGATGCGCTCCGAGGCCCAGTCCCGGAACGGACCGCCCGACGCCGTGATGATCAGCCGCCGCACGTCCGGCGCCCGGCGTGCCCCGAGGCACTGCAGGATTGCCGAGTGCTCCGAGTCCACGGGAACGATCTCGCCGCCACCGCGGGCACACGCCTGCGCGGCGAGCTCGCCGGCCACCACGAGGCTTTCCTTGTTGGCAAGAGCAACGCGCTTGCCGGCCTCGAGAGCGGCCAGCGTGGCGTCCATCCCCGCCACACCGACGACCGCGTTCACGACGATGTCGACGTCGTCACGGGTGGCCGCGTCCACGAGCGCACCCGCTCCGGTGCGCCATGCCGGCGGAGCGCCGGCCCCGTTCGGCGAGACCAGGCCGACGAACGTCGGAGCCCACTCGTCCGCCTGCGCCGCGAGAAGGGCGGCATTGGACTGCGCCGTCAGCGCCGCGACGCCGAACCGCTCCCGCTGGCGCGACAACACCCGCAAGGCGGTGCGGCCGATCGACCCGGTCGACCCGAGGATCGCGACGCGCCGCGTCACGGTGTGGGAAGCAGGAGCAGGTCGTACAGCACGAACGCCACGGGAAGCGTGAACAGCAGCGAGTCCACGCGGTCGAGGGCACCGCCGTGACCGGGGATCAGGTTCGAGCTGTCCTTCACGTTCGCCTCGCGCTTGAGCATCGACTCGACGAGGTCGCCCACCTGCCCCGCCGCGCTCACCACGAGCCCGAATGCGGCGGCGGCGGCCAGGCTCATCGTCAGGCGCGCGTATGGGCGGAGCACGAGCGCGACGTAGGCGATCGCGATCACGACGGACACGATCGCGCCCGCCCACGCCCCGACGACCGTCTTGCCCGGGCTCACGCTCGGCATCAGGCGGGTCTTGCCCCAGCGCCGGCCAAAGAGCATGGCGCCGGTGTCGGTTCCCCACGTCAGCAGCAGCGGCAGCAGCACGAGCAGGACGCCCGCCGTCGGTTCGACGGCGAACCGGTGATATCGCAGGGCATAGCCGAAGGCGAGCATTCCGCCGGTGTAGAACGCCCCGAGGATGGTGATGCCGACCACTTCGAGGGGTTTGCCGGTGGCGCCGCGCACCCAGAGGGCGACCGTGAGCAGTTCGAGCACGACGAGCATGACGACGCTCACCGGCGGCGCCCACCCCGTGGCGAACCGCGTGTACACGAGCAGGGGGATCGCCACGCTCAGCAGCACGCCGTGGCCCCAGAGCGGCTCGCTGCCGCTGCCAATGGCCAGCCGGTAGAACTCCCACGAGCTGCACCCCGCGGCGGTCGCCAGCAGCAGGGCGAGGGCGAGTCCCCCGCCCCAGACGATCGCCAGGACGACCGGAATCGCCACCAGCGAGAAGGCGATCCGCTTTCCCAGCTCGGCGAGCGGCCCCGAGTCGCGGTCGGCGGTCACGCGTGCACGCGGCCGACGCGGCGGTCGCGTTGCTGGAAATCGAGGATCGCTTCC
>CAZKYG010000066.1:0-22414 GCA_964556915.1 uncultured Gemmatimonas sp.
GCATCGCCGACGTGGGCGGCGGCGTCACGAACATCGCCGTCGTGGTCGCCGCCGCGGACGCGGCCCGCGCCTCGGGCGACCCGGAGGCCTTCATGGCCGGCTGGCTCGCCCGCCACGGCACGCTCGCCCCGCGTTTCCACGCGGCCACGCGCGTGTCCGGCGTCGCCGTGACCGGACCGTTCGCCGCGCGGGCACGCGCGGCGTGGGCGCCCGGCGCGACGCTCGTCGGCGATGCCGCCGACTTCTTCGATCCGTTCACCGGCGAGGGGATCCATGCCGCCCTGCGCGGCGCCGAGCTGCTCGTACCGTACGTCGTGGCGGCGCTCGATGCGCGGGCCGCGGGCGGCCCGGGCGCCGCGCGCCGGGAGCGCGAGGCCCTGCGGGCGTACGACCGGTGCCGCCGGCACGAGTTTGGCGGCAAGTGGCGGCTCGAACGCCTCGTCGCCACCGCCGTGGCGCATCCGGCGCTCCTCGGCCTCGCGGCGCGCCGGTTCGCGCGCCGGCGCGACCTCGCCGACCTCCTCGTCGGCGTGACGGGCGACTACATCCCCGCCGCGCGCGTGCTGAACCTCCGCTACGCGCTCGCGCTCCTCGCGGCCACGCCGGCGCCCGCGTGACCGTCGACCCCGCGACCTTTCGCGCCGCCATGGCCACGGTGCCCACCGCCGTGACGGTGATTTCGGTGCGCGACCGGTCCGGCGCCGACCACGGAATGACGGTCGGCGCATTCACGTCGCTGAGCCTCCAGCCGCCGCTCGTCCTCGCCTGCATCGGCGACGACGCGACGATCGCCGCCGTCATGCGCGACGCCGCGATGTTCGGCGTGAGCGTGCTGGCCGAGGACCAGGGCCCGCTCTCGAGCCGCTTCGCCGACCGCGAACGCCGCGGCTTCGCGGACGTACCGCACACCCGCGGCCCGGCCGGCACCGCACTGCTCGACGGCGCGGTCGCCCACCTCGAGTGCGCCGTCGTGGCACGGCATCCGGGCGGCGACCACACGATCGTCGTCGGCGAGGTGCGGCACGCCGTCCACACGTCGCGCGCCCCGCTGCTGCACCATCGCAGCGCGTACCGGCGGATCGGTCCATGAACCGGGTCGCGCCGGCCGCTCCGCGCCGCGCACGCGGCACGGAGTTCCTGGACGATCCCGGGGTCGACAGCACCATCGCCATCCGCTCCCTCGCCGACATCCGCCGGAGCAACCGGCTGTTCGGCGGCACCCGCGCCATCCTCGATGCGCTCGACCATGCGTTCGACCGGGCGATGCCCGCGCACGCCGTGGGCGCCAACGGCGTGACGCTCCTCGACGTCGGGACCGGCGCGGGCGACATCCCCGCCGCTGCACGCGCACGCGCCGCGCGCCACGGCGTCCGGCTGCACACCGTCGGACTCGAGCGCACCGTGCCCGTCGCGCGCGCCGCGGCGCCCTCGTGCGGGCCGGCGGTGGTCGGCGACGCGCAGCTGTTGCCGTTCGCCAGCGGCGCGTTCGACGTGGTCACCTGCTCGCAGGTCCTCCACCATTTCGCGGGCGCCGACGCGGAACGCGTCCTGCGCGAGCTGCATCGCGTGGCGCGGCACCTCGTGATCGTCGGCGACCTCCGCCGCTCGTGGATCGCCGCCGCCGGCATCTGGCTCGCGAGTTGGCCGCTCGCGTTCCACCCGGTGAGCCGCCACGACGGCGTCGTCTCCGTGATGCGCGGATACTCGGCGGCGGAACTGTCGGCGCTGGTCGAGGGCGCCACCGGCGTGGCGCCGCACGTGCGTCGCCGCGCCGGCTTCCGCATCGTGGCCGCGTGGTCGCCGCGATGACCAGCCCCGCACGCGCGGACCTGGGGCCCATGCCCATGGCGGGCGTCATGGTCACCGTGGATGAACTGCGCACCGACGCGACGCCGGACGCGATGTTCGCCGTCGTCCGCGACGTGGCGTCCTGGCCCCGTCACCTCGCGCACTACCGCCACGTGCGCTTCCACGCCCGCGACGCCTCGGGCGGCGACATTGTCGAGATGGCGGCCTGGCGGCCGTTCGGCCCCATGCGCTGGCCCACCTGGTGGCTGTCCGAGATGGCGGTGGTGCCGGAACGTCGCGTCGTGCGGTTTCGCCACATCGGGGGTATCACCACCGGCATGGACGTCGAATGGCGTATCGATCCGCTCACGAGGGGCTCGCACGTGACGCTCACGCACGTGTGGAACGGCCCGCGGTGGCCGCTCATCGGCCGCGCCGCGGCCCGCGCCGTGATCGGGCCGGTGTTCGTGCACGGCATCGCGTCGCGCACGCTCGCGGGCCTGGCGCGCGCCGCCGTGACGGCCCGATGACCCGCGGACCGGGGATCGCCGCGTGACCGAAGCACGGCGCCGGGTGGCCATTACGGGGATCGGCGCCATCACGCCCATCGGGTCGGGGCGCGACGGCCTCTGGGCCGGATTGCGCGCCGAACGTTCCGCCGTCCGGCCCATCACGCGCTTCGACCCGTCGCCGTTCCGCTCGCACATCGCCGCGGAGGTGGACGGCTTCGTCGCGACCGAGCACATGGAAGCCCGACGCGCGCGGCGACTCGACCGGTTCGGCCAGTTCTCGGTGGCCGCCGCACGCATGGCCATCGCGGATGCCGCGCTCGACCTGGCGCGCGAGGACCGCGACCGCGTCGGCGCGATGATGGGATCGGCCCTGGGCGGCGTCGGCTTCGCCGAGCACCAGCTCACCAATTTCGTCACGAAGGGACTCGCCGCCGTGGACGTCACGCTCGCACTCGCCGTGTTCGGCGGCGCGTCGAGTTGCAACATCGCGATCGAGTTCGGCGTGACGGGCCCGAACTCGACGAATGCCATGAGCTGCGCGTCCGGCACCATGGCGATCGGCGAGGCCCTGCGGCAGATCCGCCACGGGTACGCCGACGTGATGATCGCGGGCGGGGCGGAGGCGCCGCTCGCGCCGCTGTGCTTCGGCGCGTTCGCCCTCATCCGGGCGATGAGCACGCGCAATGACGAGCCCGCCCGCGCGTCGCGACCGTTCGACCGGGACCGCGACGGCTTCGTGATGGGCGAAGCCGCCGTCGTGCTCGTGCTCGAGGAGTGGGAGCGCGCCCGCGCCCGCGGCGCGCCCGTGTACGCGGAACTCTGCGGGTACGGCACCACCAACGACGCGCATCACATGACCGCCCCGCGGCCCGACGGCTCGCAGGCGGCGCGCGCCATGCGGCTCGCGCTGGCCGACGCGCGCCTGGCGCCCGCCGACATCGGGTACGTGAATGCCCACGGCAGTGCGACCCCGCTGAACGACCCGAGCGAGACGGCGGCAATCAAGGCCGTGTTCGGCGCGCACGCCCACCGCCTCGCCGTGAGTGGCACCAAGGGCTACTACGGCCACGCACTGGGCGCGAGCGGCGCCGTCGAAGCCGCGATCTGCGCCCTCGCCCTCGACCGTGACTGGCTGCCGCCGACGGTCAATCACGACGCGCCCGATCCGGCCTGTGACCTGGATTACATCCCGCGCACCGGCCGCGCGGGAGCGCCGGAGCATGTCATGAGCAACAGTTTCGGCTTCGGCGGCATCAACGCGTCGATCGTCCTGCGCCGCGCGTAATCGGCGCGGCGGGACGCTTCCATGCGTCCGCGGTCGTGGTACTGTTAGAGACGGCACCCGGGGCGCGCGCGCGGCCCGTCCCGGATGCCGCGACTACCCACCACGGACCACGCCGGTGTCACTCGAGCAGGAACGTGAACGCGTCGTCGAGGCGCTCAGCGCCCATTTCGCGGCCGACCACCTCAGCACGCAGGACCTCGAGGACCGGTTCGAACGCGCCTATCGCGCGCGCACGGCGGACGAACTGTCGGCGGTGATGGCGGGCCTGCCCGCGCTCGCGCAGCCGGCGCGCGTGCCGCAGCCGGTGCCGCGCCCGTCGGCGGCGGCGCGGCGCGCCGGCGAGGTCGGCGAACGGCGCTACACCGCCGTCATGTCGGCCTTTCGCAAGGGCGGCGACTGGACGCCCAGCCGCGTCACCGTGATGACGGCCGTGATGGCCGAGGTGCGCATCGACCTGCGCGACGCCACGTTCGTGGACGGTGAGATCGAGTTCGACATCAGGGCGGTGATGGCGGACGTCCAGATCCTGGTCCCGCCCGGCGTGGCGGTCGAGTGCGACGGCGGCGCGTTCATGGGCGAGTTCAGTGCGCGGCACGACGCCGCCCGCATCGACCCCGACGCGCCCCGCGTCGTGGTGCGCGGCAGCGCGGTGATGGCGAAGGTTGCGGTCGAGACCCGCCTGCCGGGGGAATCCCGCTGGGCCGCGCGGCGCCGCACCCGGCGACAGCTCAGGGGCGCCAGCGACGACTGACGCCGCACCGGGCCCGGCCGGCCGGCGCCGCCTCGGTGTCAGTCCTCCAGCTCGAACAGGTAGTCGAGCTTCGTGAGCAGCAGCATGGACCGGACCTCGGCGCCGGCGTGCAGGAGTCGCGTGGCGATCATCCGCTCTCGCGCGCGCTTCTGGATCAGCACGAGCACGCCAAGCCCGCTCGCGTCGATCTCCCGGGTGGCCGACAGGTCCACATAGATGCGCGGCAGCGCCTCCTGCACCGTTCGCTCGACGTGCTCCAGTGCGGTGCGCCGAAAATCCAGGCGCGTGTCCGTGACGAGACGCTCCGGCGCCGCGAGCACATGCGCCCCTTCGCTCGTGATGTGCATCAGTCGCTTCTCCTGCGTGTGGTTGATGCCGATTGCCACTCGCAGGGGCAGAGATGCCAGATCCATGCCAACACGGACTGCGTCTCAAGTGTATCTGCAGCAACATGTTACGTCGCTATCACAGCGTGATGATCCGCGGCCGATGCGCGTTGCGCGGAACGCGGCGCGCGGCGCCGGATGCACGCACACTTTGTGTCGTTACGCCGCGTGCGCGAACCGTCACGCGCAGTGCGCCGGATCGTCGCGATTCTATGCAGTCGCCGGGCGGTGTGGAGCGCCGTGACTTCCGCCTGCCGTTCGCCCGCGTTACGGTCAAGCTGCGCGTCGGCCGCTGGGCCGCGCCGCGCGATTCTCCTCGCACGACGGGAACCATCATGGCCGACATCGACGTCCTCCTCACTGAAACGCGATCGTTCCCCCCGCCCGATGCCTTCGCGCGCACCGCGCACGTCAGCACGGACGCCATCTATGGAATGGCCGCCCGTGACCACGAGGCGTACTGGGCCAACGCCGCGGCGGCGCTCGAGTGGATGCAACCGTGGAAGACCGTCCTCGAGTGGACGCCGCCCCACGCCAGGTGGTTCGTCGGCGGCCGGCTCAACGTGGCCGTCAACTGCGTGGACCGCCACATCCGCGGCGCCAACCGCAACAAGGCGGCCATCGTGTGGGAGGGCGAGCCGGGCGACCGCCGCACGCTCACCTACTGGGACCTGTACCGCGAGGTCGCGAAGTTCGCCAACGTCCTCAGGTCGCTCGGCGTCCGGCGTGGCGACCGCGTCGGCATCTACCTCCCGCTGATTCCCGAGGCGGCGATCGCCATGCTGGCGTGCGCGCGCATCGGCGCCATCCACAGCGTGGTCTTCGGTGGATTCAGCCCGGAGTCGCTGCGCGACCGGATGAACGACGCCGAGGCGAAGGTCCTGGTGACCGCCGACGGCGGCTACCGCCGGGGGCAGGTCGTGCCCCTCAAGCGCAACGCCGACAAGGCGCTCGCGGACGCACCCACGGTGAAGCACGTCGTCGTGGTCCAGCGGCGCCCGGGCAGCGGTGGCGACGAGGCGTTCGCCGAGATGCAGGAGGGGCGCGACCACTGGTATCACCGCCTCATGCACGACGCGTCGACGGACTGCCCGCCGGAGGCGATGGACGCCGAGGACGTGCTGTTCATCCTCTACACGTCCGGCACGACCGGCAAGCCGAAGGGCATCGTCCACACGACGGGCGGGTACCTCACCGGCGCGGCCACGACGTCGCGCCTCGTGTTCGACCTCAGGGACGACGACGTGTTCTGGTGCACGGCCGACGTGGGCTGGGTCACGGGGCACTCGTACCTGGTGTACGGACCGCTCGCCAACGGCGCCACGTGCGTCATGTACGAGGGCGCGCCGGACTGGCCCGAACGCGACCGCTTCTGGGACATCTGCGAGCGCCACGGCGTGACGATCCTCTACACGGCGCCCACGGCCATTCGCGCGTTCATGAAGTGGGGTACGGAGCATCCCGCGAAGCACGACCTTTCCCGCCTGCGCCTGCTCGGTTCCGTCGGCGAGCCGATCAACCCCGAGGCGTGGATGTGGTACCACGAGCACATCGGCGGGCGCCGGTGCCCGATCGTGGACACGTGGTGGCAGACCGAGACCGGTGCGATCGTGATCTCGCCACTGCCCGGCGTGACCCCGACCAAGCCGGGCAGCGGGACGAAGGCGTTGCCGGGCTACGCGGCCGACCTGCTCGACTCGGCAGGCCAGCGGGTGGAGGTGGGTGGCGGACTCCTCGCGCTCACCCGGCCATGGCCATCCATGCTGCGCACCATCTGGGGCGATGACGAGCGCTACGTGAAGACGTACTTCTCCAAGTGGGAGGGGCGGAAGGATCTCTACTTTCCCGGCGACGGCGCCAAACGCGACGACGACGGGTACTTCTGGATCCTGGGACGCGTGGACGACGTGCTCAACGTGGCCGGGCACCGGATCGGCACGATGGAAGTCGAGAGCGCACTCGTGGAGCATCCCGCCGTGGCCGAAGCGGCGGTGGTGGGGAAGGCCCACGAACTGAAGGGACAGGCGATCGCGGCGTTCGTCACGCTCCGCGACGGCCAGAAGGCCTCACCGGCCCTGCGGGACGACCTCAAGGCGTTCGTGGCCGACAAGATCGGCGCGCTGGCCCGCCCCGACGACATCCTGTTCAGCGCCGACCTGCCGAAGACGCGCTCGGGCAAGATCATGCGGCGCCTGCTGCGCGACATCGCCGACGGCCGGGCCCTCGGCGACACCACCACGCTGGCCGACCCGAACGTCGTGGCGTCGCTCAAGGCACAGTACGAGGAGCGCGAAGGGTAGGCCCCGCGACGTTGACAACGCGGCGCGCGGCCCGCAACATCGTGGCGGCCCGGCAACTCAGCGCGTACACCAGCAGGGGCGCGCCACATGAGAGAAATCCGCGAAGCGCTGCAGCAGTCGCTGGGGGATGCATACGTCATCGAACGCGAGCTGCCGCGCGGCGGGATGTCGCGCGTGTTCGCCGCGCGCGAGACTGCGCTGGGCCGCGTGGTGGTGCTGAAGGTGCTTTCGCCGGAGCTGGCGGCCACGCTCTCCGCCGAGCGCTTCAAGCGCGAAATCACGCTCGCCGCCCGCCTCCAGCACCCGCACATCGTGCCGCTGCTCAGCACGGGCCAGGCGGCGGATTCGCTGTTCTACACGATGCCCCTCGTGGACGGCGAGTCGCTCCGCGAGCGCATGTCGCGCGAGCGGCCCATGCCGATCGCGGCGGTGGAACAGGTCCTGACGGAGGTGGCCAGCGCGCTGGCGTACGCCCACGACCAGGGCGTCGTGCACCGGGACATCAAGCCCGAAAACGTGATGTTCTTCCACGGCAGCGCCGTCGTGCTCGACTTCGGCATCGGGAAGGCACTCACGGCCGCGACGCACGAGCAGGAAGAGACGACCGGGCGGATCACGCAGCGCGGGATGAGCCTCGGGACCCCGACCTACATCTCGCCGGAGCAGGCCGTCGGGGACCCCGACCTCGACCACCGCGCGGACATCTACTCGCTGGGTGTCATGGCCTACGAAATGCTCTGTGGCCATCCGCCATTTTCCGGCCGCAGCCCGCAGGCCGTGATGGCGGCGCATGCCAATCAGCCGCCCGAACCCGTCGCCCGGCGCCGCGCCGATGTCCCGCCGTACCTCGCCGCGCTGGTCATGCGGTGCCTCGAGAAGGTGCCGGCGCATCGGCCGAAGCACGCGTCGGAGGTGGTCACGGCCGTGCGTGACCAGCGCGTGTCGGGCGCGCATGCCGCCCGGCCGTCGCTCCTCGGACGCCTGCCGGCCTGGGTGCCGTGGACGATCGCCGCCGCGGCGACGCTCGCGGCCGTGTACTTCGCCCGGCGTCGCTGACGCCTGACCGGTCGGTCAGGCGGCGCCGGTTCGCCGCGAGCGCCAGTCCAGTGCGGCCAGCACGAACAGCGCCGCGGCAATCAGCGCACTGCCGACGCAGTAGCGGCAAATCGCGTGAATCCGCGCGATCTCGAGCCAGGTGAGCCAGGAGGAGAACGCCACGCCCCACCCGGTCAGGGCGAGGAGCACGGTGGTCGGCCATTGTCGGTCCGGTCCGGCAACGACGCCGTACGTTGCCACGGCGCACACCGACGCGTAGAACCCGAGGCCCCACAGCGCGACCGGGAGCCCGAGGAACATGGCCCATCGGCTCGCCTGGACCGTCTCGCAGCCGCCCGTGCCGCAGGCCAGCGTGCCGACGTACCCGTAGTGGTACAGGGTGAGGTAGGCGGCGAGGAACATGCCGCAGAGTGAAATGGCCGCGAGAAGTTGGCGATGCATTGGGGACGTTGGCTGCGGGCAAGATAACGGCGCGGCCGCCCGGGGCCGCCGCCCGGCTCAACGCGCCAACCCCGCCTCGCGTAGACGGTCGGCGGCAGGCCGGCCGAGGGATAGGATCGGACGCGCCCCTGCGATAACTTTCGGTAGTCACTCTGTACCCCAACCACCACGAGATGAGCACAAAGAGGTCCCGGACGCCGCGAGCCAGCACTGAGCCGTCGCCGTTCGCCCAGGCCCGCGACGAACTGTTCCAGCATATCATCAGCTGCGACGTCGTCGGCGCGGAGCCCGAACACCAGAAAGAGTGGTTCGACGAGACCATGGCATACATGGCGGGCCGATTCCACGAACTGGATGCGAGGGAAGTGGCAGAGCTCCGAACGCTGGGCGAGCGGTTTGCCCAGCCGGCGAAGCGAAACCAGGCAGTCAGCGCGTAGCATCAGGGGCACCGGGATTCCGGTGCCCTTTGTTCGTCGGAGCCTCAGCGCCCGACGGATCGCGTGCGGCGAAGTGCCACGAGCACGCGCGCGCCCCCACCGACCCCGAGTTCCACCACGGGCGTCCACCGCCCCCGCGACGGGAGGTCCGTGCCCACGAGGATCACGAGCGCCGGTCGCCCATGGTCGTGGGTGCGCCACGACGCGGCGACACCGCCCCCGACGTACGGCCCCCAACGGCCTTCGTGGAACGGGTCCGCGAGGAACCGGCCGGCGAACTCGACGCGCGTGATCGCGCCCGCGTCGCTGCCGGCCGCGAAGCCGCCGTCGAGAGACGCCGCGAAACGCAGGTAGAGTCCTGCCGGCACGTTGACGCCGGCGCCGGCCAGCACGCTGCTCGAGCCCGACGCCACGACCGCCGCGCGAAGCTCGGGCTGCACGGCCGGGCGAATGCCGAACGCCTGCGACGCGGCCGTCGCGGGTGCGGTAACTGCCAGGCCGACACATGCCGCGACGACGCCCGGCAGGCGGGCAGCCGCCCGGCGCGGACGTGGTGTCGCGGCGGACGTCCTCGCGATCGGGTCACGCGCCATGCGTCTAACCTAGGAGCGGGCCCAACTGCTTGCCACGGCGGGGCCTGCGCCCTAGCTTCGCCGGGACTCCCCCTTTCCCCGCTGCCGGGATGTGGATCGCATGACCGACGTCGTCGCGCTGCTCCGCGAAGTCGCAATTTTCAAGGACCTGGACGCCGGGGAACTCGCCCGCGTCGCCGAGGTCTGCCGCACGCAGGAGTTCGTCTCCGGCGAGTACGTGTTCAAGGAGGGGGAGAACGGCAACCGCCTCTACCTGATCTTCGAGGGCGAGGTCCGCATCAGCCGGACCATTCCCGGCAGCGGCGAGGAAGCACTGGCCGTGCTCAAGCCGGGCTCGCTGTTCGGCGAGATGGCCGTGTTCGACCGCAGCGAGCGGTCGACCGACGCGATCTCCAATGGCGGCACCAAGTGCCTCACCATCGCGCGGTCCGACTTCGAACTGCTGCTCGATTTCAATCGCGACATCGCCTACAAGGTGCTGTGGGCCTGCGTGCGACTGCTGTCGCTCCGCCTGCGCAGCACAAACGACTCGCTGCGGTCGTTCCTGGCGATGAGCATGTTCTGATGAGCCGGCGGAAGGCAGCGGGCGGAGGTCAGGACAGCGGAGGGCAGGACAGCACAAGGCGCACAGCAACGGGAGGACGGCCGTGGGGGTGAGTCCCGCGGCGCCCCTGGTCCACCGTGCCGCCGACTTTCGCGGAGTGTCCTCCCCCCTGCTCCGGGACGGCGCCGCGCTCGCCGGCCTGTTGCTGTCCGCGGCCGGGGCCGCCGGCCTCTCGACGATCGAGTCACCGGTCGTGCGCTCGTTGCCCCGCGACGGACTGGCCGTCGTGCTGCTGCTGGACGTCGGTCACATGGCGGTCCACACGTTCCCGGACCGGGAAACGGTGGTGGTCGACCTGCTCGTGGCCGCGGGCCGTGACCCGCAGAAAGCGGTGGACGTGTTCGCCCGCAAGTTCGGCGTCGCCGAATCGCGGACGATGCGCACGGCCGAGCGCGGCTGACCGCGGACGCGCGCACACGCCCCGCCATGCCCGCCCGCCCGCTGCCCTGGTTCCGCCCCGCTGCGCTGACCTTCCTGCGCGGCCTCAAGCGCAACAACCGCCGCGAGTGGTTCGAGGCGCATCGCGAAACGTACGTCCGCGAGGTGCTCGACCCGCTGCGACGCGTGGCGACAGAGCTCGACGTCCGGTTCGCGCGGCTCGCGCCGGAATTCGAGGCCGGCCGGCGCTCGCTCTTCCGCATCCACCGCGACGTGCGCTTCTCGCGGGACAAGTCGCCCTACAAGACGCACGCCGCGCTGTGGGTGTACCACCGGGCGCCGGGGCGCGGCGTGGGCAAGGAAATCGACGGCGGCGCGGGTTTCTACCTCCACCTCGAGCCCGGCGCATCAATCGTCGCCGCGGGCCTCTGGATGCCCCCGCGGCATTCGCTCAACAAGGTCCGCGACCGGCTCGCCGGGGACCACCGCCGGTTCAGGCGCATCGTCACGGCACCGGCGTTCGTGAAACGGTTCGGTGGGCTCACGGACGACGAGCCGGGCGTCAAGCTCAAGCGCATGCCCCGCGGGTTCGCCGAGACCCACCCGGCGGCCGACTGGCTCCGGTTCAATTCGTTCACGGTGAGCACCGGCTATTCCGACGCCGAGATGCTCGCGCCGGGTCTCATCGACCGGGCGATGAAGGACTACGCGCTGATGCTCCCGCTGGTTCGCTGGCTCAACGAGGCCCTGGGCTACCCGTCGGCCACGGCGCGCTGACCGCGCGCCGCGGCGTCAGACCGCGCGTCCGGCGCCGCGGATGACGCCCTCGACGCGACGTGAGGGATCGAAGCAGCGCCGCGCAAGCTGCTGGATGCCCGCCGCCGTAACCGCGCGCACACGCTCGTCGTGGCGCGCGATCTCGGCCAGCGATTCGCCGAACAGCCATGCGTCGGCGATGTCGCCCATGATGGCGGCCGCGGACTCGCGGCGGATCGCATTCGCACCGATCGCGAACGTCTGGGCCCGGCGCAGTTCCTCGGCCGTCACGGGTTCGCTCCCGAGTCGAGCGAACTGGTCCAGGAGGCCGCGGCGTGCGACCTCCTCCTTTTCGGGTGACATGCCCATGTAGGCGACGAACGCGCCGGCGTGCTGGCGAACGATGGGCGCCACGTGCACGACGTACGCGAGCGACTGCCGGTCGCGCAGCTCCTCGAAGAAGCGGCCGCCGAGGCCGCTGGCGACACCGGCGAGGATCATCGCCGTGAAGCGGGCATCGTCGTCGCGGGCCGGGCCCTCGAAGAGCATGGCGAGCGCGGACTGCGCCTTGTCGCGCGGGTCCACGCGATCGAGCGCCTGCGCGGGCCACGCCGGTGCCGTCACGCTCGGCGCACCTCGTGGGGTGAGGTCGGTGAAGCGGCGGGCGATGGCGGCCACGGCGTCGTCGGGATCGGCGTCGGCCACGCACACGAGGACCCCGTCCGCCGAGAGCGCGACGGCGTCGTGCCACTCCGCGAGCGCGGCCGCGTTCAGCCGGCCCAGGGACGCTTCCGTGCCGAATACCTGGCGTCCATAGGGATGTCCGTCCCACGCGGCCTCCAGCGCCAGGCGGAGCGGCCAGCGGAACATGTCGTCGCGCGTGGCGGCGATTTCCGCGAGCGCCACCGCCCGTTCCGACTCGACCGCGTCCGAGCGGAACGCCGGGCGCTGCACGACGTCGGCCAGCAGTTCGGCCGCGTCGGCGAGGCTCGATCCGGGCACGGATATCGTCCATTGGAAGGCGTCGGGGCCGGCCGCCGACGCGAGCATGCCGCCGGCGAATTCCACGTCCTCCGCGAGCTGCTTGGCCGAGCGTCGCGCCGTGCCGCGCAGCGCCGTGCGGCACATCAACGACGTGATGCCGGCCTGTTCCCCGGACTCGGCGAGGGCGCCGCCGTTCACGAACCAGCCGAGGTGCGCGACCGGGCCCGCGACGCGCTGGAAGACGATGGGTACGCCGCCGGCGCTGCGGTATTCCATGAGGTCGCCTTCCTGCCGCTCGAACCGCCACGCCCGTGCGCCGGCATGCACGGCGGCGGCCGGCGCCGGCAGCGACACGGCGTCCACCGGGTCGGGCCGGTCGCCACCGAGGAACTCGGCCACCTCTGCCGCGCCGGCCGCGAACGGCGGGGCGCTCGACGGGCGGTACACGAGGAGCGCGGCCCGTTTCTCGCCGAGCCAGCGGTTCGCCACGTCGCGGAGGCGGCGCTCATCCGCCGTGAGCAGGGCGCCGAGATAGTCGCCGCCGCGCTCCCATCCCCCGGAGAGTTCCCACGAGGCCAGGTGGTTCGCCTGACCCTCGGACGTCTCCAGCCGGCGCAGGAGCTGCGCCGACACCAGGCGGCGCGCGCGTTCGATTTCCGCCGCGCTCACTTCGCCGTCGCGCACGCGGGCCACCTGGTCCCACGCCGCCCGCACGGCGCTCACGGCGCGCTCGGGGCGCGCGGTGGCGTGCACGACGAACACGCCGAGTTCCGTGGGCGTGTAGTTCGACGCCGAGATGGACGACGCGAGGCGCCGGTCGCGCACGGCGCGGTACAGGCGCGAGGCGCGCCCCCCGGACAGCACGGCCGTGATGAGGTCGATGACCGGCGTGTCGGGGTGATCGATGCCCGGCGTGCGCCACCCGAGCAGGAGCTCGGCCTGCTGCACATCGCCCGAGAGCTCGCGATACCGGAGCGGGCCGTCGGCCGGCGGCGGTTCGGCCGGACCCGGTTCGCGGACGACGGCCTGGTCGGGAATGGCGCCGTAGCGCGCGGCCACGGCGGCGATCGCGTCGTTCGGGTCAACGTCGCCCACCACGGCGAGCACGGTGTTGCCCGGGCGGTAGAAGTTGCGGTAGAACGCGACGACGTCGTCGCGGCCGAGGGCGCGGAGCCCGGCCTCGCGGCCGATGCGCCAGCGACGGATGCGATGACGGTCGTGGAGGAGCGCAAAGAGCGTCTCGGTGGCGACCGCGGACGGGTTGTCCGCCTTGCGCTTGGCTTCCTCGATGATCACCTCGAGCTCACGCGCGAGCTCGGCGCCGTCGATGAGGGAATTGGCATAGGCGTCGGCCTGGATGTCGAGGCCGGCCTCGAACCCCGACGCGGGGAGCACCGTGTAGTAGTGCGTGTGGTCGTAGATCGTCGCGGCGTTGAGGATGCCGCCACTCGCCTTGGTGGCGCGCGCGATCTCGCCGACGCCACGGGTGGGCGTGCCCTTGAAGTACATGTGCTCGAGCACGTGCGCGACGCCGCCGACATCGTCGGCCTCGTCGAAGTAGCCGGCGCCGACGTAGGTCACGATGGCCACCACGTCCGAGCCCGCCTTGCGGCGCGCGAGCACGCGCAGGCCGTTGGGGAGCACGGCGCGGCTCACGCTGCCGTGCGGAAAGACGCGCGCGAGCACGGGCTCAGCCATCGGCGGCACCGGCGGGAGGCGTCATCGGGCGAGCGAGGTCCGGCGCAACAGCACGATCGCGGCGGCAAACCCGGTCATGCCGTAGGCGACGACGTGGAGCGTGGCCGGCCACGGCAGGTCGCCGCCCGTGTACAGCTGCGCACGGATGTAGTCGAGCTTGTGGACGGGCAGCGTGAGTTTCGTCACCTCACGCAGCCATGGCGCCATGAGCGAGTCCGGCGCGCCCTTGATTCCCTGCAGCACGCTGCTCGCGACATAGGCGATCACGAGCAGCAGCGCGTCGTAGTTCGTCGCGGCCGACAGGGCAAACCCGACGCCGCCGACGAGGATCCACGTGAGCGCCATCATCGTCATCGCCGCACCCACGGG
Organism: uncultured Gemmatimonas sp.; assembly: GCA_964556915.1. GTDB lineage: Bacteria > Gemmatimonadota > Gemmatimonadetes > Gemmatimonadales > Gemmatimonadaceae > Fen-1231. Next base: position 14,339 of record CAZKYG010000066.1, read on the forward strand.
GATGGCGGCGGTCCGGGCCTCGAGCCAGAGGCCGAGCAGGCCCGCGATCGCGACGAGCCCCACGCCGTGCAACACCCATTGCTGCGCGTAGAAGCGCACGACCGACATCGGCTTGCTGAACAGGAACCGGAAGTACCCGTTCGACCGGTCGTCGGTCACGAGCCGCGCGACGCCGAGGAACGACCCGAGCACGATGAACGCGCCGGCGACGGCCTGGAAGAGCTGGGTGAGCATGCGCGCGCCGCCCGACCGCGCGGACCAGTCCACGTTGGCCGGCGCGGAGGCCAGGGTCATGTACGCGAGGAAGACGACAAGCGTCGCCGGGAGCGCGGCCCGCATCAGGAGGAAGTCCGCGAGCTGGAACCGGAGGTACGCCGTGATCCGGCCGCGCATCAGTCCGCCCGCCCGCGCCCGCCGGCGCCGACCGCGGCATGAAACGCGGCCTCGAGCGCGCTCTCGCGCGGCGCGAGCGCCGTGACCTGCACGCCACCGGCGATGAGTTGCGCCAGCCCCGCGTTCAGCCCGGCCACGTCCGTCGGCGGCACGTCGATCTCGTGCTCGCCGGCCACGACGGCACCGGGAAACGCCGCCAGCGCCGCCTGCGCGTCGCCGGCCACCCGCAGCCGGTAGGCGCGCGCGGGCACGGCGCCGTCGCCGGCCGCGGGGCCGCGCACCGTGACCACGCGCTGGAGCCGGCCCCGGTCGAGGATCGCCACGCGGTCGCACACGCGCTCGAGCTCGTCCAGGTTGTGCGACGCCACGAGCATCGAGCGGCCTGGCGCCCGCAACGCGTCGACCAGGCCGCGGAACCGCTGGGTCCACACCGGATCGAGGCCGTGCGTCGGCTCGTCGAACACGACGACATCGTGCTCGCACAGCAGCGCCTGCGCCAGCCCGACCCGCTGGAAGTTGCCCTTGGAAAGCGCCTTGATGCGCTTCTTCACGTGTTCGCCGATCTCGAGATGCGCCACGACGCGCGCCACCTCCTGCGACACGCGGCTTGCCGGCACACCGGCCAGCACGGCCAGACGGCGCAGCGCGTGATCCACGCGCCACGACTTCACGAGCGACATCAGCTCGGGCAGGTACGCCACGCCATGCCGCTCGACGTAGGCCCGCGGCGCCATCCCGCCGACCGTCACCTCGCCGCTCGTCGGCCGCAGGAAGCCGAGGAGCATGGCGATGATCGTGGACTTGCCGGCGCCGTTCGGCCCGGCGATGCCCACCACTTCGCCGGCGTTCACATCAAGGGAAACGCCGTCCACGGCAGGCACCCGCCGGCCGATGAGCGACGGGTACGACTTGGAGACCGCCCGGAGCGAGATCACGAATCGCCCCGGGCCGGCACGACACGGGCCGGCGTCAGCTGAGGATCCTCAGCAGTCCCGCGTCCGCACTGCCGCGGATGAACGACTCGGCGTCAGCGGCCGGGATGAGTACGCCGGTGAGCGAGAACCCGCGGCGCGCCTCCTGTTGCATGAACTCGACCACCGAGCGCGAGGGCAGCGTGCTGTCGTCGCGCATGCGGGAGACGATCTCGTCCCACGTGCCGCCGTACTCGCGCCCGTCGCGCGCCACGACGGTGTGCGCCGCGCCTTCCTGCCGCTGTCCCGAGAGGTCGGCGAGGAGGGCGCCGAACAGCTCAAGCTGGCCCCGCGCCTCACGGCCGGCCGCCTCCGACGCTTTCTGCTCGATCTCGCCAAGCATTTCGTCGATGGGGTCGGCGTCGCCACCCAGCTCGGCGAGGCGTTCGTCCCAGATGCGCAGCGACTCGTCGTCGTCCGCGAGACGATAGGTGCTCTTGCGCAGCTCGATAAGGCGCCAGATGCCGAGTTCGTCCCAATGCTCCTCGGGGGTGGTGCGCTCGAGGTGGTAGAGGGCGGCTTCGAACTCGCCACGATCGTAGAGCAGGTTCCCGAGGTAGATGCGCGCCTCGGAGTGTTCGGCATCGAGCTGGAGGGCCCGCCGCAGCGTCGCGATGGCGGCCGCGTCGTCGCCGGAGCGGTGCTCGGTGTAGCCGAGCATCGCCACGGCCTCCGCGTTGTCCGGTGTCTGCTGCAGCGCGACCTCGAGGAAGCGGCGGGCGTCGCTCATGAGGTCCTCGCGGAACAGCACGCGCCCGACCTGGAGCAGCAGCTCGACGTCGTCCTGGTAGCCCAGCTCGAGGATGCGGTCGAACGCCTTCAGCGCGGCGGCGGACTGGCCGAACTTGAGCAGCGTCTCGCCCAGGCCGGCAAGGGCGTCCTCATGGTCGGGGTCGAGGACGAGCGCTTCCTCGAAGCAGCGACGCGCCCAGGCGAACTCGTCGCGGGCGAGCCGGGCATAGCCGACGCCGATGTGCAGCTCGACTGCGTTGGGGTAGAGCGCCAGCCCCTCGCGCAGCATCTCGAGGGCCCCATCGTAGTTCCCCTCGTTGTACAGCTGGTGCGCCCGCTCGTCGTACTCTTCGGAGCTCAGGAACGGCGACGGCATCGGCCTGGTGACCTCCGTCTGAGGGGACTTCCGGCAACCTAATAAGGGGGAGGGGCTCGCGACATGGGAGCGAGCCCCTCGGCGCGAGCCCCGGATTCGGTCAGGCGGTCTCGTGCGCGAGGGCCACGGCGACCTCGCCCGCCAGCCGCGCATTCGCCTCGAGCAAGGCGAGGTTGACGCGCACGGACGCCCCCTCGGTCGCCCGCTCGACGGCCCCGAGCAGCCAGGGCGTGAGCGCCGCTCCATGGACGTCGGCTTCGGCAGCCGCCCGCACCGCGCCGGCGACCGCGCCGTCGACCGTGGCGGGATCGAGGCGGTCCGACGGAGGCGGGGGCTGCACGACCAGCACGGCACCCGGCCGCCCGAGGCGCCGCCCCGCGAGCAGCGCGCGCGCCACCTCCGCCGCCGAGTCCGCCACCGCGCCGACCGGGAGACCGGTGCGCGCGGTGAAGAAGCCCGGGAACTCGTCGGTGCGAAAGCCGATCACCGCCACGCCGAACGTCTCGAGCCGCTCGACGGTTGCCGGCAGGTCGAGGATGGACTTCGCGCCGGCGCAGACCACCACGGCGCTCGTGCGCGACAGTTCGAGGAGGTCTGCCGACTCGTCGAATGGTGCGCCGCGATGCACCCCACCGATGCCGCCCGTCGCGAAGACGTCGACGCCGGCGGCGGCCATGATCGCCAGCGTCGCGGCCACCGTCGTCGCGCCGTCGCGCGCGGTGGCGGCAGCCCACGGCAGGTCCCGCGCCGAAACCTTCGGCGCGCCCGCCGTCAGGAATCGCTCGAGGTCTGCGTCGGCGAGGCCGAGCACCGGGGCGCCGCGCACCACCGCCGTGACCGCGGGCACCGCGCCGGCGCCCGCGACGGCGCCCGTCATGCGCGCATGGGCCTCGCGATTGGCCGGCGGGCGAAGTCCTTGCGCGAACACCGAGCTTTCGAGCGCCACCACCGGCCGGCCCGCGCGGCGCGCGGCGGCAACGGCCGGACTGTCGACGATCATCGCGGCGCCGCGCCCCTGCGCGCGGCCCGGCTCACGCGTCGTCGAACTCCTCGGCCTTCCGGGTGGCGATGCGGTCGCGCTCGCGCGCGTCGGGGTCGCGCACGGCCAGGAGCTTGATCGTCTCGCCCGCGTAGCAGTCGAATTCCTTGCCGACGCCGCGCTTGAGCACGATCTCGTGACCGTCCTCGAAGCGGAGCACGACATTCGGGTACTCGGTGTTGACGTACTTCTTGCGCAGCTTCTTCGGGGCAGATGGCATCGGAATGGCGGTGAAAGGTTGGGGCGCCGCCTCGAAAGTACGGACGTGCGCCCATGGCGGCCAGACCGGTCAGGTGACCACGGGGCGCGACGCCTCGTGCGGCTTCCACGCGTCGTGCGCGAGGATGTCGTCCACCTCGCCCACGACCCGCTCGACCTCGTCATCGCGGGTGTAGAAGTGGGGCGCCACGCGAATGCCCGCGCCCGGCCGGTAGTCGATCACGACATCCCGCCGGAGCAGCTCCTGCGCGACGGCGGCGCCGTGCGGCACGTCGAACGCCACCGTGCCGCCGCGCCGGTCCGGGTCGCGCGGGGCGGATACGCGGTAGCCGCGCGCGTCGGCGAGTTCGAGCAGGCGCGCCGTCTGCCGCATGGACTTGGCCCGCACGGCCTCGATGCCGGCGCGACGCACGAGGCGTGGGCCCTCGGTGGCGGCATAGAGCGCGGGAATCGCGGGCGTGCCGCCAAGCCACCGCGCCGCGCCCGCGGCGTACGCCATGTCATCCTCGAAGGCGAACGGGCGCTGGTGCGCCATCCAGCCCGTGAGCGCCGGTGCGAAGCGCTCGCTCATGTCGGGCGACGCCCAGAGGAAGCATCCGCCCGGCCCGCCACACAGCCACTTGAGCACGCCGCCCGTGAGGAAGTCCGCGCCAAGCGCGCGGACATCCACCGGCATCACCCCCACGGAATGGAACGCGTCGAGCGACACGAGCGCGCCCATCTCGTGGGCGCGCGCCGCGATCCGCCGCGCGTCCATCACGAAGGCGCTGCGAAACAGGACGTGCGAGATGGCGACGAGCCGCGTGCGCTCGTCGATGGCCGCGCACACCCGCTCAGCGTCGATCCCGATGCCGTCGTCGCCGGGCACGACCACGACGCGCGCGCCGAGGCGTGGCGCGAGGTGGTCGTACACGTAGCGCACCGACGGGAAGTCGAGCGCCGTCATCACGATCGTGTCGCGCGGAGGAGCGTAGTCCAGCGCCGACAGCACGACGGCCTGCGCGCCGGTGACGTTCGGCATCATGGCCACCTCGCCGGGCCGCGCGCCGATCAGGGGCGCGATCTCGTCGCCGACGGCCACCGGCATGCGCCACCACGCGTCACCCCAGGCCCGCACGCCGCGTTCGGCCCACAGGTCCACGTACTCGGCGAGCCGGTCGGGGACGGCGCGCGGCATGGCGCCGAGCGAGTTGGAGACGAGGTACGTGCAGCGGTCGAGGATCGGGAACTCGCCGCGGAAGGCGAGGAGCGGGTCGGTCATGCGCGGACGCCTCCGGTGGTCGCGGCGGCGTGCCGCCGCGCGCGAGCGGCGTAGAGCGCGACCGCCACGGCGAGCGCCGCACCGATGGCGAGCACCTCGCGGCCCGTGAGCGTGGACAGCAGCGCGACGATCGCGGCCGCGGCGACCCACGGCACGGCGGCGCCGCCGGGAATGGTGAACGGCGGCTGCTCGAGCCGGACGTTCCGACGCCGCAGGCCAAGCACGGCAAGGCAGCAGAGGAGGTACATGAGCAGGGCTCCGGCGTTCGCGAGCACCAGCAGTGACGTGAACGTGCCGGTGGCCGAGAGGAGCAGGACCACGGCGCCGTAGGCGACGATCGCGTTCACCGGCGCCTGCGTGCGGGGGCTCACGCGCGCGAGCGACGCGGGGAGGTAGCCGTCGCGGGCGAGCGCGAACACGTTGCGCGGCAGCGAGAGCATCATGCCGGACGTGTGCGCCACCATGGAGACGGCCGCGCCGATCGCCAGCATCGCGCCGGCCCAGTGGCCGAATGCCGCGGCCGCGGCGGCGGCGAGCGGGGCATCCCGGTGCGTGAGGATGTCGGGACCCAGGATGCCCTGCGCCGCCTCCTGCACGGCCAGGTAGACGACGGTGACCACGCCGATGCCCGCGAAGATGGCGCGCGGCACGGTGCGGGCCGGATCGCGCACCTCTCCGCTCGCGCCCAGCGCCGATTCGACGCCGAAGAACGCGAACATCATCATCATCGTCGTGCGCGTGAGCGTGCCGGCGTCCGGCATGCCCGGCCACGCCAGGTTCGCGCGGTGCACCTTGAAGAGTCCGAACGTTCCCAGGAAGAGCAGTGGCACCAGCTTCGCGACGGTGCCGATCTCCACGGTGACGGCGCCCTGCCGCACGCCGCGCGCGTTGATCAGGGTGAAGCACCCGAGCGTCACCGTCAGCAGGGCGACGCGCGCGCCGCCCTCGCCGATGCCGGGCACGAGCGCATTGAGCGTCTGCGCGAGGCCGGACACCACGGCCGCGTGGGCTGTCGTGGCGAAGAGGAGCACGAGCACGCCGGTGAGGTATCCCCAGAAGGGCCCGAACGCCTCGCCCACGAACGCATACGGGCCGCCGGTGTCGGCGACCCGGCTTCCGGCCTCGGCGAAGCAGCTCACCACCAGCGCGAACACCAGGGCGCACAGCGCGTACGAGAGCCACGCCGCCGCGCCGAGCGCCTCGGTGGCGACCGCGGGCAGCAGGAACACGCCGCCGCCGATCGTGATCGTCACGATGCCCGCCGCGAGTTCGCGCACGCCGATGGAGCGGCGCAGTCCGGTCGTCGTCTCGGTGTGAGTCAGTCCGCCTCCGTGGCCGGAAAGGTACCGCGGGAATAGTTTCCCGACAGAACCTCATCGTGAATGGAGGCGGGAGATGAATCGTCGTGCGTTCCGCTGGATGGCATCGTTCCTCGTGCTGGCCGTCGCCGCGACGGCACGTGCGCAGGACGCCACGCCGGGCCACCGGTCCGCGACCGGCGCGCAGGATGCGGCGCGCACCGCGGCCGCGGTCGAGACGATGCCGTCCGCTTCGACGGACGATCGGGACGTGCCACCCGGGCCGACCGTCGAACGCGCCGCCGTCGGCGTCCGCTTGCACCGTGACGCGCCGGCCACACCAGCGCCCGAGCCCCGCCGTGCGGACACGAAGCAGAACGAGGCCATGATGATCGTCGGCGGCGCCGGCCTCATCGTCGGCGCGATCATCGCGGGATCGAACGAGACCGCGGGCACGCTCGTCATGGTCAGCGGCGCCGCGATCGGGCTCTTCGGGCTGTACAAGTACCTGCAATAGCGCCTCGTGGCGTCCCGCCTCCCGGAGCGTATCGCGCTCGTCCTCGGAGGCGGGGGACTCAAGGGGTTCGCGCACATCGGCGCGATTCGCGCACTGCGCGAGCGCGGCGTGCACCCCGCCGTGGTGGCGGGATCGAGCATCGGCGCGCTGATCGCCGCCGCGTGCGCCGGCGGAATGCCGGTCGACGAGATGGAAGCGCACGCGCTGGGCGTCACCCGAGGGGACCTGTTCCGCCTCGACCACGTCCACATGGTCACGCAGCGCATGCGGGCGCCGTCGCTCTACCTGCCCGGGCCGCTCGAGCGCGTGATCCGCGGCATCGTGCCGCGCGGCACGTTCGCCGACCTGCCGACGCCGCTCCTCGTGAACACCGTGGACCTCGAACGCGCGACCCCGGTGGTGTTCGGGCTGCCGGGCCTCACGCACGTGCCCGTGGCCGACGCCGTCTGCGCCTCGTGCGCACTCCCGGGATTCTTCCCGCCGCGCGTGGTGGACGGCCGCACCTGCGCGGACGGCGGCATCATCGACAACCTGCCGGCCGCGGTGTCGGCGTACGGCATGGACGCGGTGATCGCGATCGACGTCGGGAGCACCAGCCTCGTCGAGGCCCGCCACATCGAGGACCGGGGATTCGCGGCGATTTTCGTCCGCGCGGCGCAGACGATGATGCGCACCATGCAGCTCGACGCCCTCGCGCAGTGGGGCGGTCCGCCGCTGCTGCTCGTGCGCCCCGAGGTCTGGCAGTACGGCTGGTTCAGCTTCGCGTACACCCGGCGCATGATCGACGCCGGGTACGTGGCGATGCACGCCGCGCTGGACGAATGCGGCGACGCGCTCGTGGGCGGCCGCGGCGTCTACCCGCGGCGCGAGGTCGAGCTGGCCGTCGACCGCACGAAGTGCGTCGGCTGCCGCCTCTGCGCGACGCTGGCGCCGACGCTCCTCCGGATGGACGACGCGGGGAAGGCCGTCGTCCTGCAATCCACCGTCGAATGGTCGCGGGCGGACGGGGACTTCGTCCACCGGTGCCCGACGAAGGCGATCACCGTGACGGTCGCCGACGGCGATGTCCGGCGCCGGACGATGGAGTGGCGGACGACGGACCGATAGGACGGCCGGGGGCGGGGCCCGCACGCGCCACACCGGAACGGACGGCACTATATTGGAACCAGCCTGGCAGTGCCGCCGCGCGCGGCCGCCCGTGGCTCAGGCCATCACACGCCCGCGCATTCAGTCCCCAGCGGGCCCCGCACAATCGGCCAAGACTGACAAC
>CAZKYG010000067.1:0-32666 GCA_964556915.1 uncultured Gemmatimonas sp.
GAACGGGTTCAAACCGGATTCGTTGTTTGCCCGGAGCGGCGCACGATCATGGCACGCCGCGAACGGTACGCTCACGTCGCCGGCCGTCGCGGTCCCGGCGGATGTGGATACGCTCTCGCTCGTATGGTGGGCGATGCACTACGGCAGCGGCTTCACCCCCGCGCTCGAAGCCCGCGTGGACATGAGCGCCGACGGCGGCACGACGTGGCAACCGGTTGCGATTGAGCGCGGGTGGGCGCCGGTCTGGTACACCGACGGCGCCGAACTCGGCGGGGTCCACGGCAAGTCGCTCACTTTTCGTTTCACGGCAACGGGCATGGAGTGGTGGCTCGACGAGATCGCGGTGCTCGCCCATGGCGCCGTGACGGGCGCGCCGGTGGCGGCGGGGCCGCAACTGCGACCGAGCGAGAACCCCGTTCGGTCCGGGTCGGTGCGCTTCACGTGGCCGTTCGGCGCCGCCGGCGGCGACGTGGTGGCTTTCGACTTCTCGGGGCACGAGGTGTGGCGGGGCCGTGTCGCCGACGGGGTGGCGCCCCCGTGGGACCTCGCGTCGGCACGCGTGAGCAACGGCGTGTATCTCGTCGTCGCGCGCGCCGGAGCGCGGGTGGAGCGCCTCAAACTCTTCGTCGCGCGGCGGACGCCATGATCGTCGGCGTCGGCATTGACCTCGTCGCCATCGCACGTGTGGAGCGCCTGCTCGCCGGCAAGGGTGATCGCGCCCTCGCCCGGCTCTTCACCGACGCCGAGGTCGCGTATGCCCGGTCGCGGGCGCGCCCCGCCATGCACCTGGCCGCGCGGCTGGCCGCCAAGGAAGCCGGGTTCAAGGCGCTCGCCGGGTCCGATGACGCGCGGCTGATCGGGTGGCGTGAAGTCGAAGTGGTGTCCCGCCCCACCGGCCCGCCGACCCTCGCGTTCCACGGACGGGCCGACTTTCGGATGCGCGAACTCGGCGTCCAGCATGTACATGTGAGCCTCACCCACACGGATGACGTCGCTGGCGCAGTCGTCGTCCTCGAGCGATAGTCGCGAACCGAGGCCCCCATGCGCCCCGGGGGCCCACTGGTCGCCACGGCGCCACGCGGCGTAACCCCTGGCGGCTGGCGCGTCCACCATACCCGAGTATTTTACTTCGGATATGGTTATCGGCCGCCAACTCGCTACCACGGCACTACTTATAGGAGCCGCTGCCTCCACGGGAATGGCGCCGCAGGAGCCCGTTGGCAAGCGGCTGGCGGCAATCGTTGGCGTTGCGATCGAGGAGTATGGCAAGGGCGTCGATGAGGCCGGCCGACTCAAGTCGGCGACCGAACTGGACGAGGCCACCGGGTTCCTCGATGAAGCGGGAAGTGTGGCCGCGCGCCTCGCCACCCCCGCCGCGCCTGCCGTGCGGCGGTTGCTCGACTCGCTTCGCCTTGCCGCCCGCAGCCACCGGGCGCCGAGCGACTTGCACCGGTTGTACGAGAGCTTTGCGCGCGCGCTTGGGGCCGAAGGCGCGCTCGACCTGCCGTCGCGCGCGATCAACCTGGCGCGGGGCCGCACGATCTACGCGACGCGGTGTGCCGCGTGCCACGGCGCCGCGGGCGACGGCGGGCCGGCGGCGCCCGGCGGCGTTGCGCCGCCGGCGATCGGCCACGCGGACGTCATGCGCGATGCGACGCCGACGTTGACCTACCGGATCGTGTCCGTTGGCGTCCAGGGGACGGCGATGCCGGCCTGGGACACGGTGCTGACGACGGACGAGCGCTGGGACGTGGTCGGCTACGTCAACGCCCTGCGGGCCACGGACGCGCAGTGGGCGCGGGGCCGTGAGGTGCTGGCACGGATCTGCGGCACGTGCGCGCCCCCGCCGGCCGCGCGCACGTTCGAGTGGCAGGCGCGGCGGAGCGACGCGGAACTTGCCGCGATGCTTCGCGCGGGCGATCCGGAGACCGGGCTCACGGCGGGCACGCCGCTGAGCGCGAGCGAGGCGGAGGCGCTGGTGGCCGCGCTTCGCGCGGACGTCGCGGTGTCGGCGGCGGGAACTGCCGTCGCGGCCGAGGGGCTCGACGACCCGCGAGAGGCGGCACGCGCATCGCTCAAGAACCTCGAGGAGGCGCTCGCCGCGTATCGCGACGGCCGCCGCGCCGCCGCCGCCGACCTCGCGTTCGACGCGTACATCGCATTCGAGCCGCTCGAGACGAACACCCGCCCGCGAAACCCGTCGCTGATCTCGCGCATGGAACGCGAGTTCGCGGATTTCCACTCGGCCCTCAAGGCGGGTGACCTGTCGCAGGCCGAGGCGATGCGCGCGTCGCTCGAGCAGGGCATGCCGTCCGTGGTGGAGCTCGCCCTCGCCACGTCCACGCCGTGGAGCACGTTCCTCGAGTCATACCTGATCATCCTCCGGGAGGGTTTCGAGGCGATCCTGGTGCTGGGGGCCGTGGTGGCTTTCCTGCTGAAGACCGATCACCGCGAACGGGTGCGCGACGTGTGGGTCGGCGCCCTCGCCGGCGTGGTTGCGAGCCTCGTCCTGGCCTGGCTGCTGCGGACGGCCCTCGCGGCGGTGCCGGCGAGCCGCGACTTCATCGAAGGCGTGACGATGCTGGTGGCGGTGGCCGTGCTCTTTTCCGTCAGTTACTGGCTGCTGTCGAAGGTCGAGGCCGCGAAGTGGCAGCAGTTCATCCGCGGCAAGGTGACGACGGCGCTGCAGCACGGCGGGAGCTTCGCGCTCGCCTTCGTGGCGTTCCTCGCGGTGTTCCGCGAGGGCGCGGAAACCGCGCTGTTCTTCCAGGCCATCATCATGCGCGAGAGCGGCGCGCTGATGCCGGTCGTCGCGGGCATCGGCGTCGGCGGCGCGTCGCTGGCCGTCGTGTTCTCGCTCTTCTACCGGTTCGGCGTGCGCATTCCGCTGCGCCCGTTTTTCGCGATCACGAGCGCGCTGCTCTACTGGATGGCGTTCGTGTTCGCCGGCAAGGGTATCGCCGAGCTGCAGGAGTCCGGCGCGATGACGCGCACGCTCCTGCCGTCGTTCCCGCACGTGGAGGCGTTGGGCATCTACCCGACCGTCGAGACCACGCTGGCGCAGGTCGTGCTCGTCGCGCTGCTGTTGTTTGCGCTCTGGCGCACGCTGCTCCGCCCGGCGGCCTCAGGGGCGCACACGGCGGCCAATGAGGCCGCGGCGGCGGGTGTCACCGCGGCGCCGGCTGGCGCGATGGAGCCGCCGGACGCGGAGCCGATGCCGCCCGAGGTCGCGGCGCGCCTCGCCGAACTGCAGGCCACTGCGCGACGGCTGCAGCAGCGGGTGGAGACGCTCGAGAAGGAAGTCGAGCACGACGCCACGGTCCGCCCGAACGGCGCGGGCGGCTGACGCCGCCCCGCGCCGCGCCTTCACGCGGCGGCCGGCGCTGCGGGGCGGGGGGTTCGGCGGGCCATCATCCAGGCGATGCCCGCGACGACGAACACGACGCCGATCACCTGTGCCATCGTGAAGGGCCCGAAGAACCGGTCGTCCTTGGCGCGGAACACTTCCACGCAGATCCGCTCGACGCCGGCGAGCACGCAGTACACCCCGAACAGCCAGCCGGCCGCATGCCGATGACCGCGCAGGCGCCAGAGGATCGCGAACATCACGAGCCCCATCGCGACCTCGAAGAGCTGCGTGGGATACACGGACACGACGTCGGTGGGCGCCTGGCCCGCGAAGCCGCTCTGGTGGAACTGGGACACGAGGTTCTGCACCGTTGACGGCGGCGAGCCCTCGGGGAAGCGCACGGCGAACCGGTTCGCCCACGCGCGGCCGTAATCGTCGCCGACGGCCCAGCACCCCGTGCGCCCGACGGCGTACGCGGCGGCGAGCCCCGGCGCCGAGGCGTCGCTGATCTTCGCGAAGCTCAGGCCCTTGCGGTGGATCCACGCGAAGGATGCGAGGATGCCGCCGGCGAGGCCGCCCCAGAACACGAACCCCGAACGCGCGATCAGGGCGGACGGGTCGCGGGTGAGGATCGCGTAGTAGATCTTGCCGCCGGCAAGACCGCCGACGACGGCGGCGATGAGGACGTCGCCCATCACGGACGCGTCCTCGCCCCGCTGCGCGAGCGCGGATTGCGCGACGGCCTGTCCGATCAGGAAGGCGCCGAGCATGGCCACGCCGAACCCCGTGAGGGTGAACGGCCCGACGCGCACGGCGGCGGCGTGATGAACGATCGAAACGGCGGCGTCGAGCATGCGCGGAACCTAAGCGGCGGCGCCGTCGCGCGGGACCATGCCGGGAAGCGGCAGCGAGGCGTACGCGTTGAGGTCGGGGGCGGAGCGCTCGCCCCGCGCGAGGCGAAAGAGTGCGGCACGCGCGATCATCGCGGCGTTGTCGGTGGCGAGGCGTGGGCCGGGCGCGTGCACGCTCGCCGCCGCGCCAAGGCGTTCCACGGCGCGCTCGCGCATGCGCGCCACGAGCGCGCGATTGCAGGCGACGCCTCCGCCGAGCACGATCCGGCCGCGGCCGTGCGCCACGGCGCCGCGAACCGTCTTCTCGACGAGAGCGTCCACGAGCGCGTCCTGGAATCCCCGGGCGATGTGGGCGCGCGCAACGGCCAGCGTGCCGGCCGACTCGGCCGCGCGCACGGCGTGCAGCACCGCCGTCTTCAGGCCGCTGAACGAGAAGTCGTAGAAGTCGTCGTCGCCGGCGGCCTGGCCGCCATTGAGCATCGGCCGGGCGAACCGGTGTCGCGCCGGGTCGCCGTCGGCCGCCAGTGCCTCGACATGGCGGCCGCCGGGGTACGGCAGCCCCAGCAGCTTGGCCACCTTGTCGAACGCCTCACCCGCCGCGTCGTCGCGCGTCGATCCGAGGAGGCGGTATTCCCCCCACGCGGGGACGTCCAGCAGCAGCGTGTGCCCGCCACTCACGAGCAGCGCGGTGAACGGCGGGGCGGCCGCCGCGTCCTCGAGCTCGGTCGCAAAGAGGTGGCCTTCCATGTGGTGCACGCCGATGAGCGGCACCCCCGCCGCGGCCGCGAGCCCTTTCGCGAACGACACCCCGACCAGGAGCGCCCCGACGAGGCCCGGGCCATGCGTCACCGCGATGGCGTCGAGGTCGCGCGCGGCGACGTCGGCGTCCGCGAGGGCGCGGCGCACGACCGGCGCAATCGCCGTGAGGTGCGCGCGCGAGGCGATCTCGGGCACGACGCCGCCGAACACACGATGGACGTCCTGCGAGAGGATGACGAGCGACCGCAGCCGGCCCGCGCCGTCGTCCTGCTCCACGACCGCGGCCGACGTCTCGTCGCACGATGTCTCGACGCCGAGCACCCGCATGGCGGCGCCTATTTCGCCGGCTCGGCGAGCAGCTCGCGCAGCAGAGGCAGCTGTTCGTCCACGGTCCACGCGGCGCCGATGAGCCGTCGCCGGACCACGCCCTTCGCGTCGATCAGGAACGTCTCGGGCACGCCGGTGGTCTGGTAGTCGTCGCGGATGCGCCCCGACTCGTCGTGGAGGATCTCGAACCTGAGGCCCATCTCCTTCCGGAAGTCGCGAATGGCGTCCGTCATGCCGGGGTTGTCGATGCTCACCGCGACCACCTGGAGCCCCGAATCCCCGAGCTGTTCGTACAGCTTCTCGATGCGCGGCATCTCGTCGCGGCACGGGGCGCACCACGTGGCCCACATGTTGAGCAGGACCGGCCGTCCGCGATAGTTGGCCACGTGCTTCGGCGCGCCGGCGCCCGAGTCGGGCACCGTGACCGCGGTGAAATCCGGCGCCGGGGCGCCGGGCCCCAGGATCTTCGCGCCGCCTGACGTCATCACGCCGATGCCGAGCGCGGCCCCGAGGGCGACCAGCACGACGCCGACGATGAGCCACTGCCTGCGAGCCGTCATACGGCCACCCCGCATCGGCCGCGGAGCGCGCGTACCTCCACCGCCGGGTCCTTCGCACCGAACACCGCCACACCGGCGACGAAGGTGTCGGCGCCGGCCTGCCAACACCGCGTGATGGTGTCGCGCGTGACGCCGCCGTCCACCTCGAGGGCCGCCGCGCTGCCGGCGGCGTCGAGCATCGCGCGCGCGCGCGCGACCTTGCCCACGGTGGCGTCAATGAACTTCTGCCCGCCGAAGCCAGGGTTCACGGTCATCACGAGCAGGAGGTCGAGGTCGGGAACCACGTCGCGCAGCGTTTCCACCGGTGTGCCGGGATTCACCGCCGCGCCGGCCCGGCAACCGAGCTCGCGAATGCGCCCGAGCTGGCGGTGCAGGTGCGGCGCCGCTTCCTGGTGGATCGTGAGGCCGGTCGCGCCGGCGGCGGCGAAGCTCTCGAAATACTTCTCCGGCTCCACCACCATCAGGTGCACGTCGAGCGGGAGCGTGGTGAGGCGCCGGCACGTCTCGATGATCTTCGCGCCGAACGTCAGGTTCGGCACGAACACGCCGTCCATGACGTCCACGTGCAGCAAGTCGGCGCCGGCCGCCTCGACCGTCGCCAGCTGCTCCGCGAACCGCCCCAGGTCCGCCGCCAGCAGCGACGGCGCGATCCGAACGGCGGCGGCCGGCATCAGGCCGCCCGCCGGCGCAGGCGCGCCGCGAACGAGCCATCCGTTCCGTGCGCGTGGGGGAGCACGCGGAGGAGCCCGCCGTCGAGCACGCCGGGGGGCACGGCGCCCGCCGGCGGCGGGTCGAGGACGAACTCGGGATGACGCGCGAGGAACCCGTCGACCTGTTCCTCGTTCTCCTCCGCCTCGAGCGAACACGTGCTGTAGACGAGCAGTCCGCCGGGGGCCACGACCATCGCCGCCGACTCGAGCAGCGTCCGCTGCAGCGCGCTCATGACCGCGAGGTCGCTCGGCTTCAGTCGCCACCGCGCATCCGGATGCCGGCGGAACGTCCCCGTGCCGGTGCACGGCGCGTCGAGCAGGACGGCGTCGAGCGGACGGACGCACGGCCGCCGCGCGTCCGCCACACAGGCCCGCACGTTGTGCAGCTCCATGCGCGCGACCGAATCGGCGAGTCGCGAGAGCCTGCCACGCGAGGCATCGCAGGCCACGACCGTGTCGACCGTCGCCGCGAGCTCGAACGCCTTGCCGCCGGGTGCCGCACACAGGTCGCCGACGATCGCGCCCGGCGGGAACGCCGCATAGCGCGTCACCATCGTCGCGGCCGGGTCCTGCACGAAGCAGCGTCCCTGGCGGAACGCGTCGGTCGACGTGAGGCTGACGCCGTGCTGGATGGCGACGCCGTCCGGCGCGAGCGGCGGCTCGAAGGTCTGCACGCCGCCCGCCTCGAGCATCGCTTCCAGCTGCTCGCGCACGAGCCCCACCGGCCGCAGGATCGTGTGCGCTTCGGTGTTGTTGGCCTCGAGCAGCCGGCGCGCCGAATCTGCGCCCCAGCGTGCCACCCAGCGGGCCACCAGCCACCGGGGATGAGACGTCGCCAGGGCGAGCGCGTCGAGCGGGTCGGCCGGTGTCGCCGGCTCGAGGCTGTCGCGCTCACGGTCCACGCGGCGAAGCACGGCATTCACGAGCTTGCTCGTGCCGATGCCGAAGGCCTTGGCCTGCTCCACCGTCTGCGCGATCGCCGCATAGGCGGGCACGCTCGTCATGAAGATCAGCTGCGTGAGGCCGAGGCGAACCAGGTCGCGCACGTCGGGCTGCAAGCGCGACAGGCCGCCGCGGACACGCGTGTCGAGCACGGCGTCGATCCACGCCCGGCGGCGCAGGGTGACGTAGACCAGTTCGCGAATCCAGCGCCGGTCGCGGGCGTCGAGCGTCGCGCCGGCGGCGTCGAACGCACCGTCGAGCAGCATGCCGCCGCGCAACTCACGGAGTACCGCCGCCGCCGCCAGGCGGGCGGGCGTGATCGCGGCCCGGGACGATGCGGCGGTGCTGGTCTCGAAATCGGCCATGTGCCTCGAAAAATAGCCGATGACAAGCGACACCATTCGTTACTGGCAGCGCGGATTCGCCCCCCGAAGGAATCCCGGCCCATACCACCGGGCCGCCCCGTTACGGTCAGGAGGGTCGAGACGTCTTGTGATGTGCAGTGACGAATGTCCCGGCGATCCCGGGGCACCGTCCTGTGCGTTGCCGCACGTTCCCGCGTGGGTGATATTCTGAACCCCACGGAAGACCCAATCCGTCTCGGAGTCCCGATGCCCGGTCGCACACTCACATCACGTGGTTTCGCTGCCGCGTGCGCGGCGGTGGTCCTTGCGGCCGTGGCCTGCAGCCGCGACAGCGCGACGACCGGCCCGTCGGGGTTGCAGTCCAAGGACTTCGCCGCGAACCTGCGCCTCGTCTCTGGCGATCAGCAGCTCGGGCCGATCGCGAGCAGTCTGTCGCAGCCGATCGTCGTGCGCGTCGTTGACGCCGGTGGCCAGCCGGTCCAGGGCGCGACCGTCACGTTCGCCGTGCGCGCCGGCGGCGGCTCGATCAACCCGGCCGCGAATGTCTCCGGTTCCGACGGCCTGGTGGCGGCGGTCTGGACGATGGGCTCGGCGGTCGGCCCCGCCAAGGCGGTGGCGACCCTGACGAATGTGTTCGTGCTCGACAGCGCGACCTTCACGGCGACGGCCACGACCGGTCCCGCGTCGAAGTTCACGAAGGTGAGCGGTGACCTCCAGACCACCAACGTCGGGCGCGCGCTCGGCGCGCCACTCGTGGTCAAGGTGCAGGACGCCGCAGGCAACAACCTCTCCGGCGTGAAGGTCACGTGGACGCCCGGCGCCGGGAACGGGTCGGTGACGTTCGGCACCGACACCACCGCCAACGACGGTACGGCGTCCGCCACCTGGACCCTCGGCACCACGGTGGGCCCGCAGGCGCTCACGGCCTCGGTTCCCGGCGGGACCCTCAACTTCTCGGCCACGGCCGTTGCCGACACGGGCCGGACCTTCACATTGACCGCCGGCAATGCCCAGACCGCCGGCGTTTCCACCGCACTCACCACGCCGCTCAGCGTCAAGGTGACTGACCAGTACGGCAACCCGGTGGCCGGCGCAGGCGTGACCTGGAACGATTCGCTCACCAGTGGCGGCACGGTCAGCGCCACGGCAGGGGTCACGGCCGCCGACGGCACCGCGTCGGTGAACTGGACGCTGGGCGGTCGCGTCGGGCCGCAGCTCCTGCGCGCCAAGCTCACGGGTCGTACCGAGACCGTCACGGCCACGGCTACGGCGACCGTCGCTTTCTGGGACGTGCTTGCGGGTGACTTCATGGCGTGCGCGATCGAGGCGGCGCACAGCAATGTCTACTGCTGGGGTGCGGGTGACGACGGCCAACTCGGGAAGGGCACGAGCAAGACCATTCCGGCGCCCACGACCCCGGTTTCCATCGGCGGCGACTCGACAGCCGGGCCGTTCCTCAATGTTCGCCAGCTGACCGGCGGGCGCGATTCGTACTGCGCGCTTTCCGTGTCGCGCAAGGTGTACTGCTGGGGTCGCGCCCCGGGACAGGCCGGCGCCACGACCACGGCGTCGATCGTGAACATCGTTGATCCGCGGCAGCAGATCCTGCCCCTGATGATCGCCGCCGGCCTCGAGCACATGTGCGTGCTCGACCTCGCGGGCGTGAGCTTCTGCACGGGCACGAACTTCGCCGGCCAACTCGGCGACGGCACGTTCACGAGTCCGGCCGTCGGCACGTATCCGTTTACCGGTGGCGTCGCGCCGCCGGGCAACACGGCGTATTCGATGATCGCGGCCGGCAAGCAGCACACATGCGCATTCCGGCAGTTCGTGTCGGGGACGACGGTCAACAACCTGGTGCCGCAGTGCTGGGGCCTCAACAACGCGGGTCAGGTCGGTGACGGCACGATCACGAACAACGCGAACCCGACGACCATCACGCTGCCGGGCGCCTTCCCCACGGCGTACGACACCACGTCGCTGGCCGTCGGCGGGTCGCACACCTGCGTGCTCGACCAGGCCGGCCTCGCGTACTGCTGGGGCAGCAACGGCTTCGGCCAGCTCGGCACCGGCGCCGCGGCGTCGGCCACCGGCCGCGATACCGTCATCACGGCGGTCTCCATGCCCGCGGGCGTGACGTTCAAGAAGATCTATGCCGGCGAGTACCACACGTGCGCCATCAGCACGACGGGTGCCGCGTATTGCTGGGGCCGCAACGACTACGGCCAGCTCGGTGACGGGACGACGACGAACGCCATTGCGCCTGTCGCCGTGGGCGGCGGCTACGTATTCCGGTCGATCAGCGTGGGCGAGCTCTTCACCTGCGGCGTCGCCGGGTCGGCGGCCGGGGTGTCGCCGCCGGCCACGATTCCGGGCTCGCCAAGCCAGTCGCCGGGCACCGTGTACTGCTGGGGTGACAACCTGTTCGGCCAGCTCGGCCAGAACACGACCGGGAACAACAGCCCGATCAAGACGCCCACGCGCGTGCTCTACCAGCCGTAGGCCGCGGAGACAGCGGGAAGGTGACGGGGGAGCCATGCGGCTCCCCCGTCACGTTTTTCAGGGTCCCAGACGGTCACCGCGTGCCACGCCGCGGCCGCGTTCCCATTCCGCAGCCGGCTGGCGTCGGCGGCCCGCCGGATGCACTTCGGCCACGCGCACACTGCCCTCGCCGCACGCCACGAGCATGCCGGTGGCGTCCACGTCGAGGACCGTGCCGGGTGCGCCGGCGCGCCGGTCCGTGCCGCGCGCGCCGAACAATCGCACCTCGGCGTCGCCGCGCGTCGTCCAGGCGCCGGGTCTGGGGTCGTACGCCCGCACAAGGCAGTGCACCGCCGTGGCGTGCGCGCTCCAGTCCACGCGGGCGCCTTCACGAGTGAGCTTCGAGGCGTAGGTGGCCTGCGCATCGTCCTGGGGCGTCTCCACGGCCCCGCCAAGCTCGACGAGGGCGAGCGCCTCCACGAGCCCTTCGGCGCCGAGTTCCGAGAGGCGGAGCTGGAGTTCGCCGCCGGTCTCGTCCGGGAGGATGTCGGTCGTCAGGGCGAGGATTACGGGGCCGGCGTCGAGCGCGGGCACCATCCGCATGATCGAAACGCCCGTCTCGGTGCAGCCGTCGCGGATGGCCGCCTGGATTGGCGCCGCTCCACGGTATCGGGGGAGCAGCGACGCGTGGATGTTGAGCGTGCCAAAGCGCGGGAGGTCGATCACCTCCTGCGGCAGGATGTGCCCATACGCGACCACCACCGACACGTCGGCTTCGAGGGCGCGGAGCTCGGTCACGAACGCGGTCCCGCGCGGCCGGTCCGGCTGCAGGATCGCGAGGCCTTCCTCCATGGCGACCGCTTTCACCGGTGACGCGTCGAGCTGTGATCGGCTGCGGCCGCCGCGCGCGCGGGGACGGTCCGGCTGCGTCACGACCGCGACAACGTCGTGTCCTTCGCCGAGGAGGGCGCGCAGCGCCGGCGTCGCAAACTCGGGAGTGCCCCAGAACAACACGCGCATCAGCGCTGCTCCGGTCGATCTCCCCCGCCGGCCGCCGCGGCTTCCGAACGCGACGCGGGCCCGGCAGCGGCCAGGATGCGCAGCAGGTTCGGGTACTTCACGCGTTCGGCCTCCCACGCCTGCATCGCGCGCCGCTTCTTGAGGTAGCTGAGGTGGTCGATGAACAGGCGGCCGTGCAGGTGGTCGATCTCGTGCTGGAGGCAGACGCCGAAGAGCTCGGTGCCTTCCACCTCGAACGGCCGCCCGTCGCGGCCGGTGGCGCGCACCACCACGCGTGCCGCGCGCATCACGTCGCCGTACACCTCGGGAATCGAGAGGCAGCCTTCCTCCCACTTGATCTCGCCCTCGCGGACGACGATCTCGGGATTGAACAGGACGTGCTTTTCCTCCTCGACCTCCACGACGCACAGGCGTTCCGTGCGGCCCACCTGCGGCGCCGCGAGCCCGACGCCCTGCGCCGCGTGCATCGTCTCGATCATGTCGTCGGCGAGCCGAAGGAGGTCGGACGTCACCGCGGACACGGGCGCGGTCTCCTCCCGGAGCACCGGCGATCCGAGCACGTGGATCGGCAGGACGGCCACGCCGGTTACCCCGCCGTGCCCGGGCGGCTGACGCGAACGATGCGGCCGCGCTCGACCACGACCTTGGATTCGCCGGAGCGAATCGTGACGCGATCACCCATCGAGCCGCTCGGCTTGCCGTCCTTGAGCGTCTCCTTGATGTGCACCACTTCGCCAACGAGGCCGCCTGACGTGACCACCTCGTCGCCCTTGGCCATGGCCATGAGCGACTGCTCGAGCTCCTTTTGCTGCTTGCGCTGGGGCCGGATGACGATGAACCAGAAGATCGCGATGATGGCGGCGATCTGGATGAAGAACGCCGTCGTGGCGCCGCCGGACTGCGGGGCGGCGGCCTGGAGCAGCAATGCGGGCGGAACGGGCATCAGCTGGGCTCGGGGGTCGAATGGTAGCGTGCGAGCCAGTCCCGGCTCCACGCGGCAAAGGTGCCGTCGGCGATGGCGGCGCGTGCGCGCCGCATCATCGCGATGAGGAAATGTACATTGTGCGCCGACAGCAGGCGCGGGCCGAGCATCTCGTCGGCTTGCACCAGGTGGCGGAGGTATGCGCGCGAGAACCGTCGGCATGTGGAGCAGCCGCATGTGTCGTCGATCGGCCGGTCGTCGGCGCGGTGCGCCGCGTTCTTCATGTTGAGCCGGCCGTCGGGCGTGAAGGCCGCCGCGTTGCGCCCCATCCGCGTCGGCGCCACGCAATCGAACAGGTCCACGCCGCGCGCGACGCCCTCGACGAGGTCCTCGGGGAATCCCACGCCCATGAGGTAGCGCGGGCGGTCGCGGGGCAGGGCATCGTCGCACACTTCAAGCATGTCGTACATGGCCGGTTTCGCCTCGCCCACCGAGAGGCCTCCGATGGCCACCCCGCGCCAGTCGCCCGCGGCCGCGATGCGGGCCGCCGCCGCCCGCCGGAGGTCGGCGTGTATGCCGCCCTGCACGATCGGGAAGAGCGCCTGGCGCTCCCCGCGTCCGGCCATGAGTCGCGTGAATTCCGCGTGGCACCGGTCCAGCCACCGGATGCTGCGCTCGGCGGCGTCGCGTGCCGTGGCATGGTCGCTCTGCCCGGGGATGACGTGGTCGAACTGCATGATCACGTCGGCGCCCAGGTTCACCTCGATACCCATCACCCGCTCGGGTGTGAAGTGGCGCTCGGATCCGTCGAGATGCGAGCGGAACGTCACGCCGTCCTCGTCCACCGCGCGGAGCGCTGCCAGGGAGAACACCTGAAACCCGCCCGAGTCGGTGAGGATGGGACCGTGCCAGCCCATGAACCGGTGCAGCCCGCCCATGTCGCGCACCAGCTCGTCGCCCGGGCGCAGGTGCAGGTGGTAGGCGTTCGCGAGGATCATCTGGGCGTGCATCGCCCGCAGTTCGTCGGGATCGAGCGCCTTGACGGTCGCCAGCGTGCCGACGGGCATGAACGCCGGCGTCTCCACCACGCCGTGTGGCGTGCGGAACACGCCGCCGCGCGCGCTTCCGTCGGTGGCGATGATGTCGAACGCAAAGCTCATCGATACGCCCGTGGTCTATCGTCTCTCATCTATCGTCTATCGTCTATCGTCTATTTTCGATCTTCTCAGATGATCGCCATGGCGTCGCCATAGGAATAGAACCGGTACCGTTCCTTCACGGCCTCCGCGTAGGCCCGCATCGTGAACTCGTAACCCGCGAACGCCGCGACGAGCATGAGGAGCGTGGAGCGGGGCAGGTGGAAGTTCGTGATGAGCCGGTCCACGGACCGAACGGCGTGCGGTGGATGGATGAAGATGCGCGTCTCTGATGCGCCCGCGCGAATCGTGCGGTCCGGCTGCACGGCCGACTCGAGCGCGCGAAGGGATGTCGTACCCACGGCCCAGACCGCGTGGCTGGCGGCGCGCGCGGCGTTGACGGTGTTCGCGGCCGCCGACGGGATGTCGAACCATTCCTCGTGCATGACGTGGTCGCTGATCGACTCCGCGTCCACGGGCCGGAACGTGCCCGCGCCCACATGCAGGACGAGGTCGGCGAACACGGCGCCCCGGGCCTGGAGCCGGGCGATCAGCTCCGGCGTGAAGTGCAGGCCCGCCGTCGGCGCCGCGACGGACCCGTGCTCGGCCGCGTAGACGGTCTGGTAGCGGTCCGTGTCGGCCGCGGCGTCGGCGCGCGCGATGTACGGCGGCAGCGGGACGTGTCCCCATCGCTCGATCGCCTCGTCGATCGGCACGGCCGCGCGGAGCCGCACGATGCGCGTGCGCCGTTCCGTGATCGCGACGATCTCGGCGTCGAAACCGTCGGCGACATGCACGATGCGCGGCGGGTGGAGCTTGCCGCCGGGATGCACCATCGCCTCCCACCGGTCGTCGCCGAGGGGCTTCAGGAGGAATACCTCGGCCGGAGCGCCGGAGTCGCGCGTCCCGAGCAGCCGTGCCCGGAACACCTTCGTCGTGTTGCGGACGAGCACGTCGCCCGGCGGGACGAGGTCCGCCAGGTCCGCGAACGTGCGATGCTCGATCGTCTCGCCGTCCCGGCGCAGGACCATGAGCCGGCTCGCGTCACGTCGCGCGAGCGGCGCCTGCGCGATCAGCCCGGGCGGGAGGGCGTAGTCGAAATCGGATGTCTTCATGCGAAGGCCGACGCTGCCGCGCTCACGTCCTCCGCACTACAGCAGTTCGCCCTGCGGGCCGGACGGCACGGTGTACCCGAAGTGCCGGTACGCGGCCGGCGTGGCGACGCGGCCGCGTGGCGTGCGCTGGAGGAAGCCGTTCATCACGAGGTAGGGCTCGTACACCTCCTCGATCGTCTCGGGATCCTCGCCGATTGCCGCGCCGAGCGACTGCACGCCCACCGGGCCGCCGTCGAACTTCTCGATGATCGTCTTCACGATCCGCGCGTCCATGTCGTCGAGGCCGAAGTCGTCCACGTCGAGCATCGCGAGCGCGTCGGACGCGACCTGGCGCGTGATGACGCCGTCGGCCTTCACCTGCGCGTAGTCGCGCACGCGGCGCAGCAGCCGGTTGGCGATGCGGGGCGTGCCTCGCGAGCGGCGCGCGATTTCCTCGGCGCCGTCGGCGTGGAGGTGCACGCCGATCACGTCCGCCGTGCGCCGCACGATCTCCTCGAGCTCGCCCGGCGGATAGAAATCGAGCCGCATCGTGAGGCCGAACCGGGCGCGCATCGGCGGCGTGAGGAGGCCGAAGCGCGTCGTCGCGCCGATGAGCGTGAACCGCTCGATCGTCATGGTCACCGTCTGGGCGTGCGGACCGTCGGAGAGGCGGATGTCGATCCGGAAGTCCTCCATCGCGGGATAGAGGAACTCCTCGATGATCGGCCGCAGGCGATGGATCTCGTCGATGAAGAGGATGTCGCCCGCGCGGAGGTTCGTGAGCGTCCCCACGAGGTCGGCGGGTTTTTCGAGCGCGGGTCCGGACGTGGTGTGGATGTTCACCCCGAGTTCCCTGGCGATCAGCTCGGCCAGCGTCGTCTTGCCCAGGCCCGGCGGCCCGTGGAACAGCGCATGGTCGAGCGGCTCGCGGCGCCCGAGGGCGGCCTGGATGGCGATGTCGAGCGCGTTCTTGACCTTGGACTGGCCGATGAACTCGGCGAGCCGCTGCGGGCGGAGCTTGAGCTCGACGACCGACTCCTCGGTCAGGACTTCAGGGGTGGTGATCTCGGCGCGCGGCATCGCCGAAAGCTAACGTCGCTGGAGCTCCGCCAGCGTCGCGCGCACCAGTCCGGCCGTGCCGTCCGCGGCGACTCCCTTGCCGTCGAGCGCCTTGCGCACGGCGCGCTCGGCCTCGCCCTGGCCGTAGCCGAGCGAGACGAGGGCGCGCACCGCATCGGCTGCGCCGCCGTCGAGGGCGCTCGCCGGTGCGGCGTCGTCGCCGGTGGAGAAGTCCTTCATCTTGTCGCCGAGTTCAACGCACAGTCGCTCGGCGATCTTCTTGCCGACGCGCGGCACGGACTGCAGCGTGGCCAGGTCGCGTTCGCGGATGGCCCGGACGACCCGCGCGGCCCCGAGCGTGGAGATGAGGCCGAGGCCGAGGGCCGGGCCCACGCCGCTCGCCGACGTCACGGTGTTGAACAGCGCGCGGTCGCGCTCATTCGCGAACCCGAACAGCTGCCAGCCGTCTTCCTTCACGACGAGCGCGGTGTGCAGGTCCACGGCCTCGCCGATCCGCGGCAGCGCCTCGAGGACGCCGAGCGGGATCTGCAGGCCGTAGCCGACGCCGCCCGCCGTCATCACTTCGATGCGGTCGATGCCCTTCGCGGTGAGCGTGCCGGCGATCCGCGAGATCATGGGGATGGCGTGTCGGTTACCGGCCGCCCGCCGCGCGGAGGCGCGAGAGGTTCGGTCGCAGCACGGGCGGCAGCGGTCGCCCGCCCGCCACCGCGCGCAATGGCGCCGCGCGCGCCCCGAAACGGGTGGCCATCACACACGTCAGGGCGCAGGCCACGCCGTCCGCCGCGTCGGCGGGTTGCGGCGCATGCTTGAGCCGCAGGAGCCGGGCGACCATGGCCTGCACCTGCGCCTTGGTGGCCGATCCGGTGCCCACGACCGCCTTCTTGACGACCTTGGGCTCGTACTCGTGCACGGCGAGGCCGGCGCGCTCGCCCGCGAGGAGGACGACGCCGCGCGCGTGCCCGAGGACCACGGTCGTGCGCACGTTCTTCGCGTAGAAGACGGCCTCGACGGCCATCGCGTCGGGGTGGTGCCGGTCGATCACCTCGAGGATGCCGTCGAAGATCTCGGTCACGCGCCGCGCGAGCGCCGCCCGGGCCGAGGTGCGGATCACGCCGCACTCGATGAGCGTCGGGCCGCCAGGCTCACCTCCCCGCACGACGCCGTACCCCGTCGCCGCGGTGCCCGGATCGACGCCGATGACGATCACGCCCGGCGCGCCCGCCGAGCGGCCGCCGCGCGCTCACCCTCGCGGGTCATGTCGCCTGCGACATGACGGACTCGTCCATCTCGAAGTTGGCGTCCACCTTCTGGACGTCGTCGAGGTCCTCGATCGCCTCGATCAGCTTGAGCAGCGCGTCGGCGTCGGCGCCCTCGACGCGCACGGTCGTCCGCGGGATCCAGGCGACTTCGGCACGCTCGGCCTTGAGCCCGGCACCCTCGAGCGACGCCTTCACGGCATGGAGCTCCGCCGGCGACGTGGTGATCACGAAGGCGTCGTCGTCCCGGACGAAGTCCTCGGCGCCCGCCTCGAGGGCCTTCTCCATGGCGGTGTCCTCGTCGAAGCCACCCGCCGGGACGAAGATCTGGCCCTTGCGATCGAACAGGAACGACACCGAGTTGGTGGTGCCGAGGTTGCCGCCGCCGCGCGAGAGCTTGGCGCGGATCTCGGCGACAGTGCGCGTCGCATTGTCGGTGAGCGCCTGGATCATGAGCGCCACGCCCCCCGGGCCATACGCCTCGTACGTCGTTTCCACGTACTCGACGCCCTCGAGCTCGCCCGTGCCCTTCTTGACGGCGCGCTCGATGTTGTCCTTCGGCATCGACTGCGCCTTGGCGTTCTCGATCGCGGTGCGCAGGCGGGGGTTGCCGGCCGGATCGCCGCCCCCCTGTTTGGCCGCGACCGTGATTTCCCTGATCAGCTTGGTGAACATGGCGCCGCGCTTGGCGTCAGCGGCCGCCTTGTAGTGCTTGATCTGCTTCCATTTGCTGTGACCGGCCATGGCGACGCGTCCTGCGAACTGGGAGGAGAAAAGATAGTCGAGGGTGAGCGTCGAGGGCTCACCCGCGACGCTCACCCCTCAACGTGCGCCCTCTTATCGCACCCGGATGAGGAGCGTCGCGCGGATCCCGGACACGTCGATCGACGTGGTGCTCCCCGCCGGGTAGACGTTCCCCATGGTGTACGTCACCGACGGATTCATCGACATCCCCAGGGCGTCGAACCGCAGGCGAAGGCCGCCCGTGCCGGTGGCGCCGGCCTTCTCGCCGTCGCGCATCCACGCGCGCCCCTCGATGCTCGGCTGGATGTACGCGCTGCCGACGTTGATCCCGTAGGCGAGGTTGACGTTCGCGATGTTCTCGGACGGCGCAACCGCGCCGATCTGCTGGCCCTGCGCGCGATACAGATCCCAGACGGAGATCGACCAGTCGTTGCCGTTGTCCGTCGGCATGTAGAGCGACGCCTGTGCGAGCGTCCGCGCGCCCGTGGCGAACGTCGTCGAGTCCGCCTTGTCGTCGGTGAACGTCGAATACGTGCCCGCGAACGAGATGCGACCGTCGCCCACGGCACGGTCGAGGCCGACGCGCACGCGCGTCTCGCTGCCCGGCTCGAAGCGGAGCACCGCGTCCTGGATCTGGTACGCGTCGAACGGCTGGGAGTAACGGAAGCTGCCGCCGAAGCCGAGGTTCCAGTCGCCCAGCGACCGCGCGATAGCCACACCGCCCGTCATCGCCGTCCCGCTGCCCATCGACGACACGGGGTAGAGGAGGAAGTCGCTGCCGATCTGGCCCGCGGCCTCCTGCTGCGCGTCGGGCACCTTGTACATCCCCGTCGGGATGTTCACGCCGAGCGTGAAGATGGCGCTGCCGTCGAACATCGACAGGTTGCCGCGCAGCTGCGTGTCCGTGAGCCCGCTGATCTTGCTCGACTCGACCCCGTCCGAACTCACGCGGCTGTCGGCCCACGCCGAGGAGACGTCCACGGTGAACCGCTCCGTGACCGGCAGGACGAACGCGATCGGGACCGAGAGCTGCGTGACCGTCTTTTCAGCCCCGCTCAGTCCGATCTTGTAGCTGACATACTGGGGTCCGCCGAGCACGGAGGCGTCGGACAGGCCCTGCGCGCCAAGGGGGGCGGCGCCGAGTGCAAGCAGTGCAATGAGCTTTCGCATCGAGTCTCCGGCCTACGGCTTCTTGATGACGATGGTGATCTGGCCCGTCTTCTGCGCCGGCTGGTCGGTGCCCGTGGCATCGGCGGTCGCGTCGCGGTTCTGCGGGGTGTTCGTCGAGGTGTTCGTGCCGCCGGATGTGCCGTTCTGCACCGTGTTGGTGAGGGTCGGGTTCACGTCACCCACGACGTTGTTCAGCGTGAGGTTGATCGTCACGTCGGTGGTGCTGCCGCGCTGCGCCGCGGACACCACCTGGCCTTCGGACGTGTTCTTGAGCCCCTGCTGCACCGAGGCGCTGGACACCTGGGCGCCGTTCTTCGCGGCCGCGGCCGACTGCGCGCGCTGGAGCGCCGCGCCGAACCCGGGGTCGAGCGAGCGCGCGCTCTCGAACAGCGCGATCGCGTCGTCGAGCCGGCCGTCGTCCTCGGCCATCAGGCCGCGGCTGTACGCCAGGAACGCCTGGAAGCTGGGCACGCGCCGCTGCTCGAACGCCTTCGCCTCGTCCGGCGTGAGCGTGACGTTCATCTCGCGGAACACGTCGAGCACGAACTTCCGCTCGGTGTCGAAGATCGCGTTGATCGTGCCGTCGGCGGTCGGCGTCGCCGTGGGCTGCGACGTCGTCGTGTTCACCACTGCGCCGGCGAGGTTCATCTGCGTGCCGCCGCCCGCCACGATCTGGCCGGTGAGGATGCTGCCCGCGGCGATGAGCTTGCCGGCGACGGCGTGGTCTGTGACAGCTTGATCTCGTCCACGATCGCCTGCATGCGGTCGCGCTCCAGCACCTTCAGCGCCGACGCGCGCGCCAGGTCGGTCACCACCAGGTCCGCCATCCCGCGTTCGAGCGGCTTGAGCGCGGTGTCGGTGCAGGCACAGTGGAACGGCAGCACGGCGACGGTCGTCGACGGCGACTGCACGCCGCGCAGCCGCGCCTCGTTGGCCACGGCCTGCTTCGCCTGGGCCTTGAGCTCGTCGCGCGCCATGGCCACCAGCCGCTCGTTGATCTGCTTCTTGGTCGCCTTGGACTTGCCGACCTCGAGGTACTTGCTGTAGGCGTCCCGGGCGCCGGCAAAGTCGTTCAGCGCCTCGGCCGACATGCCGGCGTAGAGCGCACTGACGCCGTCCTTCGGGTCCATCGCGCGCGCCTTGTCGAGCGCCGCCTTGGCCTCCCCGAACCGCTTCAGCTCGAAGTACTTCACTCCGAGCGCGCGCTGCGCCTTGGCCGAGTTCGGGTCCCTGGCGACCCGCTGCTCGAGCTTGGTCAGCGCCGGATCGCCGGCGGCCTGGGCATGGAGTGCGACCGCCGCTGGCGCGCACAACAGTGCGGCAGCAAGGACCAGCGGGCGGACGCGCAAACGGCGTTGCATCGGGTATCTCCTATCGGTCGGGATCAAGCATGTCCTCGAAGCGAAGCCATTGCTTGTAGAAATACAAGTCCACGTAGCCCGTGCCGCCGTTCCGGTTCTTCAGGATCAGCAGCTCGGTGGCGCCCTCGACGCCGGCGCCCGGATTGCCCATCTCCTCGCGGAATACGCCCATCACGATATCTGCGTGCTGCTTCACGGCGCCGAGCGCGCCGAAATCGCCGAGGGTGGGCCGCTGGTCCGCCCGGCTGGCCGGAAGGCCCGCGAGGTCCGTCGTGACCACGATCACCGTCCCCGTGGCCACCGCCAGCGATTTCAGTGCGCGCACCGCCACGGCGAGCTCCTCGGCCTGGTCGCGCACGCCAAGGGCGAGCGCCTGCAGCGGATCGACGAGCACCACCTGCACACCCCCCGATCGGCGCACGGCGTCGGCGAGCGTGTCGACCCCGCCTGGCGGCACGACCTGGATGATCGGCGCGCCGTCGCGGAGTCGCACCGCCGCGCCTCCGACAGCTGCACGGGCAAACTCATCCAGCGCGCCGCGCCGGATATCGTCGATGCGGGCGCGACCCTCGATCGCGAGCACCCGCTCCATGACCCGGTCGACGGTCATCTCCCCGGTGAAGAACGCCGAGTTGATGCCGGCCTGCGCCATCCGGAGCGCCATGGCCAGGGCGAGGGCCGACTTGCCGACCCCCACCTCGCCGCCGATCGCCACCAGGTCGCCGCCGCGCAGCCCGCCGCCCAGCCACTTGTCAACGCTCGGGAAGCCCGTGGCGAACTCGTCGCCCGTCGCCGCGCCATCGGCGGCGGCGTCGACGCGCTGGACGAGTCGCGACAGTGGGGAGAGTTCGGTGTGGCGCAGCACTGGGGTGGCGGAAAACGGGAATCCCGGTATCCGGGGGACCCGAAAGTTTACGGACAATCTGTTAAGGGCCGCAAGCGACTGTGGCGGTTGCGCTTGCGTAACGAAGTCAGGCGCGGAGGGCTTGGACGAGGGAATCCAGCGCAGAACGTGCGGGGCGGTCGAGCCATGGTGCCGTGACGTCCGTCACCTTGGCGAGTGCCGTCGCCATGGCGCCAAGGTCGCCCCCGGCCGTGCTTTCGAGGAGCCGCAGCATCGCCGCTTTCGGCACCGGCTGCAACGCCACGGTCCCCAGCCACGCCCGAGCGGCATCGGATCGCGTGGCCCGCTGCGCCGCCGGCAGGGGGCGTGCGCCGAGTGCCGACGCCGCCAGTCGCGCGCCGAGCAGGGCCGCCATGACGGCCTCGCGCGGCCCGCCCACCGGGGCGCGTCCCGCGGCCTCCGCGACCGCCCTCAGGCGAAATGCCGGCACGGACAGGGCGTAGGGAGAGGGTCCGAGCACGCGCGAATTATACTTTCTTCCCCATGGCCGCCGCCGCAAAACCGCTGAAACACCTGCTTTGGGTGGACGACGAGGCGGACCTCCTGGAGTCGCATCGCCTGTTCCTGACCGAGAAAGGCTATGCGATCACCATGGCACGGAACGCGTCGGACGCGCTCGAACTCCTTCGGCGACAGCCGTTTGACCTTCTGTTGCTGGACGAGCAGATGCCCGGCATGCGGGGCATCCCGATGGTGCGTGAGGCCCGCGAGCTGGCACCCACGCTGCCCGTCGTCATGGTCACCAAGAGCGAGGACGACGGCACGCTGCGCGAGGCGCTCGGGGCGGACGTGAGCGAGTACCTCGTGAAGCCCGTCAATCCGCGCCAGGTCCTGAGCGTGGTTACGCGCATCCTGGAGGGGCCGCGCCTGCGGCAGCAGGCCGTGGCGCGCTCGTTCGTGGAGCGGTTCCGCGAGCTCGAAGCCGCCGACGCGCGGGCCCTCGACTGGCGCGGCTGGATCGAACGGTTCGCGGAGCTCACGCAGTGGGACGTGGACCTCACGGCCGCCGGCGAGTCGGGCCTGCACAGCTCGCTGCGGTCGCTGTATCCCGACCACCGGCGCGCGTTCGCCCAGTACGTGGGCGCCCACTACCCCGTATGGGTGAACGCGGGCCTCGAGGGGGACCGGCCGCCGCTCTCGGTCGACATCGTCGGCGAGTTCCTGCTGCCCGTGCTCGATCACGAGCGTCGCGCGCTGTTCGTCGTGGTGGATTGCCTCCGCCTGGACCAGTGGCGGGTGATCGAGCCGCTGCTGGCGCGGCTCTTCGAGGTGGACACGACGCACTACTTCTCGCTGCTGCCGACGGCGACGCCGTACGCGCGGAACGCGCTGTTCAGCGGGCTCTTTCCGGGCGAGATCGCCGCGCGATACCCCGACTGGTGGGGCGAGCGGGAGGACGAGACGCTCAACGCGCACGAAAAGGAGCTCCTCGAGCTCCAGTTGCGCGAGGCCCGCGGCGCCACGCTCGTCCGGTACCACAAGATCTCCTCGGCCAGCGACGCGGATGCGCTGGAGCGCAACCTCGCCAATGCCATCGCGCCCGAGGGCGTGACAGCGTGCGTGTTCAACTTCATCGACCTGCTCACCCACGGCCGCAGCGAGTCGGCGATCCTGTACGAGGTGGCGCGCGACGAGCTCGCGCTGCGCCAGCTCACGCTGCAGTGGTTCAACCGTTCGCCCCTGCTGGCCATCCTGCAGGAGGCGGCCCGCAAGCGGGTGCCGGTGCTGCTGACGAGCGACCACGGCTCGATCCACTGCAACACGCCGATCACGGTCCTCGCCAAGCGCGACGCGACGCAGAACCTGCGCTACAAGTTCGGGACGGACATTCGCACCGAAGATCCATCGCAGGCGCTGCTGTTCACGAACCCCGACGACCTGCGGCTGCCGCACCGCGGCGGCGGCACGGGCGGCAACACGATCCTGGCGACCGGTGACGGGTTCTTCGTCTACCCGACGAAGCTGCGGGAGTACCAGCAGCGCTATCGGGGTTCGTTCCTGCATGGCGGCGTGACGCCGGAGGAAGTGATCCTGCCGCTCGCCATGCTCACGCCGCGGGCCTGATCATGGGCACGTACCGGCGCCTGCTCATGTTCCTGCGGCCGCACGCCGGGCGGCTCGCGGGCAACATCCTCGCGAACGTGGTCGGCGCGATGCTCGACGCCGTGGCGTTCCTGATGCTGATTCCGTTCCTCGACACGCTGTTCAAGCAGCAGCAGCCGGTGCCGCAGAACCTCGGTTGGATCAGCGACCTGCTGAACCGGGCGGTCGGCGCCATGATCATCCCCGGCGAGCCGATGCGCTCGCTCGGCGGCGTCATCGTGCTGATCGTGGGCCTCGTGGCGCTGAAGAACGCGTTCCTCTGGCTTGGCGGGCAGTTCGGGGCGTCGCTGCAGGAGCGCATCACGCGCGACATGCGCGACGCCGTGTTCCGGCACATGCAGCGGCTGCCGCTGGGCTGGTTCTCGCGCACCAAGACGGGGCAGGTGATGTCGCGCATCCTCGCCGACACCGAGCAGGCCAAGGCCGTGCTTGCCGAGGTGGCGACGCGGTCGATCCAGAACCTGGCCCAGGTGGTCGTGACGGTCGTGACGCTCATCCGCATGTCGCCGCGCCTCGCGCTCGTCTCGCTCGTCGTGGCGCCGATCATCACGGCCGTGCTCCAGCCGATCCTCCGCCGGTTGCGGCGCGGGCACCGCACGCTCCGCAACGACTACGGCGAGATCACGAGCGTGCTGCAGGAGGTGGTGAGCGGCGTGCGCCTCGTGAAGAGCTTCGGCGGCGAGCCGTACGAGGACCGGCGCTTCACGACGGCCAGCGGCGCCTACACGCGCGGGATGATCCGCATCACGCGGCTCTCGCTGCTGTCGGGGCCGATCACCGAGGTGCTCGGGACGGTCGTGGCCGTGGGCGTGCTGTGGATCGGCGCGGGACAGATCTTCGCGGCGGAGGCGACGGGCTCGGCGCCCGCCCTCGACGGCGGGCTGCTCATCACGTTCATGATCATGCTCATGCGGCTGCTCCCGCCGCTCAAGCAGCTCTCGCAGGCGCCCACCGTCGGCGCGCAATCGCTGGCCGCCGCGGAACGGCTGTTCGAGGTGCTCGACGAGCCGACCGAGGCGCAGCGCGACCGGGGCACACGCGACGTCGCCGGATTCTCGGCCGGCATCGCGTTCGAGGACGTCGGGTTCGCGTACCACGGCGGCGACCGGGTGCTCGATGCGATCACGTTCACGGCGCACAAGGGCGACGTCGTGGCGATCGTGGGGTCGAGTGGGGCCGGCAAGAGCACCCTCGTGGACCTCATCCCGCGGTTCATCGAGCCGACGTCCGGGCGCATCACGCTCGACGGCGTGGACACACGCGACATCCGGCTCACGTCGCTCCGGGCGATGACGGGGATCGTGAGCCAGGACACCGTGCTGTTCAACGACACCGTGACCGCGAACATCGCGTACGGCGCCGCCGAGCGGTTCTCGCGGGCGCAGGTCGAGGCCGCGGCGCGCGCGGCGAACGCCCACGATTTCATCGCCCAGCTGCCGCAGGGCTACGACACCATCCTCGGCGAACGCGGGACGCGGCTGTCCGGCGGGCAGCGGCAGCGGATCGCCATCGCGCGCGCCCTGCTCGTGGACCCGCCGATCCTGATCCTCGACGAAGCCACGTCGGCCCTCGATTCCGAGAGCGAGCGCCTCGTGCAGGAGGCCATCGAGCGGCTGCTGGCCGGCCGCACGGTGTTCGTCATCGCGCACCGCCTGTCGACCATCACGCACGCCACGCAGATCCTCGTGCTCGATCGCGGGCGAATCGTCGAGCGCGGGACGCACGCCGCGCTGTTGGCGCGCGGCGGCACCTACGCGCGGCTGCACGCCCTGCAGTCCACGCCACCGGCGTGACCGCGCCGGACCCCGCACCCGCATCCGCCGGCGTCCGGCGACCGACGTTGGCCCACTGCGCCGAGTACGCTGCATTGCGCGGGTTCCTCGGCGTGCTGGCGCCGCTCGGGCCGGACCGCGCCACAGGCGTTGCCGGCGCCATCGCACGACTCGGATACGCGCCGCTTGGCATTCGTCGTGGTGTCGTCGAGCGGCAGATCGCCGCCGCGTTTCCCGATGTCGCCCCGCCCGGCGTGCGCCGCGTGGCGCGCGCGTCGTACGACAACCTCGGTCGCGTCACCGTCGAGGCGAACGAGCGGGCCGCGCGCGGCCGGCACTCGGTGCTCGACGCCTTCGCGGAGTCGCCGGACTGGTCGGTGATCGAGCGCGCCCACGCCCGGGGGCGCGGGGTCGTGGTGATGGCGGGACATTGCGGAAACTGGGAGCTCATGGGGGCGTACATCGCGGCGCGGCTCGGCGCATTTCACGCGATCGCCCGCGGCATGGCCAATCCCCTCGTCGAGGCCTACGTGAGATCCGTGCGCGAACGCCTCGGCATGGAGATCCTTCACGACCGTGACGCCGTGCGCGCCGTGCCGCGGCTGCTGCGTTCGGGCGCGGCCGTGGGGTTCCTGTCGGACCAGGCCACCGTGGGGCTCGCCTCCACCTACGTGCCGTTCTTCGGCCGCCCCGCGAAGACGCCCCGGGGCGCGGCGGTGTTTGCGTTGCGCTTCGGCGCGCCCGTGGTGGTCGCGCACGCCGTGCGCCAGCCGGGGGGGCGCTACCGGGTGCTCGCCGAGGAGCTGGCGGTGCCCGCGACCGGCGACCGCGAGCACGACATCGACGAGGTCATGCGGCGGTTCACGGCGGTCCTCGAGCGCGTGGTGCAAGAGTATCCCGGCCAATATTTCTGGCAGCATCGGCGCTGGAAGTACCAGCCCGACAACACCCCCACGCACCTCCGCGAGCCATGACGCCCGACCTCACGGCGATCCGCGAACGCGAGTTCCCCTGGGCGGCCCGCGGCGACGCGACGTTCCTCGACCACGCGTCCACCGGACCGTTGCCGATGCGCACGCGGCGGGTGATCGACGCGCAGGGACTCAAGCGCGCCGAGCCGTTCCGCCTCACCGCGGACGACCTGTTCCCGCAGCTGCAGCGGGCGCGCGATCACGCCGCCACCCTCATCGGCGCGCCGCCGGGTTCCGTCGCCCTCGTCACCAACACGTCGCACGGGGTGAACATCGCCGCACGGACGCTGCCGTTCGGCGCGGGCGACGTCATCCTGTCCACGGCCGGCGAGTTCCCGGCAAACGTCTATCCGTGGCTCGCCGCGGCGCGGGCGCGCGGGGCCGAGTTCCGCATGTTGCCGCTCGCGGACGGCCTGCCGGACGAGGCGACCATCCTGCGGGCGATCGCGGCGGACCCGCGGGTGCGCGGCGTGGCGCTGTCGTGGGTGAGCTTCTGGAGCGGCTACCGGTTCGACCTCGACGCGATCGGCGCGGCGTGCCGCGCGGCGGGCAAGTGGTTCTTCGTCGATGCGATCCAGGGCGTCGGCGCCGCCGAGCTCGACGTGATGCGGGCGCAGGTGGACATCCTCTCGTGCGGCGCGCAGAAGTGGCTGCTCTCGCCGTGGGGCACCGGCTTCTGCTACGTGCGACCGGGGTTGATCACGACGCTCGAGCCGGCGGAGGTCGGCTGGATGGCGCAGCCGGCCACCGCTGATTTCGCGCGGTTCCTCGACTACGATCCCGCCTGGTACGAGGATGCGCGCCGGTTCGAGGTGGTGACGCTCGATTTCGTGCACTTCGCGGCGATGGCGGAGAGCATCGGCCTGTTCCTCGAGGTCACACCCGCGGCCGCCGCCGCGAGTGTTCGTGCGCTGGCCGACCGGATCGTCGCCTTCGCCACGACGAACGGAGTCCCGCTCGCCACGCCCCGCGACCCCGGCAGGCGGGCGGGCGTGGTGTCGCTGCGCCCGCGCCAACTCGAGGCCGCGAGCGCGCGCCTCAAGGCCGACCGGATCTCGCACTCCGTGCGCGAGGGCTGCCTCCGCCTGGCGCCGCACTTCTACAACACCGCGGCCGAAGTGGACCGTGCGCTGGAGCTGATTCAGGGCTGACCGCGGTCAGCGCGACGTCCTGAGCACCGCCGACACCTCGGCGCGTGCCTGCGCCGCGATGTCGAGTTCGCGCCCGAGCGCCGTGGCTGCCGCGATCGCCTCCGTGACCGTGGCGACCGGCACGGCGCCGATCTGCAACCGCAGCAGGCCCAGCCGGATGGTCTCGAGCGCCGTGACGGTGGTCGCGAGGCGTTCCGCGGCCTCGTCACGCTGCCGTTCGAGGGTGGCCACGTCGTCGGGACGCTGCGCCCGCTGAGCCGCGGCGACTGCATCGTCGAGCGTGCCGATGGCGTCTCGCAGTTTCTGCGCCTCACCCTCGAGGCGCTTCACGGTCGCCGGCACGTCCTTCAGTTCGCGGCGAGTTTCCTTTGGCAGCGACTCGAACAGCGTCTCGAGCGCGCGCCCAAGCGCGACTTCCGTGTGCTGCGGCAGCGACGGGCTCACTGCCGCGCGCTTCACGCCGACCCCGGCGAGCCGAAACAGGCGCTCCCCAAGGCCGCTCTTCCAGAATCGGAGGCGAGGGGAGCCGAGCCAGCCGAGCTTGCCGACCTGGCCGAGGCGCACGAGCGCCCCGACACCGGCGATGGCCGCGATGACCGTCGCCATCGCGGTGAGGCCGGGGAGCACGCCGCCCCACGTGGCACGGAGCGCTCCCGGTGGCATGAAGGCGACTGCCGTCCCCATGGCTGCGGCGATCGTCGCCGATGCCGCGCTGATGAGGCCCAGCCGGCGCGGCGTCAGGGACAACCAGCTGCCCGCCTCGTACTCGTATTCCTCCCGGCGTCGCGCGACGTTCGTCGCGACGGCCGCCCGCAGGTCGTCGAGGCCGTAGCCTCCGGCGATCAGGCGCCGCACGCGCGTCGCGGTGGGCAGCGTGGCGAGCGCGGCGATGAACCCGGCGGCCAGCCCGGCGAGCACCAGGTCGCCCGCGGCGGCGAGCGCGACGACTGCCGACGTGCCGTACACGCTCACCACGAACGTGAGGCCGCGGCTGCGGTCGCCCTGCGCGAGCCACGCGCGGAGCGGCGCCGGGAGTTCCTTGGGCATCTCGAACGCCGCGTCCACCGCCTCGGCGAACTTCTCGCCCGTCGGCCAGCGGAGCTCGGGCTGCTTCTCGAGGCATCGCTCCACGGCGTCGGCCAGGCGGTGCGGCACGTGCGGCGCCGCCTGGACGATCGGCGTCGGCCGCTTCGTCGCGTGCGCGACCATCACGGCCGCCACGTTCGGCCCGTCGAAGGGCAGCGCGCCGGTGAGCGCGTAGTACGAGGTCACGCCCAGCGAATACAGGTCGCTCCGGCCGTCCACGGCTGCGCCGGCCGCCTGTTCGGGGCTCAGGTAGTGGATCGTCCCGCGCACGTAGCCGCCGTCGGCCGTGCTCGGGGTTTGCACGTCGCCCGCAATGCCGAAATCCGTCACCAGGGCGCGCCCGGTCGCGCGCTCGAGGAGGATGTTGTCCGGCTTGATGTCACGGTGGACAATTCCGCGCAGGTGCGCATAGGCCAGTGCCCAGCCGACGTCGCGCATGATGCGCGCCGCCTCGGGCGGCGGCAGCGGTCCGCCGTCCCGCAGCCGCTCACCCAGCGTCTGGCCGTCGATGAACGCCATGACGAAGAAGACGAACTCCCCGGCATCGTCGACGTGGTGGATCGGGACGATATTCGGATGCGACAGCTGCGCGGCCATCTGCGCCTCGCGCACGAACCGCTCGCGCAGGTCCGGGCGCGACGCGGCGAGCATGCGCGGGAGCACCTTCACCGCCACGGGGCGGGCCAGGCGGACCTCGCGCGCCAGGTACACGATCCCCATGCCGCCGCGCCCGAGTTCCCGCTCGAGCGAATAGCGTCCCGCGACCGCCTGCTGGAAGTCGATGAACTCCCGGTCGGGGGGCGTGGCGAGCGACGTCACGCCGCCCCGGAAATCTCCACGACCGCCACATCGCGGCCGCCCTTGCGGACGAGGAACCAGCGGCCGCGCACCGCCTCGGTCGCGGGCACGGTGAGGTCCGTCGCGCCGAGCTTTCGGGCGTTCACCGTGACCGCCCCCTGCTGCAGCAGCTTGCGACCGGCACTCCGCGACTGGCCGAACGCCTGTTCGAGCACGGCGAGGACGTCGACCGGCGCACCCGCCGGCGAGATGCTCGACGGGATCTCGCGGGCGAGCGTCGCAAAGACGTCGTCCGTGATCGACGCCGCATCCACCTTCCTGTCGAAGACGGTCCGCGACGCCGCCTCCACCACGCGCGTGGCCGCCTCGCCGTGGAGCATCGTGGTCATCGCCCGCGCGAGCGCCCGCTGTGCGCCCCGCTCCTGCGGCGTCGCGGCGTGCGCCGCTTCGATCGGCTCGATCTCGTCACGCGACAGGAACGTGAACATCCGCAGGTACCTGCCGGCGTCCGCGTCCTCGGTGTTGATCCAGAACTGGTAGAACCGGTACGGTGACGTCATGGCCGGGTCGAGCCACACGGCGCCGCCCTCGGTCTTGCCGAACTTCCGGCCGCTCGCCGTCGTCACGAGCGGCGCCGTGAGCGCGTGCGCTTCGACGCCGGCCGACCGGCGGAGCAGCTCGACGCCCGCCGTGAGGTTGCCCCACTGGTCGCTGCCGCCCACCTGCACCGTCACGCCGTGCAGCCGGTGGAGCTCGAGGAAGTCGTACGACTGGAGCAGCATGTACGAGAACTCGGTGTACGAGATGCCGGCATCGAGGCGCGACTGCACCGAGTCCTTGGCCAGCATGTAGTTCACGCTGAAGTGCTTGCCCACGTCCCGCATGAAGTCGATCACGCGCACCTCGCGCAGCCACGAGGCGTTGTTCGCCAGCGTCACGCCGGACGTGCCGGCCGCGCGAAACACCGCCAGCAGCTGGCCGTGGATCCGGTCGGCCTGGGCGTCGATGGCGTCACGGTCGAGGAGCGGCCGTTCGGTGGACCGCCCGGACGGGTCGCCGATCATGGCCGTCCCGCCGCCGACCAGCGCCACGCAGCGGTGCCCGGCGCGCGCGAGGTGCACGAGCAGCATCACCGGGACGAGGTTGCCGATGTGCAGGCTCGGCGCCGTGGGATCGAACCCGCAATAGACGACGCGCGGCGCGGCAGCGAGAAACGCCCCCGCACCCTCCGTCTGCTGGTGCAGCAGGCCCCGCCAGGCGAGTTCGTCGAGCAACGTCGGTCGTTCGGGCATCGTCCAAAGCTAGGGGGCCGCCTGCCGCGCGTCACTGCGGCGGCACCGCCGCGCGCGGCACCGGCCGGCCGACCGGCCGGAATGCGTTGCTCGTCCCCCGGCCAATCCCCTAGCTTCCGCCGTACGTGACCGAGAAGAAGAAGTCCAGGATTCGTCGCGCCCTCATGTGGGCGGCGCTGGCGGCCGGCGGCCTCTGCGTGCTTGGCGCGATGACCGCCGGCATCGTGTGGCTGCGGGTCTGCGCGAACAACGCGTGCCCGTCGCTCGCCGGCCTGGAGCAGTACCAGCCCCGGCAGGCGACGCGCCTCTACGCGGCCGACGGCCGGTTCATCGCCGCCATCGGGCAGGAGCGGCGCACCCTCGTGCGCATCGACCAGATCCCGGCGTACGTCCGCGACGCGTTCGTCATCACCGAGGACAAGCGCTTCTACCAGCACGGCGGGATCGACTTCTTTCGGGTCTTCGGCGCGGCCATGGCCAACGCGCGCGCGGGTGGCGTGGTGCAGGGCTTCTCCACGATCACCATGCAGCTGGCGCGGAACCTGTTTCCCGATCGCCTGAACCCGCTCGACCGCGGGCCGACGCGCAAGCTGCGCGAGATGAAGGTCGCGCTCGCCATCGAGCACCAGTACTCGAAGGACCGCATCCTCGAGCTCTACCTGAACCAGATCAACCTCGGCAGCGGCGCGTACGGCGTGGAGGCGGCCAGCGAACGGTACTTCGGCAAGACGGTGCGCGAGCTGACGATCGCGGAGGCGGCCACGCTCGCGGCGATCCCGAAGGGGCCGGGGCGCTACAACCCGCGCCGGTTCCCCGAGCGCGCGGTCCAGCGGCGCAACACGATCATCGAGCTGATGCGCCGCGCGGCGGTGATCCCGGACTCCACCGCGTCGCTCGCCAAGGCGTACCCGCTGCGCCTGGCCGCCCGTCACGGCGGGTCGGCCGAGACGGCGCCGTATTTCGTCGAGTACGTGCGGCGCGTGCTCGAGGCGAAATACGGCAAGCGCCTGTACGAGCACCCGCTCAAGGTGTACACCACGCTCGACCTCGACCTGCAGGGCGCCGCCGAGCGCGCCCTCGACCGCCAGCTGCGCATCGTCGAGAGCGGGCAGGTCGGCGCGTTCCCCTACCGGACGTACGAGCAGATCATGGCGCGCGCCGCGGCGGGCCAGGACGAGTCGCACAACGTCTCGTCGTACCTGCAGGGCGCGTTCGTCGCCCTCGACCCGCGGTCCGGCGCCATTCGCGCGCTCGTCGGCGGGCGCGACTTCGAGGACTCCCAGTTCGACCGCGCCACCCAGGCCCGCCGGCAGCCCGGTTCCACGTTCAAGCCGATCGTGTACTCGACCGCCATCGAGAGCGGCCGCCCGCCCAGCTACCTGATCGACGACTCGCCGCTGGTCGTCCCGCAGCTCGACTCCACCAAGCCGTGGACGCCGCAGAACTACGACCTCAAGTTCCTCGGCTGGATGACCATGCGGCACGGCCTCGAGGACTCGCGCAACATGATCGCGATCCGCGTCGGCATGGAGGTGGGCGAGCAGGCGGTGGTGGATATGGCGGCCCGGTTCGGGATCAGCACGCCCGTGCCACCGTACCCGTCCATCCACATCGGCTCGGCGGACGTCTACCCGATCGAGATGATCGCGGCGTACTCGGTGTTCGCCAACCTCGGCTGGCGCGTGCCCACCACGCCCATCGTGCGCATCGAGAACGAAAAGGGGCAGACGATCTATTCGGCCGAGTCCGAGCGCATCCAGGTGCTCACGCGCGAGGAAGCGTGGCTGATGGTGGACATGATGAAGGGCGTCATCACGCGCGGCACCGCCGCGGGCAGCGTGGGCCAGTACTTCCACATTCCGGCGGGCGGCAAGACGGGCACCACGAACGACGGCGGCGATGCCTGGTTCATCGGCTACACCGCCGACCTCGTCGCGGGCGTGTGGGTCGGATTCGACCAGCCGAAGAAGATCATGGACAACGCACAGGGCGGGCGGCTGGCGGCGCCCGCGTGGACGACGTTCATGCGCGAGGTGTACGAGCGGAAACCCGCGCCCCCCGACTGGCCGCGGCCGCCCGCCATCACGTCGCGCGAGACCGACCGCGTCACGGGCCTGTTGTGGGGTCCGCAGTGCCCGAAGGAGGATGAGTACCTGGAGTACTACCTCCCCGGCACCGAGCCGACGCGCGAGTGCCCGCGCCGCGCCGCGACGCCCGCCGGCAAGAAGGGGCCGTGACCGAGCGGCCCCAGCGCGCGTGGTGCACCTCGTACCGCGCCGCCTGGGTGATTCCCGTGGCCGCGCCGCCGATCCGCGGCGGCGCGGTCGTCGTGGAGGGCAGCCGGATCGCCTGGGTTGGCCGCGCGGGCGACGAACCGCCCGGGCTCAAGGCGCGCACCGTTGAGCTTGGCGCGGCACTGCTGGCGCCGGGGTTCGTCAACGCGCACACGCATCTCGACCTGA
>CAZKYG010000068.1:0-11000 GCA_964556915.1 uncultured Gemmatimonas sp.
CGCCCGGGGGGCCGGCGGGCCCCACCCCCACCCCCACAACCGCGGGCGGCCCCCCCGTCCCCCCGGGGCCCCCGCCGTGGCCCGCTGGCGATCGCTATGGCCGGCCGTAAGCGGGCGGGAAGTGGCGGTAGCGCTCCGCCAGCTCATCCTGGCGCGAGGTTCCGCCCTGCAGCTGGCCGCGGATGTACACCCGCTCCGCGCGCGTGCCGAACTCGAACGGGTCGCCGGACCAGACCACCACGTTCGCCTCACGTCCAGCACGGAGCGAACCTACGCGGTCCGCGACGCCGAACACCTCCGCCGGCGCGAGCGTGATTGCCCGGAGGGCGTCGTCCCACTTCATGCCATAAGCAACCGCGTTGCCCGCCTCCTGCCGGATGTTCCGGACGTTGAACGAACTCTCGTCCCCCGGCCCGTTGCCGATCAGGACAACGTTCACGCCCGCCGCCCGCAGCAAACCGGCGTTCTCCTGCCGTGCGTTGAGCGTGGCGAACGACGTGGGAATGTTGTTCATGGCGCCAACCATGACGGGCACGTTCGCCGCCTTGATGTCCGTCGCGACCATCCATCCCTCGTCGGCGCCGAGCAGGACCAGGCGCAGGCCGAACTGCTTGCCGAGCGCCAGCACACTGCGGATGTCGCTCGCCTGGGCAACGTTCACGACCAGCGGCATCGTGCCCGCCAGCACCGGCTGCAGGGCCTCGAGGTCGGCCCGCGACGCGGCGAATGCCCGCGTCTGGTTGGCCTCGAACGCGGCCCGCTTTGTGGCGTAGACCTTCGCGTCGGTGAGCAGGGAACGCAGCGCGCCGAGCAACTCGCCGCGCGACTGGAACTGCCCCGCGCTCGCGTCGAAGTCGGCCATCATGGCGACCGGCGCCCTGACGAGCATGGCGCCGACCGTCTCCCCGGTGAGGTCCACGAACGCCGCCCGGCCCGCGAACAGTCCGGCGGACGGAGCGACAAGCACGCTCGTGATTCCGTCCTTCCGGGTCGGGATGATGTATGTCGACGCTGGATTGATGCCTTCCCACGCGTTGAACGCGGCGGCGATGCCCTTGGCGCCGGCGGCGTGCGTGTCGTCGTACCCGCCGCTGAACTGCGGCCCGCCGGCTTCGGTCAGGCCGAGCGTGGTGGACGCGTTGACGAGCCCTGGTGTGACCCACTTGCCGCTGGCGTCGACGCGCTCGGCGTTGGCCGGGATGGTCACGGTGTCGCCGACGGCGACGACCTTGCCGTCGCGGATGATCACGGTGCCGTGTTCGATGCGCGGGCCGCTCACTGGATAGACCGTACCGCCCGTGATGGCGATCGTCTGGGCGCCCGCCGCGAGGGGAATGGCGAGCAGCAGGGGGAGAGATGTCAGGCGGCGCATCAGCGGCTCCCTCCGGTGGCGGTGACGTACCCCAGCTCGAAGTCGGTGCGCCACCGGTGTGTCGGGTCGAGGCGGTCGAACATCAGCGCCCCGTCGATCCACACCTTTTCGGTGCGTGCATACACGGAGAGCGGATTTCCCGACCAGAGCACCACGTCCGCATTCTTGCCGACGGCGATCGTGCCAATGCGGTCGTCGAGGTCGAGCGCCCACGCGGGGTTCACCGTGATCCACCGGATCGCTTCCTCGTCCGGGATGGTGAGGCCCAGCTCACGACCGGCCGCCAGCGCCTTGGCCGCTTCCTGGTTCAGGCGCTGGGAGCCCGACGGGTCGTCGGAGTGGACGATCGTGCGTGCGCCGGCGGCGTCCACCAGCGCGATGTTGCCGCGG
The DNA here is from genome assembly GCA_964556915.1 of uncultured Gemmatimonas sp. Taxonomy (GTDB): domain Bacteria; phylum Gemmatimonadota; class Gemmatimonadetes; order Gemmatimonadales; family Gemmatimonadaceae; genus Fen-1231. Next base: position 1,763 of record CAZKYG010000068.1, read on the forward strand.
ATGCCGTCGAGCGCTTCCATCTTGAAACCACCCCAATCCGCCCACAGGGACCCCGCGATCCCTTCCCGCGCCAGCACGTCGGCGATCTTGTATGCCTCGACGCCGTGGTGGAACGACCGGATCTTGTAGCCGAACTCCTTCGCAATGTCGATCATCTGGAGCATCTCGTCCGCCTGGTAGCAGTGGTTGTGGACGAGGATGTTGCCGCGCAGGACTTCGGCGAGCGTTTCGTTGGCGAGGTCCCGTGCCGGGGGGTCGCCCTTGCGATCGGCCAGCCACTTGTCCCAGCGTCGCCGGTACTGCTCCGCCGCGATCCATGCGGCGCGGTATCCCGCGACGTTCGCCATGCGCGTGGAGGGGCCCCGGCTGGCGTACACCCGCTTGGGATTCTCGCCGCACGCCATCTTCAGGCCGTACTTCGCGCCCGGGAACTTCATCCCCTGTACGGAGCGCGACGGAACGACCTTGAGCACGACGCTCCGGCCGCCGATGAGGTTCGCGGAGCCCGGGAGCACCTGCAGCGTGGTCACCCCGCCTTCGAGGTCGCGGGGGAACTGCGGGTCCTGCGGCCACACGGAGTGTTCGGCCCACACGAACGCCGTCGTCGGGCTCGTGGCTTCATTGCCGTCGTTGTGCGCGGCGGTACCGGGCGCGGGATACACCCCCAGGTGCGAGTGCGTGTCGATGATGCCAGGGGTGAGCACCTTCCCGGTCCCGTCGATTACGACCGCGTCGGCCGGGGCCGTCACGTTTGGGCCGACCGCCGTGATCTTGCCGTCCTGGAGGAGGACGGAGCCGTTCGGGATCGCCGGGCCCGTGCTGGTGAAGATCTTCACGTTCCGGATCAGGGTCGCCCGCGACGCGAACGGGCGGTAGGTGCTGGGGAACGGGTCCGCGTTGGGAATGGACAGGCCGCCGGGGCCCGGCGGCGCCGCGCTCGGCGCGTCCTGCGCGCGTGCGACGCCACCGGCGGTGAGCGTCGCCGCGGTCGCCATGATTGCTGCCAGCCTGCGCATGTCGTGTGACTCCGTGTGAGGGTGGGGTGAAATCGGGGGAAGGAGCAGGGAGGCGGGGCGCTGGGCGGCGCGTCCCGGGAGAACTGGCAGGTCAGCGGGCGAGGGCGGCCCGCGCCGCCGCTGCATCATCGGTGCAGATCCCGTCCACCCCGAGGGCGGCGAGGTCGCGCATGCGCGCGGCGTCGTTCACGGTCCATGCGATGAGTCGCGCGCCAGCCGCGTGGACCGCCGCAACGAGCGGGAGGTCGATGAGCGTCTCGTGCTGCCACAGGTCGCGCGCGCCGGCTTCCCGCAGCGAGGCGGTGGGATCGGCGCGGTAGCTCGACTCCAGGACTCCGCGCGGGACGCCCGGCGCGAGACGACGCGCCTCGATCACCATGCGATGGTCGAACGAATGCACGGCGGCGGCGTCGCCGAGCGGTGTCAGCGCACGTACGGCGGCTGCGGCCGTGCCGTGCCCCTTGAGCTCGCAATAGATTCGCACGCGTCCGCCAACGGCCGCGATGACGGCGGCGAGCGTGGGAATCGGCTCCCCGCCGACCCGAAACGCCGCCACCTCGGCGAGCGTCAAGGTGTGGAGTCCGCGCCTGCCGTCGGGGCCGGCGGCCGTGGGGTCGTGGTGCACGACCAGGTGGCCGTCGCGGGTGAGGTGAACGTCGAGCTCCACGGCGTCCGCGTGCACCTCGACGGCACGCACGAACGCGGCCAGGGTGTTTTCCGGGCGTTCGCGGGAGGCGCCGCGGTGGGCAATGATTTCGGGACGGTCGGGCACGGGATGATGCGGCGGGGCCGGGTTAACCCAACACTAACGACGGGCCGGTCCGCCCGTCTAACGGGGTGAGCGCACGAACGTGTCGCCAGGGATCAACGATGACCGGGCCGCGGACGCCGCCCTGATCGAACGATGGAAGGGCGGTGACCAGCGGGCGGCGACGATGATCGTCGAGCGGCACGCCACCGCGCTCGCGAGGTTCGCGGCCAGCTCGGGCGTTCGTGAGCAGGTCGACGAACTGGTGCAGGATACGTTCGTCCGTGCGTTCAACTCGATCGATTCGTTCCGCGCCGATTCGGCGCTCCGTACGTGGCTGTTCACGATCCTGAAGCGATTGATCCTGGACCGGCGGCGGGCGGAGCGCAGGCGCGGGGATGCCGTGGAACTCGAGGAGGGGCATGCGGTGCAGGCGTACGACGCGCTCGATACGCTGGTGGCGGACGAAACGGCCGTCCGGGTGCGTTCGGCGGTGGACGGGTTGTCGCCACTGCAGCGCGAGGTGTTCCTGCTCCGCGTGAACGAGGGGATGGCGTACAGCGATATCGCGACGGTTGTCGGCAGTACGGAGGGGGCGTGTCGGGTCCACTATCACAACGCGATGCGTTCGATCAAGGAGTCCCTCGGTGACGATGCGTGATTGCCCGGATGGTGAGATGCGCGACCTCCTGCCGCTGTTCGCGGCCGGCCGGTTGGCGGATGCCGACCGCGCCCGCGTCGAGTCGCACGTCGCCGGTTGCGCGGCCTGCGCCGCCGAACTCGGCCTGGTGCGTCGCGTGTCCCGCGCCTACGAGGTTCGGCCCGTGGATACGGCTGCCATCGTGGCGCGCCTCCCGGCGCGCGCAACGACGCGTCGCGTGGTGCCGTTCCACCGCCAGCCGCTCTGGCGTGTTGCCGCGAGCCTCACCCTGATGATCGGTGCGGCGGCGGTGCTTACCGTGGCGCGGTCGCGGTCCGGGGTCTCGACCATGACCGGAGTCCAGCCGGCCCCGGTCGTCCCCGGCACGGCGACGGTCGCGCCGGACACGGACGCGCGGCAGCTGGCGGCCACGGCCGATCCACATCGTGCCATCGGGCTCGGCGTCAGCCTCACCGAGCTCACGGACGCGCAACTCGAGAGCCTGCTGAACGCGCTGGACAAGATGGATGGCCGGGTGTTGCCGGACCCGGAACGGATGTCCAGGTCGCTGGTCCCGTCGGGGACGGATCCGGAACAAGGGAGGAACTGATGTCACGCATTGTGAAGGTGTTCATGGTTCTGGCGCTGATTGGGCCGTTTGCCGCGGGCGCGCAGGGGCGATCCCTGCGACAGGGCCGCCGCATGGGCATGCCGCCAGACTCGACGGGCCCGGGACGTGCCCAGCTGGAGGAGCGCGTACGCCAGCGATTCGCCCAGCGCCTCAAGACGCAGCTCGGCCTCACGGACGACCAGATGGCGAAGGTTCGCGATATCAACCTGCGCTATGCCGAGCGGCGACGGACGTTGCTCGACCAGGAACGCGATGTACGCATGTCGCTGCGCGAGGCCGTCGTGGCCGCCGACTCGACCAGGCAGGGTGACGTCGCCAAGCTGCTGGACCGCATGATGACGTCCCAACGCCAGCGCATCGACCTGCTCGAGCAGGAGCAGAAGGATCTGGCGTCGGTGCTGACACCTCTGCAACGCGCCACGTACATGGGGATGGAGGAGCAGCTGCGCCAGGCGGTCGAGGGCATGCGCGGCGGCCGGGGTGGACGAATGGGGGCGCCAGGCGGTCCGCCGCCTGACGGTGCGAACGGCCAGGGCGTCCCCAACGGGCCGCGCGCGCGGCGCGGGCCGCCCGGGGCTCCGCCGGGACCTCCGGCGGGAGCGCCCCCCTCCGTATCCCCGGATGCGCCGTCCCCCGTGCAGGAGCGCCGCCCGTAAGGGGCGTTCCGCTGGCTCACGTGTCGCGCCGCGGCTAGCTTCTGCTGGTCGCGGCGCGACTCTTCTTAAACAGTGGTCGCCCCGGCAAAGCCCGCACCCGGGTGGCGGAACTGGCAGACGCACCGGACTCAAAATCCGGAGCCACGTGAGTGGCGTGCGGGTTCGATTCCCGCTCCGGGTACTTATGACGACCGCCAAGCGCACGCACACGTTCTCGGAGTCCGTCATCCGCGAGATGACGCGCATCGCCAACCAGCACGGGGCCGTGAACCTCTCGCAGGGTTTCCCGGATTTCCCGATGCCCGAGTCGATGAAGGCGGCCGCCGTCGCCGCGATCCAGGGCGACATCAACCAGTACGCCATCACGTGGGGGTCCCGCACCCTGCGGCGCGCCATCGCGGACAAGTACCAGCGGCGCTATGGCATGGCGGTGGATCCCGAGACGCAACTCACGGTGGCGTGCGGGGCGACCGAGGCGACGGCGTCGGTGTTTCTGGCGTTGTTTGATCCCGGCGACGAAGTCATCATCTTCGAGCCGTTCTACGAGAACTACGGGCCCGATGCGATCCTCTGCGAGGCGAAGCCGGTGTTCGTCCCGCTCGTCGCACCCAACTGGGATTTCGACGCCGATGCGCTGCGGCGCGCCATCACACCGCGGACGCGCGCGATCGTTGTCAACTCGCCACACAACCCGAGCGGGCACGTGTTCTCGCGCGCGGAACTCGCGACGATCGCCGAGATCGCGATCGCACACGACCTGCTTGTCGTCACGGATGACCCGTACGAGTACATCGTGTTCGAGGGCGAGCACATCCCGATCGCGACGTTGCCCGGCATGGCCGACCGCACGATCACGATCTCGAGCCTCTCGAAAACGTTCAGCATCACCGGCTGGCGGCTCGGCTACGCGATCGCGTCGCCGGAGCGGTCGGTCGCGATCCGCAAGGTGCACGACTTTCTCACCGTGGGCGCGCCCGCGCCGCTCATGGAGGCCGCCGCCGTGGGCTACGCGTTTCCGGACGCGTACTACCAGGCCCTGTCGGACGACTATCGCGCGCGTCGCGACTTCCTGGCCGGCCCCCTGCGCGAGGCGGGTTTCCGGTTCGCGCAGCCGGCGGGGGCCTACTACTTCTTCGCCGACTTCACGGCGATCAGCGCGGACGACGACGTGACGTTCGCGAAATGGATGGCCAGGGAAATCGGCGTCGCGACGGTCCCCGGATCGAGCTTCTTCAGGCCGGGCGCGCCCGAAGGGCGCAAGTACGTGCGGTTCGCGTTCTGCAAGACGCTGGCGACGCTCGAGCAGGCCGTTGAGCGTCTCGCGAAGCTGGGGGCGCGAGTGTAGCCGCGCCGCCGTCGCCGGCCGCGGGTCCAGGATCCGCGCACCTCGCGCCCCCCACACGCCCACCGCTTCTCACCCACCACTTCCGCCCCTCACCCGATGTCAGGCCGCCATTTTCTCTTCGTCCCCGGTCCCACCAACGTTCCCGAGCGCATCCTGCGCGCCATGGACCGTGCACAGGACGACCATCGGTCGTCGGCATTCCCGGCGCTGACGCGGGGGCTGCTCGCCGACCTGCCGAAGGTGTTCGGCTCGACCAGGGGCCGGGCGTTCATCTTTCCGGCGTCGGGCACCGGGATGTGGGAGGCCTCGATCGTCAACGCGCTGAGTCCCGGGGACCGCGTGCTTGCGGTGCGAAACGGACAGTTCGGCCACCTCTTCATCGACACGGCGCAGCGGCTGGGAATGAAGGTCGAAGTGCTGGACGTCGAGTGGGGACGCGGTATCGATGCCGCGGCGGTCGGCGAGGCGCTCAAGGCCGACAAGAGCCGGGCGTTCAAGGCTGTGCTCGTTGTCCACAACGACACCTCCACCGGCGTCACCAGCGACATCGCCGCCGTGCGGCGCGCGATGGACGATGCCGGGCATGATGCGCTCCTGATGGTGGACGGCGTGAGCTCGATCGCGAGCCTGGACTTCAGGATGGATGAATGGGGTGTCGACTTCGCGATCTCGGGGTCGCAGAAGGGCTTCATGATGCCGGCCGGTCTGGGCCTGCTCTGCGTGAGCCCCAAGGGGCTGCAGGCGTGCGAGACGGCCAGGTCGCCGCGCGCGTTCTTCGATTTGCGGGACCACATCGCACAGAACGACATGGGGACGTTCCCGTACACGCCGGCCGGCTCGCACCTTCACGGCCTTCGTGCCTCGCTGGACATGTTGCTCGAGGAGGGCATGCCCAACGTCGCCGCGCGCCATCGCCGGCTCGCCGAGGGGGTACGCCGCGCCGTGCACGCGTGGGGACTGGACACGTGCGCGCGCGAGCCCGGCGAGCAGTCGGACACCGTGACGGCGGTCGTCGTGCCCGAGGGTGCCGACTCCGAGAAGGTGCGCGACATCGCATTCCGCCGGTACAACCTCGCCCTGGGAGCGGGCCTCGGTCAGGTGCGGGGGAAGGTGTTCCGCATCGGCCACCTGGGCGACCTCAACGAACTCATGCTGCTCGGCGCGCTCGCCGGAGTCGAGATGACGCTGGCCGACGCCGGAATACCGGTCAAGCTCGGGTGCGGCATCGGCGCCGCACAGGCGTGGTACCGGGCAAACCCGCCGCGGTAACCCGCGAAGCGCGCATGACGAGCGCGCATGACCGGCGCGCGTGACAAGCGCACCGCCTTCCACTGACCCGACTCGCGAACATCACCACGAGGCCCGTTCCCGTGACCCAGTACAAGTACGCGAAAGTTCCCGCCGGCGACCGCATTGAGGCGTCGGGCGCACAGTTCTCCGTCCCCGACACGCCGGTCATTCCCTTCATCGAGGGCGACGGAACCGGCCCGGACATCTGGCGCGCGTCCGTGCGGGTGTTCGATGCCGCGGTCGAGGTCGCCTACGGCTCGAAGCGAAAGATCGCCTGGATGGAGATCCTCGCCGGCGAAAAGGCCTTCAACACGACGGGCGAGTGGATGCCCGCCGAGACGCTCGAGGCCGTGCGCGAGTTCAAGATCGCCATCAAGGGGCCGCTCACGACACCGGTCGGCGGGGGCATCCGGTCGCTGAACGTGGCGCTCCGCCAGGAACTCGATCTGTACGCCTGCATCCGCCCGGTTCGCTACTTCAAGGGCGTCGGCGCGCCGATGAAGCATCCGGAGAAGCTCGACATCGTCATCTTCCGCGAAAACGTGGAGGACGTGTATTCGGGCATCGAGTTCAAGGCCGGGTCGGCGGAAGCGAACAAGCTGCGCGAGTTCATCCAGAAGGAGTTCGGGAAGAAGATCCGCGAGGGGTCCGCCATCGGCGTGAAGCCGATGTCGCCGTTCGGGTCGAAGCGCCTCGTGAAGATGGCCATCGAGTACGCCCTGCGGCGCAACCGGAAATCGGTGACGCTGATGCACAAGGGCAACATCATGAAGTTCACCGAGGGCGGCTTCAAGGACTGGGGATACGAAATCGCGCGCGAGGCATTCCGGGATCACGTCGTGGCAGAGGCCGACCTCTCGCAGGCCGGCGGCAAGGCACGGGCGGACGCCGTGATCATCAAGGATCGCATCGCGGACTCCATGTTCCAGCAGCTGCTCCTCCGCCCCGAGGAGTACGACGTGATCGCCACGCCGAACCTCAACGGCGACTACGTCAGCGACGCGGCCGCGGCGCAGGTGGGTGGGCTCGGTATCGCACCGGGCGGCAACGTCGGCGACGAGGCGGCGGTGTTCGAAGCCACCCACGGCACGGCCCCCAAGTACGCGGGGCTCGACAAGATCAACCCGGGAAGCGTGATCCTGTCCGGCGTGATGATGCTGGAGCAGATGGGCTGGCAGGAGGCCGCCGACCTGATCATCCGCGGCATGGAGCGCGCGATCGAGGCGAAGACGGTGACGTACGACCTTGCCCGGCAGATGCCCGGCTCGACCGAGGTGTCGACTTCGGCGTTCGGCGACGCCGTGATCGCGGGCATGAAGGGGGCGGCATGAGCATCGCGCTCTCCCTCCGTGCCGCACAGCCGGGCAGCGTGGCGTCGCCGTTCATGGGCGTCGCCCTCCGGCAGGGGCAGGGACTGCCACGCGAGCTGGCGTCGCTCGACCGCGGCACCGGCGGCGCCTTGACACGCGCCCTCCGCGCGAAGGACTTCAGGGGCAATCGCGACGAGACGATGCTGTTCTACGGCCGTGGCCGTGGTCCCGCGCGCGTGTTGCTCATCGGACTCGGAACGGACCTGACGCCGGCGGCAGTCGGCCGCGCAGCCGCGATCGCCGGACGTCGCGCCAATGCCATGGGGGTGGGCGCGGCCACGTTCTGGAGCCCGGCCACCGATGGCGCATCGATCGAAAGCGTCCTCGTGGGCGGCGCCCTCGGCGGCTGGGAGTATCGCGACCTCAAGTCGCCGCCGCCGCCGGCCCAACGCACCAGGCCCCTCGCATCGTTCACGCTCGTGCTCTCGCGTATTGACGCGGCCGCGCGCAGCGCCCTGAAAGCGGCACGGGCCGTTGCCGCCGGGCAGGCCATTGCCCGAACGCTTGGCATGATGCCGGGCAACCTGTGCACGCCGGACCACATCGCCCGCACCGCCCAGGACGTTGCCAGGCGCCACAAGCTGAAGTGCACCGTTCGCGGTCGGAAGGAGATGGAGGCGCTCGGGATGAACACGTTCCTCGCCGTGGCCAGGGGCACGCCGCAGGATCCCAAGTTCATCCTCCTGGAGTACCGCGGCGGCAAGGCAGGCGACGCACCCATCGCGCTCGTCGGCAAGGGACTCTGCTTCGATTCGGGCGGCATCTCGATCAAGCCGGCCGATCGCATGGAGTGGATGAAATACGACATGTGTGGTGCGGCCGGCGTGATCGGCGCCATGGAAGCGATCGCCGCGCTGCAGCTCCCCGTGAACGTCGTCGGCGCGATCGGGTCAACGACGAACATGCCAAGCGGCACGGCCATGAACCCGGGCGACGTCGTCAAGGCGTACAACGGGAAGACCGTGGAGATCATCAACACGGACGCCGAGGGTCGCCTCGTGCTCGCGGACGTGCTGAGTTTCGTCGCGCGCGAGTACAAGCCGCAGGCAATGGTCGATGCGGCGACGCTCACCGGCGCCGTCGTGGTCGCGCTGGGGAACATCGCCACGGGGGTGCTGGGTACTGACCAGCAGGTCGTGGATGAACTGCTCGCCGCCGCGCGCCGCGCGGGCGAACCGGGATGGCAGCTGCCGGCGTGGCCCGAGTATCGCGAACAGCTCAAGTCGGATACGGCCGACATGCGCAACATCGGGACGCGCGGCGCCGGGACGATCACCGCCACGATGTTCCTGTCCGAGTTCATCGAGGGGGCGCCCTGGGGACACCTGGACGTGGCGGGAACGGCGTACACGGAGGTGGATCTCGTGGCGATCGGTCGTGGTCCGACGGGCGTGCCCGTGCGCACGTTCGTGGAGTTCGTTCGGGGGCGCGCGCGCTGATCCGCGCCGCACGCGCCGCGCGGCGCGCCTGGCGGGCGGTAGCGCTCGCGCTGCTGCTGCCGGCCATGACGGCGGCCGCGCAGGGGACGCCGTCGCAACCGTC
>CAZKYG010000069.1:0-16618 GCA_964556915.1 uncultured Gemmatimonas sp.
CTCGCGCTCGGCGGCGCCGCGAACGTGGCGCAGAACGTGGTCGCGCTCGGCGCCCGCGCGCGGCTCGTGGCCGCCGTCGGCCGCGACGCTGCCGCCGGGCAGCTGCGCACCGCGCTCGATCACCTCGGCGCCTCCACCGCCGGCCTCGTCGAGGTGGACCGCCCGACGACCACCAAGACGCGCGTGGTGGCCCGGGCGCAGCAGCTGCTCCGGTTCGACGAGGAGTCCGACGCCAACCTCGACGACGCCGAGGCGCTGCGGATCAAGAACGCCGTGGCGCTCGCCGTGGATGGCGCGCACGCCCTCGTGCTCGAGGACTACGAGAAGGGCGTGCTGACGATCGACGTGATCGACTTCGCCATCCGGCACGCGACCGAGCGCGGGATCCCCGTGGTGGTGGATCCCAAGACGCGGAACTACTACGCGTACGCAGGCGCGACGGTCTTCAAGCCCAACCGCCGCGAGTTGCAGGTGGCGCGCGGCACGGCCAAGGACTTCGACGCGGATGCCACGTTGCTGGCGGAGGCCGCGGACATGAACGTCGGCGCCCTGCTGTTGACGCTGGGCGAGCACGGCATGGCGCTCGCCGAGCGCGGCGCCGGTGTCGTGCACCGGATCCCGACCACGGCGCGCGAGGTGTACGACGTGGTGGGCGCGGGCGACACGGTCACCGCCTACCTGGCGGCGATGCTCGCGGCCGGGGCGACGGCCTTCGAGGCCGCCGTGGTGGCCAACTTCGCGGCCGGCGTCGAAGTGGGGAAGAGTGGCGCGGCGACGGTGTCGGCCGCCGAGGTGCGCGCCGCGTACGACCAGCACGTCGCCGGGTGATGGCCGGCGCGCCGCGGCCGCTCGCGCTCGACGTCGAGGTCACGCGCGGGGACGTCGTCGAGTCGCGTCACCGCGTGCACGCCGCAGTGATTGGCCCCGGCGATGCCCTCATGGCCGTGTCCGGCGCGCCCGACCTCGTCACCATGTGGCGCTCGTGCGCCAAGCCGTTCCAGGTGCTCCCGTTCCTCGCCAGCGGCGGCTTCGACCAGCTCGGCTGGGGCGCCCCGCAGCTCGCACTGGCCTGCGCGTCGCACGGCGGCGAGCCCGAGCACGTCGCGCTGGCCGCGAAGATGCTCGATGCCATCGGCCTCGAGGAGGGCGACCTCGCCTGCGGCCCGCACGAGCCCATGGCGCCGCGCGGGGTGAAGCTCGGCCGCGACATGGGCGTGGCGTGGTCGCGCCTGCACAACAACTGCTCGGGCAAGCATGCCGCCATGCTGGCCCGGGCGTTCACCGCATCGTGGCCCATCGCGGGCTACGAGCGGACCGACCATCCCGTGCAGAAGGCCGTGCTGGCCGAAGTGGCGTCGTGGACCGGCGTCTCGCGCGACGACATGGCGCTGGGCGTGGACGGGTGCGGCGTGACCGTGATGGGGCTGCCGCTCGATCGCATGGCGCTCGCGTACGCGCGCTGGGCGCGCGCCGTGGCCGGCGGCGACGAGTTGCCCGCGCGCACGGCGGCGGCCATCGCCGCGCACCCGCACCTGTTTGGCGGCACGGACCGCCTCGACACCGTGGTCGTGGACGAGACGCGCGGCGCCGTGATCACGAAGGTCGGCGCCGAGGGCGTCCACTGCGCCGCCGTGCCGGCCATGGGGCTCGGCCTGGCCATCAAGGTCGAGGACGGCGCCACGCGCGCGCAGTACGTCGCCATCCTCCGCGCGCTGCAGCTCGTGGGCGCGCTCCCCGATCCCCTGCCGGCGCGCCTCGCCGACTTTCAGCGGCGGCCAATCCGGAACACGCGCGGCGAGGTCGTGGGGGAGGTCAGGGTCGCGACGCGCGTCGCTACTTGAACTGCACCTGGACGATGTAGTTCGCCGGCTTGCCGAAGCTGGGGTCGAACGTCCAGTTCTTCGAGGCGACGTTGAGGCAGGAGTTGACGATGTTGCCCGCCGTGGACGTCCACTTCGTGGCGTTCTCCTGCACGCGAACGACGTTCGTCCCGACGACGCTCATGAAGATGTAGAACGAGACCGTGCCCGCGAGGTACGGATCCGACTGGCGCCCGTCGAGGAAGCAGTTGCTTTTCGTGGCGAGCACCGCGATCGAGTCGCGGAGCCGCACGCTGCCGACTTCGTAGCCCTTGCCCAGGTCCTTCACGATGGCGTCGGCGCCCTTGATCTGGTTGAGCACGGAGTCGGCGATGCGCGCCTGCGCCTTGCGGTACTCGTCGGGCGACACGGTGGGCGTGGACGCCTTCGTGGCCGCGGTGTCGGTTGCCTTGTCGCCGGCGTCCCCGCCGCACGCGGCGGCGGCGAGCACACCCAACGCAATCCAGTTCCGGTAGTGCATCTTCATTCCTCGGTCGTTCCCCTGTTCACGCGTATGGCGCCCGTCCGGCGGGGGTCGCTGCGGGGCGCGCGACGGGTGAATTTAGCCGCTCGCGCCGCCGGCGACGGCCGAAACTGTCGTCCGGGCGTCTGTCCTGCAATAACCCGATGATGGCGGAAGGTTTCGATCCTGTTCCGCCCCGCGCCAATGGATATCATGCACCCCACGCCGCTCGCTGCACTCGATGGCCCGACGGCCTGCCTCGTACGCCTTTCCGCCCGTATCACGGCCGGCTCCGAGGAGGCCGTGCGCACCGGTTTCGGGGAGTGCATCGCGGCGGGCGTGCCGGTGCAGTGGATGGAAGAGGTGGTGCTGCAGTCGTACCTGTTTGCCGGGTTCCCCCGCGCCCTCAACGCCGCGCGGGAATGGCGGCGGGCGACGGGAAATGGCGTCCATGCGCCGGGATCCCCGGGATCCCCGGGATCCCCGGCATCCCCGGCATCCCCGGGCGTCCCGGCGGCCGTCGGCGAGACCTACGCCGCCGCGTTCGAGTGGCGCCTGCGGGGCGAGGAAACGTGCGCGGCCGTGTACGGGGCGTCGTACGAGAAGTTGCGGGCCAACATCACGGCGCTGCATCCGGCGCTCGACCAGTGGATGATCGTGGAGGGGTACGGCAAGGTGCTTTCGCGAAACGGGCTCGATATCGGGCGGCGGGAACTGTGCATCGTCGCGGCGTGTGCGGCGGCGCAGCAGGACCGCCAGCTCCACTCCCACCTCCTTGGGGCGCGGAATGTCGGCGTCCCCGACGCCGTCGTCGGGGCGGCGATTGACGCGCTGGGCGGGGCCATCCCCGACGCCGCGCTGGCCACCGCGCGACTCCTCTGGCAGCGCGTGCGGGGGAAATAGTGTTCGTCGACCTGGTGAAGGTGCACGTGATCGCGGGCACGGGCGGTTCGGGCTGCACGTCGTTCCGCCGCGAATGGCGCACGCCGCTCGGCGGCCCGGATGGCGGCGACGGCGGCCGCGGCGGCGACATCGTCGTGCGCGGCGACAGCAATCTCTCCACGCTGCTCGACTACACCTATCGCGACCGGTGGGAAGCCGAGCGGGGCGAGCACGGCGAGGGGTCGAACCGCACCGGCCGTTCCGGCGCCTCCGTCACCATGCCGGTGCCGATGGGCACCATGGTCAAGGACGCCGACACCGGCGAGGTGCTCGGCGAGATCCTGGCGGATGGCGAGGAGATCGTGGTCGCGAAAGGCGGCCGCGGCGGCAAGGGGAACGCCTTCTTCGTCACGGCGACGCACCAGGCGCCCCGCGAGTGGCAGCCGGGCGAGGAAGGGCAGGCGCGGACCCTCGAGTTGGAGCTCAAGCTCATCGCGGACGTAGGGCTCGTCGGGCAGCCGAACGCGGGCAAGTCCACGCTTCTCTCGGTGATTTCCGCCGCCCGTCCCAAGATCGCCGGCTATCCGTTCACCACGCTGGTCCCCAACCTGGGCGTCGTGCAGCTCACGGACCACCGGACATTCGTCGTGGCCGACATTCCGGGGATCATCGAGGGCGCCCACGAAGGCAAGGGGCTCGGCCTCCAGTTCCTGCGGCATATCGAGCGCACCCGGATCCTCGCGTTCCTCATTCCAATTGACGCCATGGACTGGCAGGAGGAGTACGACAAGCTCCGCGCCGAGGTCCGGAGCTATTCGGGTGAGCTGGCGCAACGCCCCCACTGCGTGGTGTTCACCAAGCTCGACCTGATGGGTGAGGACTACACCCCGGAAATCGTCACGGAGGGGGCGTTCGCCGTGTTCTCGCTGTCCGCCGCGGCTCGTCTTGGACTCGACACGTTCAAGGACGTCGTCTGGCGCCAGCTGCTGGAGCTGCGGAAGGCCGGCGGATGATCGCCCGCGGCGAGCCGGGCTACCCGGCGTCGCTCCTGGACCTTGCCCAGCCACCACGGCAGCTGCACACGCTGGGGAACGTGACCGCGCTGGAGGCATCGGCGAACCGGGCGGTGGCAATCGTGGGCACGCGCGACGCCACGTCGTACGGCATCCGGGTCGCCCGGTCGCTGGCCCAGGCCTTCGTCGAAGCCGGGGCGGTGGTGGTGTCGGGCATGGCCCGGGGGATCGACGCCGCCGCGCACGACGGGGCCCTGGCGGCGGGCGGAACGACGGTCGCCGTGCTCGGAACCGGGGTGGACGTGCCGTATCCGGTGGGAAACCGGGCGCTCCATCGGGCCGTGGCCGAGCGTGGGCTGGTGGTGTCGGAAAGTCCCGACGGCACCAGGGCCAAGCCGGGCTGCTTTCCTCGTCGAAACCGGATCATCGCCGCCCTCTCCAAGCTCACGATCGTGGTGGAAGCCGGGTTCAAGTCTGGTGCCCTGAACACCGCCAATCAGGCAACCGACATCGGGCGGGCCGTTGCCGCTGTGCCGGGGCCGATGGACTCCCCGCGCTCGGCTGGCTGCAACACCCTCATTCGCGACGGGGCGCAAATCATCACGTCGATCGACGACGCCATTGCCTTGCTCGGCATGTCAAAAAGGCGAACACTGAAACAGCTTCCCCTGGGTCCCGCCGAGGCGGAGGTCTGGGATGCCATCGGCAGAGGCGTGGACACAGTGGACGGGATTTCGGCAGCTTCCGGGCTTGGTGGCCGCCAGGTGCTGGAAGCGATTGGCCAGCTCGAAGTGGCGGGGCTCGTCACCGTTGGTGGGGACGGGCGGGTGGCGCCGTCCATTGTCACCACATGTGAAGTTGTTTCTGCATAGCTTTCATAACTCGTTGTGGTTATGATTGTTGAGAAATCACTTTAGGTCATTCTCAACCGAGATGTCTCGCGCGGAATGGCGGCGAAAACGGTCCAATACGGCATGACGCTTCCTGTAACGCCAGCGCGGCATGTCTACCTCCATGTGCCGTTTTGCACACGGCGGTGCAGCTACTGCGATTTTGCGATATCCGTGCGGCGGGACGTACCTGTCGGTGCGTTCATCAGGTCGGTGTCGGCTGAGTTGGCCGTGCGTCATTCTGGCCATGGTGACTCGGAGCTCGACACCATCTACCTCGGTGGCGGCACCCCATCAAAGCTCGGAGAATCCGGCATCCGGGACCTGCTGGCCAGCATTCGTGCGGCTGGCCTGAGGAGCGGACCGGCGTCCGAAGTCACGATCGAGGCCAACCCGGAGGATGTCAGTTTGGCGGCGGTTGGGGCGTGGGTTCGCGCTGGGGTGAACCGGCTGTCCATTGGGATCCAGTCGTTTTCGCCGCCGGCACTTGGCTGGATGCACCGGACGCACGATGCCGACCAGGCCGCGGCTGCCGTGGCTGCCGCACGCGCCGGAGGTATGGAGAATGTGTCGGTGGACCTGATCTACGCGCTGCCCGATACCGTATCCCGCCGCTGGTCCGACGACCTGGACCGGGTACTCGGGCTGGAGCCGGAACATGTCTCCGTGTACGGCCTGACGATCGAGCCGCAGACGCCACTTGGGCGCTGGACGGCCCGGGGGGAGGTGGCCCCGCAGACGGAGGATCGCGCGGCGGAGGAGTTCCACGTCGCCCACGAACGACTCACGGCGGCCGGGTACGAGCACTATGAGGTGTCGAACTATGCCAGGCCTGGGCGCCGCAGCCGGCACAACTCCGCCTACTGGCGGCGGGTGCCGTACCTGGGGATCGGCCCTTCGGCGCATTCGTTCGATGGCGCGGCGCGTCGGTGGAACGTCGCGGCGTATGCCGGATGGGAGGCGGCGCTGGCGCGTGGCGACGATCCGGTGGCGGGGGTCGAGCAACTCACGGCGGACGAACGCGCGGCGGAGGAGACATACCTGGGGTTGCGGACCGACGCCGGGCTGGCGCTCACCTCGGCCCGGGACGTGGCGACGGCCCGTACGTGGGTGACGGCGGGGTGGGCGGTGCTGACGGGCGACCACGTTCGCCTCACGCCGGAGGGCTGGCTGAGGCTGGACGCGCTCGTGGGGTCGCTGACGCCGCTCTCCCATTAGAATTTCGGCATGGCGACGGCTGAACTGAGCCCCCGCGAACGGCAGGTGCTGGCCGCCGTGATCCGGTCGTATGTGGAGACCGCCGAGCCGGCGGGCTCGCGCACGGTGTCGCGGCGGTACGGGCTTGGCGTTTCCGCCGCCACGGTGCGGAACACGATGAGCGACCTGGAAGAGAAGGGGTTCCTCTTCCATCCGCACACATCGGCCGGCCGCATTCCCACCGACAAGGCGTACCGGGTGTACGTGGACGAGCTGATGCGCATCACGCCGCTCGACCAGGCGGCGCGCGAACGCCTCACGGTGGAGATCGGCAAGGGCACGGCGACGCTGGAGAGCATCCTGCGCCGCGCGGCGCAGAGCCTTGGTGTGATCGCGCAGGAGCTTGGCGTGGCGATGGGCCCCCGCCTCGACGACGCGGTGCTCGCCCGGCTCGAGCTGGTGCGTCTTTCGGCCGCCCGGCTGATGCTCGTGCTGTCGCTGCGCGGGGGGGCGGTGCGCACGATCTTCATTGAAGTGAGCGCGGAGATCGGCGACGACGCGCTGGCCGAGGTGCAGGCCGTGCTGAACGAGCGCCTCGGCGGGCTGCGGCTTGCCGAGGTGCGGGCGACGCTCGGCGCGCGGCTGCGCGATGCGGCGCTGGCGCCGGGCACGCGCGACCTGCTCAACATCTTCCTCCAGGAAGGCGACCAGCTCTTCGACATGCCGGCGTCGGACGCGGACGCGGTGGTGCTGGGGCAGGCGTCGGTGCTGGCGGACCAGCCCGAGTTCAGCGACGCGGAGCGGATGCGTCGCCTGCTGGAGCTCACGGAAACGCGCACGCAGCTCGCGCAGTTGCTGCGGGCCCGCAAGTCGCCGGCCGGCGTGCAGATCTCGATCGGCACGGAGCACGGCGACGCGCTGCCCGGCGGCCTGACGCTGGTGACGGCGGAGTACTCGGCCGGCAGCCTCTCCGGCGTGATCGGCGTCATCGGCCCGACGCGCATGCCGTACGAAAAGGTGATCGCGCTCGTGACCCATACGTCTTCCCTCGTAACGGATCTCCTCGATGGCTGATTTCTACGCGGCGCTCGGCGTCGCGCGCACCGCCTCGGACGACGACATCAAGCAGGCGTACCGCCGGATGGCGATGCAGTACCATCCCGACAGGAACGGCGGGTCGAAGGACGCCGAGGAGAAGTTCAAGGAGATCACGGAGGCGTACGACGTGCTCCGCGACCCGCAGAAGCGGGCGGCGTACGACCGCTACGGGGAGGCGGGGCTGCGGGGCGCGGCCGGCGGCGCGGCGGGCTTCCACCACGTGGACCTGTCCGAGGCGCTGAACATCTTCATGCGCGACTTCGGCCTGGGCGACCTGTTCGCGCAGGCGGGCGGCCGCCAGCAGAGCGGGCCGCGGAGCGGCGCGGACGTCAAGGTGGACCTGATGCTCACGCTCGCCGAGGTGGCGACGGGCGTCACGAAGACGGTGAAGATCAAGCTGCTGGACCCGTGCGACCGGTGCGGCGGGTCCGGGGCCGAGGAAGGCACGCGGCCCAAGCGGTGCACCACGTGCAACGGCGCGGGCGAAGTGCGGCGCGCGCAGCGGTCGTTCTTCGGCCAGTTCGTGAGCGTCGCGCCGTGCCCGACGTGCAGCGGCGAGGGCGTGATCATCTCGTCGCCGTGCAAGTCGTGCCGCGGCGAAGGGCGGCAGCGCGGCGACCACAGCATCCCGATCGACGTGCCGGCGGGCGTGGCGACGGGGCAGTACATGCACTTGCGCGGCGTGGGCAATGCGGGCGTTCGGGGCGGGCCGCGCGGCGACATCCTCGTCATGTTCGACGTGGGCGAGGACGAGCGGTTCGAGCGCGACGGCGAGGACCTCTACACGGAGACGCTCATCTCGTTTCCGCAGGCGGTGAAGGGCGCCGACGTGGAGGTGCCGGGCGTGCTGGGGCCGATCTCGCTCCGCGTGCCCGCCGGGACGCAGAGCGGGCAGGTATTCCAGCTGCGCGGCCGCGGCCTGCCGCGGGTGAACGCAAGCGGCACGGGCGACCTGCACGTGCGCGTGCAGGTGTGGACGCCCACGTCTCTGTCGCCGGACGAGGCGCAGGCGATCGAGGCGCTGGAATCGGTGCTGCAGGCACCGCCGGCCAAGCGCGAGAAGGGCTTCTGGCAGAAGATGAAGGAAGCGCTCGGCGCGTGAGCCGCGCGTCGAGGCGTCGGCTGACGCGGCTGCTGCGCGCTCGCCAGCAGGGACCGTGCTGACGCGCGTCTTCATCCGCCCGGGCAACGGCGTGGGTGATCGCGTGTCCGCCGCCCTCTTCGCCGCCGGCGCGGAGGCGATCCAGGAGATCGACGGCGGGTTCATGACGATCGCGCCGGCGGATGTGGGGGCGCGCCTCGCGGCCGCGGCGATAGTTGCCGATCCGGCCGCGACGGTCGAGACGTTCGACGCCCCCGAGGTGGACTGGACCTCGGCGTGGCGGTCGCAGCTGCGTGCGCACACGGTTGGCCTGCTCACGGTGACGCCGCCATGGCTCGCCATGCCGTTCCTGCCGGAACACCGCATCGTCATCGAACCGGCGATGGCCTTCGGCACCGGCGACCATGCCACCACGCGCGGCGTGCTGCAGCTCATGCAGGACGAGATCCGCGCGGGTGACGTCGTGGCCGACCTCGGCGCGGGCAGCGCGGTGCTCGCGATCGCCGCGGCGAAACTGGGCGCCGCGCGCGTGGCCGCCATCGAGTTCGATCCCGATGCGATTGGCAACGCCGAGCTGAACGTGGCGGCGAACGGCGCGGGCCACGTGGTGCGCGTGATCGAGGGCGACGCCGCGATGATCCTCCCGCTCCTCGCGCCGGTGCGGGTGGTGCTCGCGAACATCATCTCGGCGGTCATCCGGGATCTCACGCCGGGTATCGTCGGCTCGCTGGCGCCGGGGGGCGTCGCCATCTTCAGCGGCATGCTGACCGCGGAGCGCGACGCCATGCGAGTGTTCCTCGCCGACGCCGGCCTCGTGGCCGGGCCGGAGGTCGTCGAGGGCGAATGGTGGAGTTGCACGTGGCGCGCCGCGCCGCCGGGCGACGGGGCGACCGAACCGGGGTCCGGATCCGTGCGGCGCGGCCTGTGAGGGTGCCATGAGCGTGCCGACATTCGTGGCCGCCGGACCGTTCGTCCCGGGCCAGTCCGTCACGCTTGGCGGCGACGACGTGCACCACATGCGTGTGCGGCGGATCGACGTCGGCGCGGCGGTCGCGCTCGTGGACGGGGAAGGGTCGCGGGCCACCGGTGTCGTCGTGCGCGTGGTCAAGCGCAACGCGACGGTCGAGGTGCACGCGTCGTCGCAGGAGCCGGCGCCTCGCGGGCTGCACCTGCTGCTGCCCATCGCCGACAAGGAGCGCATGCTGCTGCTGGCCGAGAAGGCGGCGGAACTCGGCGCGACGAGCTGGCGGCCCGTCACGTACCGGCGCTCGCGCAGCGTCGCGGGGCGGGGCGAGGGCCCGATGTTCACGCGAAAGGTGCTCGCGCGCATGACCGGCGCGCTGGAGCAATCGGGTTCCGCGTGGCTGCCGATGGTGTATCCCGACGCCACGCTCGAACGCGCCATCGCGGCGGCGCCGGACGGGATCCGGATCGTGCTCGACGCGGGCGCGCCGTCGCTCGCGGGCGTCCTCGGCCACGCCGCGGAATCGGCCGACGGCGCACCGCTGGTCGTCGCGGTCGGACCCGAGGGCGGCATCGAGACCGACGAACTCGCACAGCTCACCGGCGCCGGATTCGTCCGCGCGTCGATCGGTGGCGCCATCCTCCGGTTCGAAACGGCGGCGATCGCCGGGCTGGGCGTCGCGCAATCGTTCATCCATGTCGCACCCAACGGCTCGCGCGCGCCGCGCGCGGCACAGGAGGCGTGATGGCCGCGTGTCTCTTCTGCCGGATCGTCTCCGGCGAGATTCCGGCGGCGAAGGTGGCCGAGTCCGGGGAGTGCCTCGCGTTTCGCGACATCAGCCCGCAGGCGCCGACGCACGTGCTCGTGATCCCGAAGGTGCACGTGGAGTCGCTGCACCACCTGACGGAGCACGGCATCGCCAGCCCGTTGTTCGCGATGGCGCAACGGGTGGCGGAGGCGGAGGGCATCGCCGCGGACGGCTACCGCGTGGTGATCAACACGGGAGTCAATGGCGGACAGACGGTCGGCCACCTGCACCTGCACGTGCTCGGGGGACGGCAGATGCAGTGGCCGCCGGGGTGACATCGGGGCCGGGCGAATCGCCGTGCAGGTCCGTCCCGGTCGCGGGCCTCCGTTCCTCTAGTTCGACACCACAACCGGCTGCGTCAGCGTGAGGGTGAACGTCGCACCGGGATCGACAATCACGTCGCGATAGGCGTATCGCACGGCGACCGCGCCGCCGGCCACGGCGCCGACCGCACCGCCGACCACGGTGCTCCTGGTGTTCTTGCCGATCGCCTGGCCGATGAGGGCGCCGACCGCCGTACCGGCGGCCACGCGGCCGGCCTCGTCCTTCGTGAGGCCGCGTCCCTTCATGTGATGCGGGATCGGGCCGATCGTCGCGTGGAGCGGGATCGTCTTGCCATCCACGGTCACGGATATCGTCGCCAGTTCCAGCCGGCCTTCCGGCCGGACCTGGTCGCTGCCCGGCTCGAGTTTCACGATCGCGAGCGTGACGGGCGACCCCGCGGGGATCGCGACGCGTCCGCTGGCGTCGCTCACGTCCGACGCGACGGTCGCGCGGACATGCTGGTCGGGCTTGTCCACCCGCGAGTTGAGCGAGTCGCGCATCGTCACCTTGATGGTGGTCGATGCCGCGACCGTTGCCGAGCGCCTGGCCGGCGGCGCGGATTTCGCGCTGCCCGCTTCGGCGGCGTTGCCGGTGTCGGCGCCGCCGCCGCATGCGGCGAGGGCCAGCGTGAGCGATGCTGCGAGGGCGGTCCGGACCATTGCTCCTCCGTGGTGGGCGGAAGTCTCGGAGCAACGATGCGGGGCGCCCGACGGGCGCGATATCAGACGCCGGCCGACGCGGGGGAGGGGCACCGCCCAGGCCGCGGGCCCGCGCCGGCGGGCCCGGGCGCCGGTGGCCGGCTACCCTTGTTTCCGCCGGCTGAAGATCTGGACCAGCTTGCCGAGGGGATCGTAGTACTGGTCCACGACGCGCTCCTTCAGCGGAATGATCGCGTTGTCGGTGATATGGATGTGCTCGGGGCACACCTCGGTGCAGCACTTGGTGATGTTGCAGAACCCGATGCCGAACTCTTCCTTGAGGGCCGGCACGCGGTCGGCGGTGTCGAGCGGATGCATTTCGAGCGCGGCGACGTACGTGACGAACCTCGGCCCGATGAACGCCTCGTGCTTGTGGTGGTCGCGGAGCACGTGGCAGACGTCCTGGCAGAGGAAGCACTCGATGCACTTCCGGAACTCCTGGACGCGGTCCACGTCGGCCTGCTGCATGCGCCACGTGCCGTCGGGCGCATCCGGCTCGCGCGGCTGGAACTTCGCGACCTTCTTCTTGACCTCGAAGTTCCACGAGACGTCCGTGACGAGGTCCTTGACGTGCGGAAAGGCGCGCATCGGTTCCACGGTGACCGGCTCGTCGGCGGGGAGCTGGTCGAGGCGCGTCATGCACATGAGCTTCGGCCGGCCGTTGATCTCCGCCGAGCACGACCCGCACTTCCCGGCCTTGCAGTTCCAGCGGCAGGCGAGGTCGTTGGCCTGTTCGGCCTGGATCTGGTGCACGACGTCGAGCACGACCATGCCGTCGGTGACCTTCGCGGTGAAGTCCTGGAACTCGCCGCTGCCCTGCTCGCCGCGCCAGAGGCGAAAGGTCTGCTCGCGCGTTTCGGCCGTCGTCGCCATTACTTGTTCTCCTCGATGACCTGCTTCAGGTCGGCGCGCATGTCCCTGATGGGCTCGCGGGTGAGCTGCATCTCGCCATCGGCGCCCTTTCGGACGACGATGTTGTACGTGTGCCCGTCGGCGGACTTCTCGGGCCGGTCGTCGCGGAAGTGCCCGCCGCGGCTCTCGTCGCGATCCAGCGCGCAGCGCGCCACGGCCTCGGCGACGGTGAGCAGGTTGGGGATGTCGAGCGCGGTGTTCCAGCCGGGGTTGTAGTGGCGCGTCCCGCGCACGGCCACGGCCGCCGCCGCGCGCCGCAGGTCCGCGATCACGTCGATCGCCTGCTGCATCTCGTCGGCGCGGCGCACGATGCCGACGTTGGACTGCATCGTGTCCTGCAGCCGCTCCTGGATCTGGAACGGGCCGTCCGCGGTCGCCGGGCGATCGAACGGCGCCAGCGCGGCGCGGAGCGCGGCATCCACCTGCGCCGCATCCACGCGCGCGGACCGGTTCTCACGCGCGAACGTCGCGGCGTGCTCGCCCGCACGCTTGCCGAACACGAGCAGGTCCGAGAGGGAGTTGCCGCCGAGGCGGTTGGCGCCGTGGAGTCCGGCGGCCACCTCGCCGCAGGCGAACAGGCCGGGCACGGTGGACATCTGGGTGTCGCCGTCCACGCGCACGCCGCCCATCACGTAGTGCGTCGTGGGCCCGATTTCCATCGGGTCCTTCGTGATGTCGATGTTGGCGAGCTGCATGAACTGGTGGTACATGGACGGGAGCTTGCGCTGGATGTGCGCGGCCGCATTCGGGATCTTCTCCCGGATCCACGCGATGTCGAGGAAGACGCCACCGTGCGGCGAACCGCGGCCGGCCTTCACCTCCCGGTTGATCATCCGCGCCACGTGGTCGCGCGTAAGGAGTTCCGGCGGGCGTTTCGCGTTCTTGTCGCCGGTCACGTACCGCCACCCCTCCTCCTCGTTGTCCGCGGTGGAGGAGCGGTAGTTGTCCGGGATGTTGTCGAACATGAACCGCTTGCCGTCGCGGTTCCGGAGGATGCCGCCCTCGCCGCGCACGCCCTCGGTCACGAGGATGCCCTTCACCGACGGCGGCCAGATCATGCCGGTGGGATGGAACTGCACGAACTCCATGTCCTGGAGCGCGGCGCCGGCGTGGTAGGCGAGCGACTGGCCGTCGCCGGTGTACTCCCACGAGTTCGACGTGACCTTGAACGCCCGGCCGATCCCGCCCGTCGCGAGCACGACGGCCGCCGCCTTGAACAGGCGGAAGTCGCCGCGCGCCCGGTCGTACGCCACGGCGCCGGAGACGCGGCCCGCGTCCGTGATGAGCGCGAGGACCGTGACCTCCATGTGGACGTCGATGCCCTGATGGATGCCGTGGTCCTGCAGCGTGCGGATCATCTCGAGGCCCGTGCGGTCGCCGACGTGCGCGAGGCGCGGATAGCGATGGCCGCCGAAGTTGCGCTGGAGGATGCGGCCGTCGGCCGTGCGGTCGAAGAGCGCGCCCCAGGCCTCGAGCTCCTTCACGCGGTCGGGCGCCTCCCGCGCGTGCAGCTCGGCCATGCGCCAGTTGTTGATGTACTGGCCGCCGCGCATCGTGTCGGCGAAGTGGACCTTCCAGCTGTCGCGGTCGTCCACGTTGGCCATCGCGGCGGCCATGCCGCCCTCCGCCATCACCGTGTGAGCCTTGCCCAGGAGCGACTTGCACGCGAGCCCGACCTTCACGCCGGCCGACGCGGCCGCGAAGGCCCCGCCCCGGCCCGCGCCGCCCGCGCCGATCACGAGGACGTCGTGCTCGATCGTTTCGTACTGGCCGGACATGGTCAGAGGATTCTCCAGTCGTGGATGATCCCCATCGCGCAGAGCCGGATGTACAGGTCGGTGAAGCCGACGCTGAACATCGACCACTTGGCGAGCTTGCCATGGCGCCCGTTGAGGAACGAGACACACGTGTAGCACGCGCGGTTCACGGGCCGCCCGCTGAGGCGGTCGAGGAATCCGCCGACGACGTGACGCAGCGAGTGGCAGCCGAGCGTGTAGCCCGTGAGCAGCGCCACATTGGCCCACATGATGAGCGTGCCGAGCCCGATGCCGAAGTGCATCTCGCCGCTCGGGCTCATCCACCAGAACGCCTCCCACGCGTCGTACGCAAGGATCACGATGAAGATCAGCGCGACGTACATCGCGTAGCGATGCAGGTTCTGCAGCAGATTGGGGAATGGCCGCTCGCCGCGGTACGTCGCGCGCGGCTCGCCGACCGCGCAGTTCGGCGGATCGGCCCAGAACCCCTTGTAATACGCGCCGCGATAGTAGTAACAGCTGAACCGGAAGAGGCCGGGGAACGGCAGGATCAGCAGCGCGGGGGAGAACGGCACGACGCCGGGCCACCAGGCGGGCTTGGGGCCGAAGATGGCCCACGGCGAGCTGCCCCAGAGCTCGGGCGAATAGAACGGCGAGAGATACGGACCGTACGTATAGTCGGCGTTCTGGAACGCCGCCCAGGTGCCGTACACGAGGAACGTGCTGAAGGCGATGAGGACGCCCAGCGGCGGCAGCCACCAGAGATCGCGGCGCAGCGTTTCGCCGAACGATCGCTGGATGGGCAGTGGGGTGTGCGTCATGGGGCGCAACTTAACTTCGGGTGAGGGGCGGGGGTGAGGGGTGAGGGGCGGGAGAGGGGAGAGGGGTGAGGGGAGGGGGAGAGGGGTGAGGGGTGAGGGGTGGGGCGCATTGCTCACGCCGTCCGCCTCCCGCATACTCTTCCGTCGCGCGTCCGCGCCGCCGATGCGCGTTGCGCTCTCCCGTGTTCGTGTTCCACCACCGACACCCCGAGGACGACTCCATGTCTCGCTGCCGCAGGCCCGCCGTTGCCGCGCTGCACGTCACGCTCCGCGGCGCGTTGCTTCCCGCGATGTGCGGCGCGCTGATCCTTGCACCGGTCGGCGCGCAGGGGCGCGGCGGGCAGGGGGGCGCGCAAGGGGATGCGCCGGCGCCGCAGGCGCAGTCCACTGCGCGCGAGGAATACTTCGGCGCGGCGGAGGAAAAAGTTGCCGTCACGCATCACACGATGCGCCTGCGCGGCCGGGACGTGAGCTACACGGCCACCGTCGGCACGATTCCGATCCGCCTCGACAACAGCCAGGTGCTGGCGCGGATGTTCTTCGTCGCGTACACCAAGGACGGCGAGGACGCGAAGACCCGGCCGATCTCCTTCCTCTACAACGGCGGCCCGGGCGCCGCCACGATCTGGCTGCACATGGGGTCGTTCGCGCCGAAGCACGTGCGCATGGCCGACGAGGGATTCCAGCCGGCGCCGCCGTTCACGCTCGAGGACAACGAGAACACGCTGCTCGCGAGCACCGACATGGTGTTCGTGGATGCCATCTCCACCGGCTACAGCCGCACCGCGCCGGGCATCAGCTCGGCGCAGTTTCACGGGCAGGACGGCGACCTGCGCGCGTTCGGCGAGTTCATCAACGGATGGCTGACCACGTACAGCCGCTGGAACTCGCCCAAGTACCTGATCGGCGAGAGCTACGGGACGATCCGCTCGGCCGGCCTGTCGCGCGAACTGCAGCAGCGCCACGGCATCGACCTCAACGGCATCGTGCTCATCTCGTCGCTGCTCACGTACCAGACGCTTGACCCCGAGCCCGACAACGACGTCGCGTGGGCGGCGAACGTGGAGACCTTCGCGGCCGACGCGTGGTACCACAAGAAACTGGCGCCGGACCTCCAGGCGAAGACGGTCAAGCAGGTGGTGGACGAGGCGCGGACGTTCGCGTGGGGCGAGTACATGACGGCGCTGACCAGGGGCAGCACCCTGGGCGACGCCGAGCGGGCCGCGATGGCCGCCAAGTACGCGCGACTCACTGGCGTGTCGGCGCGATTCGTGCTCGAGAACAACCTGCGCGTGAGCGCGGAACGGTTCCGCAAGGAGCTGCTGCGCGACCAGCGCCTCACGATCGGCCGGCTGGACGGCCGCTTCACGTCGCTCGACCTCGACGCCGCGGGCGAACGCCAGGAGTTCGACCCGTCGAACCAGGCGCTGCAGGGCCCGTACACGGCGACGTTCCTCGACTACATCCGCAACGACCTGAAGTGGGAGAGCGACCTGCGCTACCCCACGTCGGGCAACGTGCGCCCGTGGACGTACGAGCAGAACGGCTACATGGACATGACCGAGGCGCTCCGGGGCACGATGACGCGCAACCCGTTCCTCCGGGTGTTCGTGGCCATCGGCTACTACGACATGGCGACGATCATGGGAGGCGCGGAGTTCAACTTCTCGCACCTCGCGTACGACAAGCAGGTGAACGATCGCGTCTCGTTCGGCTACTACGAGGCGGGGCACATGATCTACATCCGCCCGTCGGCCCACAAGGCGCTCACGGCCGACATTGAGAGGTTCATCGCTGACAAACGGTGAGGGGCAGGGGTGAGGGGTGAGG